>JAJYVT010000065.1 GCA_021791845.1 Actinomycetes bacterium | reverse complement strand
TGCTGATCGGGCGAACGATGCGCCCGCCGGTGGAGCCAACCCGGTGGGCAGCGCGATACGGCAGCGATCAGCGAGCGCCGCCGACCGGCACCGTCACCGCCTCGGTTGCCGTTCACGCAACAGGCTCTGCCGTCACGGAATTCCTTCGTCCGGCGTGCGCGTCTTGTCTACTCGATCGTTCCCCCTTCCTGCCCGGCGAGCGCCGGGCTGCCTTCCAGGAGGGCGAGCACGTCGGCGGCCAGCGCAGTGGCGCTGAACCGGCCGAGCTGGCGCTGAAGGACCACCACATGCTCGCCCCGGCGGAGCCTGACCTCCCAGCCGCGGCTCGGATCGTCGCTGTCGTCGGCCCGCTCGGCTTCCACGTAGACGGCCGGGCGCGCTCGCGACGGGCGGCACGCCGGCGAGCAGTAGATCGGCTGTCGGCCAATCTTGCCCGGCCGGCGCGGCACGGGGTTGTCGCATCCGTCGGCGGCGCAGGTCCGGGTCATCGCCGCTGCTCCTGGGTCCCAGGACGTTTGTTGGGCCGGTAGGACTTGCCGTCCATGTGGACGTGGTGGGCGGCGTTCACGATCCGGTCGAGGATCGCTCCGGTTCTATTGGGGTCGCGCGTCCAGGCCCTGGTGAGACGCCCCGTTCTGTGTGGTGGACGTAGGCGACACAGCCACTCCGGAGCTGGTGCGGCCCACGAGTCTCCTGGTGAGGCCCAAATGCGCAGAGAAGGAACAGCGGCGGACACGCCAATAGACAACTTCCAGCACAGCGTCAGATGCGCTGATCTTGGACGTGCTGGATGGTCGAGCTCACCCCAATAGAAACTCGGCCACCACGGGGTTCGGGAACAGCGAGTACCAGTCCTGCGCCTGGCGGTTGGCGGTGAACACCGAGGCCTTGCCGGCGCGGTCGGTCACGAGCTCGTAGAGGTCGTCGGCCTGGGCCAGCGTCAGGTCCCGCATGGCGAAGTCGTCGAAGATCACAAGGGTCGGCTTCGCCCAGCGGGCCAGGCGGGTCTCAAAGGTGCGGTCGGCGTGGCCGCCGGCGAGATCGGCGAGCAGCCGTGAGGTCTTGGTGAACGCGACGCTGTGCCCCCGCAGGCACGCGAGGTGGCCGAGCGCCTGGGCGACCATCGACTTGCCCACGCCGACAGGGCCATGGAGGATCACCGACTCGCCGGCCTCGACGAAGCGAAGCGTTCCGAGGTCCCGGATCTGGGAGGCGGGGATCTTGGGGTTGAAGGCGAAGTCGAAGTCCTCGACGGTGCAGACCTGCTCGAAGCGCGCGGCGCGCATGCGGCGCTCGAGCCCGGTGGCATCGCGTCGGGCCGCCTCGTCCTCGCACAGCGCCTGGAGCAGCTCGACATGCCCGAGCTCGCCGGCGGTCGCCTGGGCCAGGCGGACCTCGAGGGTGTCGAGCATCCCGGTGAGCTTGAGCTTGCGCAGCGACTCCTCCAGCTGATGGCCCCTCATCGGACAGCCTCGGCGTCGAAGAGGGCCTCGGGGTCGTGCAGGTGCGCCGGCGCCGCCGGCGCCCGCTGGACGGGGTCGTCGTCAGCTTCGGCGCCGGCGGCGAGGAGCCCCTTCACGGTCTTGTAGGCGGGGTTCCCGGCGGCGAGCGCCCCTGGCGCACGCGGCGTCGAGGCGCTCCGCGCCGTGCTTGTCGGCCAGACCGACCACCCCCTGGGCCTGGCGCAGGCGATACAGGGCGTTCACCTCCATGAGGACCGACACCACGGCGGCGATCGACGGACCGAGCTCGGCGGCCCGGCGGCGGCACCACGCCGGGGTGCGCATCATGAAGGCGATCTTCTCGGGCGGGTAATGGTCGTAGTTGGTCTGCTTGCCCCGTTCGACGCGCACGTGGGTGGCGACGAGCGACCCCTCGAAGTAGATCTCGACCGATCGGGCGAGCTCCTTCGTGTCGACCGTCTTGCCGATCAGCCGCCACGGGACGCTGTAGAGGGCCTTGCCCCACCTTGATGTGGATGTCCGGGCCGACCTTGGGACTCGACCACCGGCACAGCTCGAAGGGCGTCCGGGAAAGCGCGAGTAGGCACGCCTTCTCCTCGGCGTCGAACAGGGCCTGCGGGGCGACGCGCTCGATCCCCCGATGCGCGCGGAGGTTGGCCACCTGGCGGCACCAGCGCAGGGCGTCGCGCTGCATGACGACGAGGGTCGGGAAGTCGTCAGCCCGGCCGGCGAAGAACGAGTCCCGCACGTAGGGCACGGGCCGCTCGACCCGGGCCTTGTCCCTGGGCTTGAGGATCCTGGCTGGGTCCACGAGCACCTGGTAGTGCGCGGCGAGCTCCCCGAAGGCCTTGTTCACGATCGGGTCGTAGAGGTCGGGCTTCACCACGCCGGTCTTCAGGTTGTCCGGCACCACCCGCTCGGGTGCTCCGCCGAAGAACTCGAAGGCGGCGACATGGCACTCCACCCAGGCCAGCGGACCCACCAGCTGTTCCACGACGGCCCGCAGTTCCTCCGGCCCGTCGATCCCGACCGCCGTGGCCAACCGGGCAACGGCAAGTCGCGTGGTAGGCGGTGGGAGCCGATCGAGGCCGAGAAGATCGGCCGCCCGGCGCTCGACGAAGGAAAGATCCCGGAGGGTCAGGGTGGTGGGTGCCGTGCCGTTCTCGTAGCGCCGGGCCAACTCGTGCACCAGGGGAGCCAGCTCGGTGCGGCCGAGCCGATCTGCCGTGATCGAGCGGGCGCGCTCGTCGGCGGGACCAGGGCGGGGACTGTCGCGGATCGGTTCCTCATCGGTCATCGGATCTCGTGCGCTATCTGGTCGACGGGTCAATCGACCGCCGCCGGCCGTCCCCACCGCGGCCAACGCCGACCGCACCTGGTCGAAGTTGAGCGCCGGGACCAGCACCGCCGTCTCCTCGAACGCCGTCATGAGCGCGATGTGGAGTTCTCGCAGGTCGGTGACGGTGAACCGGAAGAGGTTCGGTCGGCGGCTCTCCAGATCCATCGGCGTTCGCCCACGGCGACGAGGATACGGAGTGGCTGTATCGCCGGCCGGGGTGATCACCCGTCCGGTGCGGAGTGGCCCTGACGGAGGATCGGGCGGAGGCGCCGCCACACTCGTGGATGTTGTACGGAACTATGAAGATGTTGTACAATCTCCGGCATGGCGACGATGGCGATCAGCGAGGCTCGGGAGCGACTGGCCGAGGCGGTGGAGACCGCCCACACCGAGGCAGTGGTCCTCGAGCGCTACGGCCAACCCGCGGCAGTCCTGGTCAGCCCCGAGCGGTACGAGGAGCTGATGGACGCACTGGAGGATGCCGAGGACGTGGAGGCCTTCGACGCCTCCATGGCCGAGGAGGGTCCGAGCATTCCCTGGGAACAGGTCAAGGCGGACCTCGGCTGGGCGTGAGCCGCTACCGCATCGAGGTCCGCCCGGCGGCGGCGCGGGCGCTTCGCAAGCTGGACCCTGACGTGCGCCCTCGCGTCCAGGGGGCGATCGCCCTTCTCGCCACCGACCCCCGACCGCCGGCGGCCAGAGCACTGCGGGGTCGACCAGGGTTCCGGGTTCGCGTCGGCGACTACCGGATCATCTACACCGTTGCCGACGACGTGCTTCTGGTCGTCGTGGTCGCACTGGGCCATCGTCGGGAGGTCTACGACCGGTGACGGGCTGAAGCCCTGTCCCGTAGCGCATTTCACGGCTCATGCGTTCGTGAACCGCGAGATGCGTCGGTCGCCTGCGACGACCGTCAGCCGAGTTCCAGCCGCCGGCTCAGCCGCACCATCCGTCGGAGGACTGGCCCGGCTCCTGCCGGGGGCGCCGAGCCGGCTACCTGCGAGTTCGTTCGGTGCAGCCTTCCACGGCGCGAACTACCGGGCCGCAAGGTGGTGACCGCGCGATTCACGGAAGCGATTGCGCAGGAGGCGCTCGAGCTGTCCTTCGACGACGAGGCGCTCCCTGAGGACATCGAGCCGCCCGTCATCGTCACCGCCCAGCTCTCCGCGAGAGCCCGGCGCTCCCTGTCGTCAGCGACGCCGCTGTCGTCTGTCGTCGTCGCTCGGCCGTCAGCTCGCCTTGGTCATGGCGTCCGACAGCCGCTCCAGAAACGAGCGGACCGTCGCTTCGGCAACGTGGTGGAGCAGCGCTCGGTCGAGCAGGTCGCCGAGCCGTTCGAACTGCACGCGGTAGGAGGCTTCGATCGCGAGCCGGCACCGTCGGCCTTCCTCGATCGCCGAGAGCAGCAGCGTCCCGTCGAGCACCGGAAGCAGCGACTCGAGGGTGACCGCCTCCCAGCGGATGGGGATCGCGGTGGCGCCGTCCCGTGTCCTGCATGGTGCGAGGAGGACCTTGACCGGTACGCCCAGCAGGCGGCCGGCGACAACGGGGCCGACTCGGACGACTTGGCCCTCACCGTCACCCGTCGCGTCGGCGGCGAGTGGAAGGAGCCCGGTGCTGCCGACGCACAGTTGGCGCTCGACGAGCGATCGTGGTCGCGCCACGTCGACGGCTTCGCTGACGAAGACGACGGACGTCCGCGCTGGCGGCGCATCGACCATGTCCCACAGCCTGAGGCCCCGGCGGCAGCGCTCACAGGGTCGGAAGTCCCACTCCCGGTGGGCGTCGCGCACCCGGTCGGGTCACCGGGGCCGGGCGGCGTGGCTCCCCGTGGCGCCGGCGCCGTCCCCGCACTGCTTGGCTCACGCAATCATGCCGGCGTGCGGGCTTCCGGGAGACCCGCAGGTGACCGCCGGTGGCGCTGCCGACGTGGCCAGGGCTCGAACGAGCGTCTTGACGGCCGGGGACTGGGCCTCCCCGAGCCGGGTGCAGGCGAACCACGGCTCTGCCTCGATGAGGTCGCCGACGGGGAACAGCTCGACGACGCGCCCGGCGGCGAACGGTTCGGCGCAGACGAACGTCGGCAGGATGCTGACTCCGATCGCGAGCTCCACCGCGTAGAGCACCGCCCGCAGATCGGGAGCGACGAGGCGAGGCTTCGCCGAGAACGGCCGGTCGAGCACCGCCTGCCAGAAGCGCCGGGTGACGGGCAGCTCCAGGCTGTAGGACACCCACGGCTGTCGGGGAAGCCACTCCGAGAGTTGGTGCACCGTCTCGAGCGGGGGGTGGGGGGCGAGCGCGGGCGCGGCAACGAGCGCGAACCGTTTGGACCCGACCGCAACGGCGCGCAATGAACGGCGGGAGGGCGACATGCTGGTGACGGCAACGTCGATCTCGCCGTGCTGCACGAGGGCGAGGAGCTCGGTGTCGGTGCCGAAGACGGCGCTGACCGCGATGGTGCTGCCGGCGAGACGGGGGAGGACCTCGGTGCTGAAGTACTCCGGGCTCGAACCGAAGCGCACGGGCACGGCCGCCGACGTGGCGGCTCTGCCTCGGAGGCCGGCGATGACGGCTTCCAGGGCGTCGAGCGGCTCGGTCACCTGGGCGTACAGCTCCCTCGCCTGTTGCGTCGGGGTGACGCCGGCAGGGCCGCGGACGAACAGCCGGGCGCCCACGGTCCGCTCGAGGGCGGCGAGGTGCTGGCTGGCGGCTGGCTGGCTGATGCCGCGGTGGTAGGCGGCGTCGGTCAGCGAGCCGGCCCGGTAGATGGCGAGGAAGGTCCGCAGCAGCTCGGCATAGGCCATAAGTAATCTTATGACGGACGGGGCGGAATCTTCTTTGCTTATCTCGGCGGCGCGGCCGACCATGGTGAGATGCCTGGCTCCCCCGCACGTCACCGCTACCTCCACGGTCATCACGAGGCGGTGTTGCGCTCGCACCGTCAGCGCACCGCCGAGAACTCGGCCGCCTACCTGCTGCCACGGCTTCACCCCGACGCCCGGGTGCTCGACGTCGGATGCGGTCCGGGAACGATCACGGCCGATCTCGCCGGGAGAGTTCCCCAGGGCTCGGTGATCGGGATCGACGCCGAGGCGGGGATCGTGGCGGATGCCCGATCGTCCGTCTGGGCGAACCAACGGGCGAACCTCTCGTTCGAGGTGGGCGACGTCTACCGGCTGGCCTTCGACGATGCAACGTTCGATGTCGTGCATGCCCACCAGGTGCTCCAGCATCTCGCCGATCCCGTTGCCGCCATGCACGAGATGCGGCGGGTGTGCCGGTCCGGCGGCGTCGTCGCCTGTCGCGAGGCGGATTACGCAGGGATGTTCTGGCACCCGGCATCGGACGCGATGGACGACTGGGTGAGGCTCTATCGCGCCGTCGCCCGAAGTGCCGGTGGCGAGCCGGACGGAGGTCGGCACCTCGTGCCGTGGGCGCACGCCGCCGGGTTCACCCGTGTCGATGTGTCGGCGAGCATGTGGTGCTTCGCCACCTCCGAGGAGCGTCGTTGGTGGGGCGAGCTGTGGGCGGAGCGCCTGGTGCACTCGCGCTTCGCCGAGCAGGCGATCGGTGAGAACCTGGCCACCGCCGCCGAGCTCGAGCGTCTGGCCGAGGGGTTTCGGAGGTGGATGGAGGTACGGGACGCCTGTTTCTTCGTCCCTCATGGCGAGGTGCTCTGCGCACCCTGACTGCGCCGCGAGCGGCACCCCGCACCCCTGGCCCGGCAGCGGCGACACCGGGGCGCACCGACTACGACGCCGGCGCCGACGCCGGCTCAGGTTCGGTTGACCCAGGAACCCGGCGGATGTCGCGCTGGCATACTTGGGCGATGGAGCCGATCAGGGAGTCGCAGTCGGTCGTGATCGACCGTTCGCCGGAAGACCTGTACGACATGGTCGCCGACGTGACCCGGATGGGGGAGTGGAGCCCGGTGTGCAGGGCCTGCTGGTGGGTCGAGGGCGACGGACCGGTGGTCGGCGCCCGCTTCCAGGGCCGCAATGAGACGCCGGAACGGACGTGGGAGACGACGTCGAAGGTCGTCGCGGCCGACCGGGGGCGCGAGTTCACCTTCACCGTGGAGTCGACGCAGACCCGGTGGAGCTACACCTTTGCGCCCGTGGACGGCGGCACCGAGGTGACCGAGTCCTGGGAGTTCGGAGACCGGGGGCGAGCCGTCTTCTCCGAGCGCTTCGGCGACGACGCCGAGTCGAACATCCTGGACCGGCAGGCCAAGGCCAGGTCCGGCATGGCGGCGACCCTCGCCGCCCTGAGGGCGGCCGCGGAGAGTCGGTAGGGGTTCCTCGGCGGTCAGCCCTGATGGGGCGGGGTCACCAACCCTGGCCGACCCCGCCCCATCCGAGGGGCACCCGACGCCCTGCCGCTGCGGGTCAGCCCGAGAAGTACCACGTCATCGGGTTGGGGTCCCCGTAGGGGTTGAGCTGCTGCCACCCCTTAAGGGACTTCTTCACGACGACGAGTGTGTCGGCGAGCGGCCACCACAGCGACGCGACGTTCTTCGACAGGTAGTTCTCGGCGGCATACAGGGGCTGAAGGCTGGTTCCCGGCTTGGTGGAGGCAGCGTTGATCAGCTGCTGGGCCTTGGGCGATGTGTACCCGCCGGCCCAGTAGTTGCCCTTTCCGAATTGGACGTTGCCGCTGGGGACGATGTCGATCGGCCCGTATGTCCACATGTAGCCGGAGTACCCGGCGATGCCGTACTTGCACGGCGGTGTCGACGGGCAGACCCCCACGATCGAGAACATCGTGGTCTGGGACTTGCCGTCCAGCGCGATGTTGATCCCGACCTTCTTGGCCGCGGTGGCGAACGCCGACACCTGGGCGGCGAACGCTGTTGTCCCGGTCTCGTAGATGAACGGGAGGCTGAGCGCCCTGCCCTTCTTGATCCCGGCCCCGCAGTCCTTGGGTCCCGTACCCGGGCGTACGCAGACGTCGGTGCCGTTCGCCCCGGCCTTCCAGCCGTGCTCGGCGAGAAGGTGCGTGGCCGCCGACAGGTTGTAAGGGTACGGGTCCTTTCGAAGTGTGGGGCTCACGTACGGCGATCCCGGGTAGTTGGCGATCGGGCCGTAGTCGACGAGCCCGTAGCCGTGGTACGTCTTCGAGATGTACAGCTGCTCTGTGACCAGGTGCTGGAGGGCCTGGCGGAGATAGAGCTGCTTCACGAGGGGGCCGTATGTCTTGGACGTGTAACCGAACTCGAACGCCATGTCGTAGAAGAACCGACGCGGCTCCACCGCGAACCCGTGGCTCTTGAAGTAGGAGGCCTCCTTCACGTCGCTGAGCGGGAGCCAGCCGTAGGTGAGGGCCCCCGAGCGCAACGCGTCGAGCTCGGCGGCGCCTGTTGTGTAGCTGTAGATCTTGTAGCCGGCGAGCTTGGGCTTTGTCGGCCCGGTGTAGTGGGGGTTGGCGACGAACGACGCCGCATGGGTGACCTCGCTGTAGGAACTGATCACCCATGGTCCGTCAACTGTCTTCCACAGCGGGTTTGTGCTGTAGGTCCGCACGTCCTTCGACTGGGAGAACAGGAACTTGAAGACCTGCTTCGCTCCGGCGGGGGTTGTGGCCGCGTTGGAGACGGGGCACGTGGCGCACGTCTTGTCCCATGACTGGGCGGGGAGGGCGTACAGCTGGATGAGCTGGTTTCCGGTGAACCACGTCGGGTTGTAGGCGTGGTCCAAGTGGAGGACGACGGTGGAGGCACTCGGGTATGTGACCGAGGTGACGTTGTCGGGCATCTGGCCGGGGAGGTACTCGCCCAGTGTGTGCTTGCCGGCCTGGTCCAGCTGGAAGAAGAACTTCACGTCTGTGGAGGTCACCTTCTGGCCGTCGGACCAGGTGAAGTCGGTGTTCAGTGTGATGGTGACCGTGGTGTCGCCGTTGGAGTAGACGGGCGGCTTGGCGACCGAGACTGTGTAGTCGATGCCGGACTTGGAGCCCTTGCCGTCGTAGTAGAGGGGCATCCACATGCCGTTGGTGATGTAGCGGTTCCACGACTCTGTGTTCGTCCCCGGCTCGAAGGGGAGGATCCAGGTGAAGTCGGAGCCTGTCGGGAGCGCGTAGCTGGCGACGTTGCCTGTCGCCGCCTTGTGCGCGTGCCGGGCGGCCCTGGCGGCAGCTCCGGCCACGCCCGGGACCAGGCCCGCGGCCACCCCCGCGGCCAGGCACGTGGCTGCGGCGACGAAGGCCAGCGCCGACCGCCGCCCGGTCCCGCGCTTGTGCCGAGGTGCCAAAGACGATGTTCCGCGTTGCACGCGACCCCCCTTTTTCGTACTTCCGACCATGGCGCGGCCTCAACCGACTCCCGGCTCCCCGGGGACCGCAGGGTGAGCAACATACCGGAAGCTGGGCGACGTAGGAATTCGGCCCTTCCGGCACCGCTCGTGCTCGCCGGCGGGCTCCGCTGCCGGCTACCCCGTGCCCTGAGCCCGACGGGGCCCCGCCGCGCCCGTGGGCTTACGGCGCGTGCTCCGCCCGCCAGTTCTCGAACTCGGTCGCGACGATGCGCTCGCCATGGACGTGCACCGCCTGCGGGGAGGCGAGCCACACGATCGGCGGTCCCATGACGGCCGGATCGAGCAGCATGGCGCGGACCTCGCCGGTGGCGTCCTCGGGGATCATCCCCGTCGCCGCCGCGCCGCCCGGCAAGAGGATGTTGACGGTGACCGGGCTCCCCTCGAGATCGGCTGCCATCACCCGGGCGAGCGCCTCGACGCCGGCGCCCGCCGGTCCGTAGGGAACGAAGCCCCGGCGGGTCATCGTGTGCTCGTTCATGGAGACGATCACCACACGGCCACCACCGGACCGGAGCATCCGGGGGACCACGGCCCGAGCCACCAGGAAGGAGCCGGTGACCTTGGTCCCGACCACGTCGCGGAAGCCGTCCGGCGACACTGTCCAGAAGGGTCGGGGCTCGGTGAGGAAGCGCGGATTGACCGTGCGCATCCCGATGCCTGCGTTGTTGACCAGGAGGTCCAGTCCACCGAACCGAGCCTCGAGGTGGTCGACTCCCGCCTGGACCGCCTCGTCGTCGCGGACGTCCATCCCGATCCCGACGACGTTCTCGCCGAGCTCGTGGGCGGTCGCCTCGGCCCGGCGGCGGTCGCGACTGGTCACGACCGTGAGCGCGCCGGCGCGGGCGAGGGCGTGCGCCATCGCCCGGCCGAGCCCGCTCGTTCCGCCCGTCACCAGGGCGCGGACACCCCGGAGGGCCGTCCCGGGCGGGGCCGAGATGGAGGTGTCGCCGGACCCGGCGGTGACGTCAGGTGCGCGGCCGCGGGCATCTGCCACCTGGTCACCGTACCGAACTGCTCGATCCGGGGGACCGCCCGATGCGGGGGCGACGCCCGGGGGCGGCGACGCCCGGTGGGTCGTCGCCGCGTTGACGCTGCCCCCTACGGCGAGACCTCGTGCTTGGCCGCCGGGGTCCCGCCCGGGCAGAAGACCCCCAGGACACGGAGCGTCGTGTCCCGGTTGTTCTCCAGGCAGTGCTTCGTGCCGGGCGGCAGGTAGATGCAGGTGCCCGGGGCGAGGTCCCATGTCCCGTCGTCGACGTGCACGACGCCGTGGCCCTCCAGCACCATGACCACCTCGTCGTAGGTGTGCTCGTGCAGCGGGGCCCGACTGGGCGGGATGTTCCCCACGAATTGCGTGGCCCGGGTGAAGTCCTGGTGACCCCCGATGAGGACCCGGAACGTCCGGTCGCCGGTACGCTCCTCGGGACTGTCCTCGAAGTGGGCCTCGATGAGCTCCGCCACGGGTGGCCGGTCGTCGGCCGGGAGGACGACGACCACGATCTCGAGGTCCTCGGGCCCGGCGGACGTGATCATGTGGTCCCCGGGCGGCACGAGGAGCGCAGTACCCACGGTGAGCGCCTGCGCCCGACCGTTCTCGCCGAAGGATCCGCTGCCACGGGCCACGTACCAGAGCTCCCCGGCGCCACCCGACGGGACCGCAGAGCGCGAGCCGGGGGGGAGGCGCAGCTGTCGCTGGACGAGCCTCGGGGATCCGGTCGTCAGGTCGAGGCTGGTGCGGACCGGTACCGCCGGTGTGCCGACCCCCTCCTCGGTGCACTCGGCGAGCCGCCGGACGACGGCGCTCACGACGAGGGTCCCTCGGCCCAGGCGAGGCCGAGGCGCTGAGCCTCCGCCAGGACGGCCTCGGGATGCGAGGTGACGTCGTCACCGACCTCGAACACCCGGCGCACCGTGCCGCTGCCGTCGAGCAGGAACGTCACCCGGGCCGCCAGCTCGCCGTGCTCGCCGTAGTCCTCGAGGACGCCGACGGCCGCAGTCAGCGTCGCATCGGGGTCGCTCACCAGGTGGAAGCCGATCCCCTGGTCGCGGGCGAAGCAGGCATGGCTCTCGTCGTCGTCGGTGCTCACGCCCACCACCTGGACCCCTGCCGCCTGGTACTGCTGGGCGGCGCGCTGGAATGCCGCCGCTTCGAGCGTGCACGTCGCGGTGCCGTCCTTCGGGTAGAAGTACACGACCGCCGGCCCGAGCAGGGCTGCACCCGAGCGTGCCAGGGCGTCGGTGGGGAAGGCGTCGCCCACCTGCAGCAGCGTGGGCGCCGGCGTGCGCTCCGCCCGCGTGCCCCACTCCTCTCCCGTCTCTCCCGTGCCGTTGCCACGTGCTGGCGAGCCGTCCTCGGGATAGGTCGTCATCCGGTCCCTCCGTCTTGTCGGGGATCCCCCCGGGCGAGCGTGCAGCGCAGGGAGGTCCCGCAGCCTACGGTGGCACGCGATCGGCGGTCAACGAACCGGCGGGACCGCGCGTAGCCCTCGGAGCGAGCCCGCCGCGGCGTGGCACGGGCAGGGGGCTGCCTTGCTATGAATTCTCGGATTTGATTAGATGTCAGAACCGCGACAAAACTCACGTCCGTGCCTACGGCGCTCGTGACAAGGGGGGGTTTCATGGTTCGTCGTCCCTGGCTCAAAGCAGTGGCAGCTCTCGCCGGATCGGTCGGTCTCGTCGTCGGGACCGTCGGCGTGGCAGGGGCGTCTGCAGGGCTGCACCACAAGGCGGCAAAGGGCAAGCCGATCATCATCGGGGCGGTGATCGACGAGACGAGCACCATGAAGCCCTTCGACCAGCCGGCCATCCAGGCGGCCGAGCTGTGGGCGAAGAAGGTGAACGCCAGCGGCGGCGTGCTCGGTCGGCCGATCCAGTTCAAGGTCTACAACGACCAGCTCCAGCCCTCGGCGACCCGCTCCGATGCCCTCAAGGCCATCTCCCAGGGCGCTTCCATCCTGTGGACCACGTGCGACGTGACATTCGCCACCCCGGCCATCCAGGTGGGCCTGGCGCACCACATGCTGGTGGTCTCGCCCTGCACCGGGACCAACGAGATGGGACCGTCCCGCTTCGGCGCCCCCGGCAAGCTGGCGTTCAGCTTCGGGAACGCCCCAACCTCGGACGGCGCGGTGCTGGCCCGGCTGCTCATCCAGAAGGGATGGAAGACCGCCACGGTCGTCACCGACAAGCTGCTCACATACTTCGTGGACGTCTGCCAGAACTTCACCACCGACTACCAGAAGATGGGTGGCAAGATCGTCACACAGCTCACCTACACCACCGGGGACCACACGGTCACCCAGGTGGCGCAGAAGGCAGCCACCTCCAGCGCGGCGGCGACGGTGCTCTGCACGACCACCACCCCGACACTTCCGGCCTTCGTCACCTCCGTGCGGACCCTCGGCAACACGAAGCCGATCGTCGGCCCGTGGGCCATCGACGGCGGCTTCTGGGAGCCGAGCAGCGCCACGGTGTCGAACAACATCTGGTGGTCGACCTACGCCTCGGTCTTCGGGGACGACCCCAACCACCAGATCCGCAGCCTGTACAGCCAGATGAAGTCGAAGGGTGAGACGCCGCAGACCGGCGGGTTCGTCACGGGCCCGACCGCCCTGCAGGGCATCATCGCTGCCATCAAGCGCACCCACGGCACACTGAAGGGGTCGAGGCTCGCGGCCCAGATGGTCAAGTTCCACAACGTCCCCACCCTGTCGGGGCCGGTGAGCTTCTCGGCGAAGTTCCACGCAGTAGTCGGACGTCCGTACCGGATCATCGAGGTCAAGAACGGCAAGCCGCACTTCGTGGAGATGCTGGCCCCGGGGAAGTACGCCGGCGGCGCGTAGGCCGTGAGCGAGGGCGCTGACGACGGTCACCTCCTGGCCTGCCAGGAGGTGACCGTTGCCTTCGCCGGGTTGCGCGCGCTCAGTGCGGTGAGCGTCACGCTGGACCGGGCGGAGATCGTGGGCCTGATCGGCCCCAACGGAGCGGGCAAGACCACGCTGGTCAACGCCATGAGCGGTTTCGCCCCGATCGACCACGGCAGCATCCGGCTGGGCGGGACCGAGATCTCGACCCTCTCGCCGGAGCGGCGCGCCCATCGGGGGCTGGCGAGGACGTTCCAGCACGGCCGGCTGTTCGGCGACCTGAGCGCACGGGAGAACGTGGAGCTCGGGGCCATCGCCGTCGGGTGCTCGGCCCGGGAGGCGCGCCGCAGGACGCACGCCCTGCTCGAGGAGATCGGCCTGCTGGCCCTGGCGGCATCCCCTGCGTCCGAGCTCTCACACGGCGACCAGCAGCGGGTCAGTGTGGCCCGGGCGGTGGTGGCCGAGCCGAGCGTCCTCCTGCTCGACGAGCCGGCGGCAGGACTGCCGGCTGAATCGCTGGGCGAGCTCGCCTCGTTGGTCGAGCACGCCCGGTCGGTTCGGGGAGCTGGCATCATCGTCATCGATCACAACGTCGAATTCGTCCTGGGGTTGAGCGACCGCGTGGTCGTGCTGGACCATGGCGAGGTGCTCACGGAGGGGACCCCGTCGCACGTCCGGAGCCACGCCGGCGTGGCCGCTGCCTATTTCGGCACCATCGGCACCGACGACCCGGGCGCCCTCACGGTGCAAGCGCCGTGAGCGGTGACGCAGCGCCGCCGGCCGAGCCGGCGGGCCGGCGCATCGAGGCGGGGCCGGAGCGTCCGCTGCTGGAGGTGTCCGGCCTGCGGGTCACCTACGGCAGGGCGCAGGCGGTCGACGGCGCCACCTTCGCCGTCGGCGAGGGGGAGCTGGTCGGGTTGGTCGGCCCCAACGGTGCCGGGAAGAGCTCCACGCTGTTCGCGGTCATGGGTGAGGTCCGGCGGGCCGCCGGCGAGGTGCGGTTCCGGGGCAAGCCGCTTCCCGGGCGGCCGGAGGACGTGGTCCGGCTGGGCCTGGCGATGGTTCCCGAGGGCCGGCACCTCTTCCCGTCGATGACGGTCCAGGAGAACCTCCAGCTCGGCCGCCTGGCCCGCCGCCCGGGGCGCACGCCACGGCTCGGCGACGAGGAGGTGGCGACACTGTTCCCGGTGACCGCCGAGTTCGCCCGGCGCCGTGCCGGCCTGCTCTCCGGCGGCCAGCAGCAGCAGGTGGCCATCGCCCGCGCCCTCCTCTCGGACCCCGACCTCCTCCTCTTGGACGAGCCGTCGCTCGGCCTGTCACCGACCATCGTCGCGTCGGTCTTCTCCGCCCTCGAGCGAATCAACGCACTCGGCGTCGCCATCCTGCTGGTCGAGCAGCGGGCCGAGATGACCCTGGAGTTCTGCGCCCGCAGCTACGTGCTGGTGGGGGGGCGGATCCGGTTCGAGGCCGACCGGCACACCAACGTGGAGACCGTCGTCGCCTCGTACTTCGGGGTCGAGCGCGTCGCGCTGGGGAACCGGCCGTGACGGTCCTCGGCTACCTGGTCGACGCCGTCTCACTGGGCGCGCTCTACGCCTTGATCGCCGTGTCCGTGGGGCTGGTGTTCGGCGTGCTTCGGCAGGTCAACCTGGCCCAGGGCGAGGTCATCACCTTCGGCGCCTACTCCCTGTGGCTGATGCGAACACTGCCGACGTGGCTGGCGATCGTGCTCTGCTTCGGGGTCTGCATCGCCGGGTCGCTGGTCCTCCAGGTGGCCGTGTTCCGCCCCCTGCGCGGCGCGTCGCCGCTCACCACGCTCATCGCCACGTTCGGGGTGAGCTACGGGCTCGAGGCGCTGTGGCTCATCGTTTTCGGGCCCAGCGGCAACACCGTGTCGATGCTCACCAACCTGAACGACGCCCTCGTCGGTGGCGCCGTAGCGCTGCGCTGGATCACGCTGGTCGAGATCGGGGCGGCGGTCCTGTTGCTGGGCGGCCTCTTGCTGCTGCTCTTCCGCACCTCGTTGGGCATGCGGATGCGGGCCACCGCCGAGGACCTCCGTGCCGCCCGGCTCGTCGGCGTGCGCATCGGTCGGGTGGTCACCTGGGCCTTCGTGCTGAGCGGTGCGAGCGCCGCCGTCGTCGCGGTGCTGACCACGGTCCAGACGCCGCTGGTGACCCCCACCTTCGGGCTCAACCTGATCATCGTCGCGCTCGTGGGCGTGGTCCTGGGCGGCATGGACCACCTCGGGCGGGCCACGGCGGGAGGCTTCGTCGTGGGGTTCGTCAACTCGCTGCTGGGATCGGTCCTCCCCGAGCAGCAGCTGGTGTTCGTGACGTCGCTCACCTTCCTGTTCGTGGTGATCGTGCTGGTGCTGCGTCCCGCCGGGCTGCTCGCGCCCCGAGGTGCCAACGTGGAGCGGGTGTGACCCGGTCGCGGCTGCGCCTGGCCGCCGAGCTGCTCGGGCCGCTCGCGTTGGTGGGTGTCGTCGCGCTGGTGGCTGCCCACCTGTCGACATCCGACCAGACCGACGCCATCAACGTGCTCGTGACGGCGACCATCGTCGTCGGCCTCTACGTGTTCATCGGCAACTCCGGCGTCATCTCCTTCGGGCAGATCAGCTTCGCCGCCGTCGGCGCCTTTGCGGCGGGGATCTACACGACGCCGGTCAGCACCCGGCAGACGACCATGCCGGACCTCTTCGGCTTCCTCGGCCGCCCCGTGCTCACCAACCTGGAGTCGCTCCTTTTGGCTGCAGGGCTCGGCGCGCTGTTCGCGTTGCTCGTCGGGTTGGCGCTCATGCGCCTGTCCGGGCTCGCTGCCGGCATCGCGACCTTCGCGGTCCTGGAGATCACCTACAACATCCTGGCCAACTGGGAGAAGATCGGTCCCGGGCCCACGACGCTGGCGTCGGTGCCGGTGACGACCGGCGTCGGGCAGGCGACGATCGGCTGTGCCGTCGCCGTGGTGGTCGCCTTCGCCTACCAGCGCTCCCGGTCGTGCCGGCTGCTCCGGGCATCGCGGGCGGATGCCCTCGCCGCCCGGGGCATCGGCGTCTCCATCGTGCGGCACCGCCTCGGTGCCTTCGTCCTCTCCGGGGCGATCTGCGGCTTCGCCGGCGCGCTGTACGTGCACTCGCTCGGAAGCATCAACGTGACAGAGGTGTACCTCGCGCTCACCTTCTCGACGTTGGCCATGCTGGTGGTGGGCGGGTCCCAGAGCCTCTGGGGAGCCACGTTGGGCGGCATCCTGCTCGGCATCCTGTCGTCGTTCTTGACCAACGCCGAGAACGGCACCACGGTCTTCGGGCTCAGCTTCACCCTCCCCAACGGGCTCAGCTCCATCATCTTCGCCATCCTCTTCGTGGGCGCGCTGATGCTGTTCCCGCGGGGCCTGACGCGCAATCGCGAGTTCCTTGCGAAGGCGCTCGGGGAGCGGCCCGCCAGGGTCGGGGTCGTGCTCGGCAGCGGGGGGAAGCCCGGGGACGGGTCGGTCACCGGGGACGGGTCGGACGGTACGCCGGCAGCCGCCACGACGGCGCACGTCACGGCGGTCGCCGATCCCGAGCCGTGAGCCGGCGGCGCCGGGCCGGCAGCGCTGACGCCGCAGGCGCCGACGCTGCAGGCGCCGGCGCTCAGCTCCTTCGACGTGACCGGCGGAGGAGCCGCCGGGCGACGAGGGTCCCGGACACGCCGCCCAGTCCCGGTCCAGGGTGGGTGCTCGCCCCGATCTGGTACAGGTCGCGCACGGGGGTGCCGTGACCGCCCAGCTCGGGGCGGGGCCGGAACATCAGGTTCTGGTCGAGGTCGCAGGCGCCGGCGTAGATGTCCCCGCCGACCAGGTTGGGATTGGCGCGAGCGATGTCCGACGGCGACAGGGCCACGCGGGCCTGCACCACGGCGTCGAGCCCCTCGATGTGCCGGGACAGCCGCTCGTGGATCCGGTCGGCGTAGCGCTCCCGGAGGGACTCGGTCCAGGTGCCGTCGCCGACGTCGATGGATCCCTTGGCGTCGCCCCGCGGGCGCGACGGGAGCTCCTGCAGCTGGATCCACAGGATCCACGCCCCGGCGGGGGCCCGCGTCGGGTCGACGGCGCAGGGCTGGCCGCAGACGATCGTCGCTTCCTCGGGGAGCAGGCCGCGCTCGGCCTCGCCGACCGCCTTGGAGACGCCGGAGAGCCCGGAGGTCAGGTGGACGAGGGGGACCTCACGCAGCCGTTCGTCGGCGTGCCATCGCGGGGGCGCGCTGAGCGCGTAGTGGATCTGCATGCCGGCGCGCCCGAAACGGAAGCGTCGGGCGGCTTGGCGTGCCCAGTCGGGCACCGGGGCATCGGCGAGGAGCCGGTCGTAGAGGGCAGGGGGCGTCACGCTGCACACGACGGCCCGACGAGCACCCACGACCTCGCCTGTCGCCAGCCGGACGCCGGTCGCCCGGCCGCCGGCCACCAGCACGCGCTCGACGTCGGCGCCGGTGCGGCAGCTCCCGCCGTGCTCCTCGATCACGCCGCGCAGCGCCTCCACCAGCCGGGCGCCTCCGCCGGCGGGGACCGGCAGGCCGACCCCTTCCAGCAGGGAAACGATCGCGCGCCCCATGACCCCCGACCCCGTGGCATCGGGCCCGAGCCCCGTGTGGAGCACCCACGGGGCGAAGAGCGCGCCGGGCGCCAACGTGCTGTAGGTGGACTCGAGCCACGTGCGGGCGCTCTCGGCCAGCGAGCCGGCCAGGGTCCGGGCGCCGCGGCGGCCGAGGTGGCGCACGGCGGACACCGCCGA
>JAJYVT010000155.1 GCA_021791845.1 Actinomycetes bacterium | reverse complement strand
TGAACCCGGCGACGATCTTCCGTGATGACCTTCTGGTGAGGTCTTCACGTTTGGGCTTGACCTGGCCGTTCGCGCCCTGATCCGAGGCTCACCCACGGGATAAGCGCCCGGCGCCCACACCGGTCAGGGCTGGTGTCGCGGCTCCCGGCTGGCGCGACGGCGGGTGGAGCGGGGGTCGGCTTCGACGGCGGCGGTCCCGATGGCCTCCAAGCGGGCGAGCAGCTCGCGCAGGCGCCGGTCGTTGGCCACCCAGGGTTGGTAGTCGGCGGCCTCTTCGGGGGTGAGCCAACGCCCGACGGTCTTGGCTGCGACCTTGCGAGTCCACTGCCAGTAGGGGCCGTGCGGTCGGGGCGGATCGGCCATGCACCTGCAGCCTGGGCGTCCGCAGTGGGTGACCCGGGAGGTGATCGAGCCCGGCAAGACCTCGGCTCGGCGCGCGATGGCCGAGAGCTCGGTGGCGATCGAGCGGGCTTCGGCTCGCTGGGTGGGCGTGAGCGCCACGGTCAAGCCTCGCACGGGGGATCCACCACCATGGCTCTATCGTACTGTATATAGGCTGTACGACTCCCGGCGTGGCAGCGACCTCCCCGCCCGAGGTGAGGGCGGCGATCGAGCGGTTCAGCCCGCGGCGGGTCTCCCCGGCGGCCGCCCGCTTCGCCAAAGCGGTGGTGACCGCCGCCTCGCCCGAGACCCCCAACCGGGCCAAGGCGCTCCTCTTTGCTGCCAGCAGTCTCGGGTCCTTCGCCGAGACGGTCGGCCTCGAGCTCGCACCCGAGGTGCTGCTGTGCCCCTCGGTGATCGAGCGGTGCTGCCTGGAGGGGGCGACCGCCCACACGGCAGCGACCCGACGCACCCTGCGCACCAACCTGCGCGCCATCGAGCGCCGGGTGCGCCCGAGCGGCCCGCTTCCGCCGGCCCTTCCCCGAGAGCGCTCGAAGCTCCCCTACACCCAGGCACAGATCGCCTGCTACCTCGCCCTGGCAGACGCCCAGCCGACCGAGTCCCGACGCCGGCGCGCCTCTGCGCTCGTCTGCCTCGGGGCGGGCGCCGGGCTCGTCGGGGCCGACCTCAAGGCGCTGCGGGGCAAAGACGTCGCCGTGCGCGCCGGCGGCGTGGTGGTCGAGGTCACCTCCGGGAGGAGGCCGCGCACCGTCCCGGTCCTCTCTTGCTACCACGAGCGCCTGGTGGTGGCGGCCCGCTGGGCGGGAGGCCGGCTCCTGATCGGGGGCACATCACCTGAGCGCCGCAACGTCACCACCCCCTTGACCGGCTCGCTGGCGGGCGGTGGCGACCTCCCCCGCCTCGAGATCGCCCGGCTGCGGGTCACGTGGCTCGCCGAGGTCGCCGCGCGCATCGGGCTCAAGGCGTTCATGGATGCCGCCGGGCTCACCTGCTCCCAGCGTCTGGGCGACCTCGTGGCCATGCTCGGGCAGATGGAGGAGGCCGAGGCCGTCGCCCTGCTCGGAGGGACCCTTTGAGCGCGGCGGACCTCGGGCGCGTCGAGGCGGTCGTCGACGCCTCGGGCGTCGCCCCCTGCATCGAGGCGCTCCTGGCGACGGGGGTCCGCCCCCGCCAGCTCTGCGTCCGCACGCTCTTGGTCGGGATGCTGTTGTGCCTCCTCACCCACCGCCCCGCCCACCTGACCCGGGCCCATGCGGCGCTCGTCTCGCTCGAAGAGGCCGACCGGCGCCGGCTCGGCGTCACTGTCGAGTGGCGCCGCGGTCTCCACACGCTCACCTATCGCCAGGTGGAACGGACGTTCTCCCTCGTCACCGGCGTGCTCTCGAAGGACCATCCCGACGGGGCGCCCACCGAGGTGCTCCAAGAGACGCTCGACGCGTTGGTCGAGGCGTCGGTGGAGGAGCGCTTCAAAGACGTGTCCCGAGCGCTCGCCGTCGACTGGACCGATGTCGAGAGCTTCTCGACGAGGCGGACCAAGCCCGACGGGCACTACGCCGACAAAGAAGCGGGCTGGGGGCACCGGAAGGGCGGCGGTCCGGGGGAGAAGGACGAGCTGTTCTTGGGCTACTACTGCTCGCTTTCGACCATGGTGGCCGACGAAGGAAAAGAGGCGGTCCCCGAGCTGGTGCGGCACATGACGATGGCCTCGTGCGACCACGACCCGGTGCCGCTTCAAGTCGGCGCTCTTGTGCACGCCGGTATCCCCCTCGGCGACGTGGTGGCGGACTCGGGCTACGCGCATCGGGTCCCCGAGCACTTCGCCCTGCCGCTCAGGGCTGCCGGTGCCGCCTTGGTGATGGACCTCCACCCGCACGACCGAGGCACCCAGGGCACCCACCACGGAGCGATCGCCTTCAACGGCAACCTGTACTGCCCCGCCACGCCCAAGGGCCTCTTCGACCTCGCCCCGCTTGGACGGGGCGCGAGCAAAGAGGAGACCGCCGCCTACGACAAAAAGGTGGCCGAGCTCGCCCGCTTCAAGCTCGGGCGGGTGAGCGCCACAGACGCTGACGGCTTCCACCGGGTGGCCTGTCCGGCAGTCATGGGCAAGCTCCGCTGCCCACTTCGGCCGGCGTCCATGACCGCGTCCTTCGACCGCCCCGAGGTCCTCAGCCCTCCGGCTGAGCCGCCGACGTGCTGTGCGAGCCAGACGATCACGGTCCCGCCCACCGTCAACGCCAAGACCGCGCAGAAGCACGACTACCTCTCGAGGGCCTGGCGTCGCTCCTTTGCCAGACGGACCGCCGCCGAGCGCTCCAACGCCAGGGTCAAGGACCCCGCGACGATCGACGTCGACCGGGGGTGGTGCCGGGTGATGGGCCTCGTCCCGATGAGCCTGTTCGTAGCCTGCGCCCTCGTGGTGCGCAACCTGGCGGTGGCCGACGCTTTCGAACAGCGCCGGGCAGACGACGAGCGCCGCCTGGCGGCGGGCCTACCCCGGCGCACCCGCCGACGCAAGAGGCACATGACGCTCGCCCAGCTGGCGGGCGCGACGACCAGCACGCCACCGTAGTCGCAGCGGACGTTCGCGCCAATACCGGCCGCAGTCGCTTCCGCGCGTCCCCATGACGGCGCGGCGCCGGATCGACCGCTCGGCGGTCCACCACAACACCGGCCGGCCCGTGTCACAGCCCTCTGGCACGATGACGACAGTCCGAAACGTGAAGTGAGTCCCACCTAAAAAGTGAAGACCTCTCTGGTGGAGAAGGCCAGGACCAACCGCCACGGCGACGACG
>JAJYVT010000064.1 GCA_021791845.1 Actinomycetes bacterium | reverse complement strand
CAACAACGAGGGCTGGGTGAGCGTGGGCGACACCGCCGACACCGCGGCGTTCGCGGTCGAGTCCATCCGGCGGTGGTGGGGCGCCATGGGCAAGCACCGCTTCCCCAACGCGACGAAGCTGCTCGTCACCGCCGACGCCGGTGGCTCGAACGGCTACCGCCTCCGTGCCTGGAAGGTGCACCTGGCCAAGCTCGCCCAAGAGACCGGGCTCGACATCACGGTGTCCCACTACCCGCCGGGAACCTCCAAGTGGAACAAGATCGAGCACCGCATGTTCAGCTTCATCACCATGAACTGGCGTGGTCGGCCACTCACGAGCTTGCGGACCATCATCGAACTGATCTCGGCGACGACCACGACGACCGGACTCACGATCCAGGCCGCAGACGACCCGAACTGGTATCCGACCGGCGTCAAGATCAGCGACGCCGAACTGGCCGCCGTGCCGCTCATCCCGCACGAGTGGCACGGTGACTGGAACTACACCATCAGCGCTCACTCAGTCGTGGCGTGAGGCCATAGTGCCGGTGGCGGTGCGCCGGGCGGCCTCGAGCGCCATGGGTCCCCTCGGGCGGTGGTCGTGGGCCGGCGTCCCGATCGCCGCCAGGCGCGCCACGGCCGCCTGGCGGCGGTGCAGGAGTCCGAGGTCGGTCGGCACGGGTGGCACTGTCCCGGGATCCGCCCCGCGTGCAGGCGAAAATTCGAACTTTCTTGGAATTTCCCCGTGGCCAGGAACGACGCGCGACCTCGTCGCCCGCAGAGGCGCCGCCGGACTCTCCCCGGGCGCCCGGGCGTCGCCGCCTGGTTGCGCCGGGGCGCTTGGGCCGCACGGTGGCGCTGTCCGGATCGGTGTCGCGCCTGGGGCATCGTGGTGGGCCCGGGCCCACCAGGGGGTGGGCGAGGGGGGACTTGAACCCCCACATCCTTTCGGACACAGGAACCTGAATCCTGCGCGTCTGCCTATTCCGCCACTCGCCCGAGTGCGGGTGCCAGCGTAGCCGACGGCCTCCCCGTCGCCCGGCGGCCCAGGCACGCTCCCGGGTTGTCCACAGGGCCCCAGGGGTCGAAGAGGCGCCGCCCAGGGGCCCGAGGCGGCGGCGTGCATGCGTGCAACCGTGGTGCTGCGGGTAGCATCACCCCGCCCCGCCGGCGCCGTCGGCTCGGGGGCCGGGAGGGTTGCGCCTCGAGCCCGGCAGTGGCAAGGAACAGGGCTTCTGCCCCGTTCGAGGTGATGACCGACCGGTAGGATTGTCCGGACCATGGGACTCCAGCAGTTCGAGAAGCGTCTCGAGCGCCTGGTGGAGGGAACGTTGGCGAAGCCGTTCCGCAGCAATCTCCAGCCGATCGAGATCGGCCGCCGATTGACGCGAGAGATGGACCTCCACCGCCGCGTGGGCGTCCACGGCCTCATCGCGCCCAATTCCTTCACCGTCACGCTGGCCCCCGCCGATGTGGACCGGTTCGCCAACTTCATCGACGCCCTCTCCCGCGAGCTGGCCGACGCTGCCCGCGAGCACGCTCGGGTCGAGGGGTACTCGTTCGTCGGGCCGGTGGACGTGCAGGTCTACGAGGGTGCGCGGCTGCGCGCCGGGCGCTTCGTGGTCACGGCGGAGGTGGTGGAGGGCCCGGAGGAGGGGCCGTACGCCGTCCTCGTCCTGCCCGACGGAGGACGGGTCGAGATCGGGGACGGCGGGCCGCTGGTGCTGGGCCGGCTCCCCGAGTGCGACGTCGTCCTGAACGACCCGAACGTGAGCCGACGCCATGCCGAGTTCCGCCGCACCGCCGACGGGGTGGTCGTGACCGACCTGGGCTCCACCAACGGCACCCGGGTGAACGGCGCGCCGGTGCGCGAGCAGCTGCTCGAGAGCGGTGACGAGGTCACGGTCGGGTCGACGACCCTGGTCTTCGAACTTTCGTGACCTCCCTGGCTCCGGCACTGCTCGGCGTTGCCACGGGGCCCGGCTACTCAGGGATCGTCCGGCTCGTCCAGTGGTGCGTGATCGCCTTCGTGTTCCTCTTCCTCCTCCGGGTCATCCGGGCGGTCTGGGTCGAGGTGCGTCCCGCCGGGCCACGGCAGGCCCGGGCCAGCAGCCGCCCGGCGCCCCGGGTCGAAGCGCCGGCTCGCCGTGGACGCGGACCGCTGTACCTCGACGTGGTGGAGCCCGTCGACCGAGCCGGCCAGCGCTTCGACATCGGCGAGGAGCTCACGATCGGCCGCTCGCCGGCCTCGGGGGTGCCGACCACCTACGACATCTACAGCTCGACCACCCACGCCCGCCTGTTCCAGCAGGACGGCCGGCTGTACGTGGAGGACCTCGGGTCCACCAACGGCACGTACGTGAACTCGGAGCGGATCGCCAAGCCGACCCGGCTGGGTAGGGGCGACCTCCTGCAGGTCGGGGGCACGGTGTTCCAGGTGTCACGGTGACGGTGCTGCGTTCGGGGTCGTCCACGGACGTGGGCAGGGTGCGCTCGTCCAACCAGGACGTGGCCCTGGAGGAGCCGGATCTCTTTGCCGTCGCCGACGGGATGGGTGGGCATGTCGGTGGTGAGGTCGCCGCCCGGGTGGCCGTCGACACGCTTCGAGCCTCGTTCCGAAAGCAGCCGACCGTCGAGGGCCTGCGCCGGGCCGTCGCCGAGGCGAACCGCGACGTCTGGCGCAGGGGCCAGGTCGAGAGCGGGCTGCGGGGGATGGGCACCACGCTCACGGCCACCGCGCTGGTTCGCGATCCCGGAGGGCGTCAGGTGATCGCCCTGGCCAACGTGGGGGACTCTCGGGCCTACGTCTACTCCCGGGGACAGGTCATCCAGATCACGGCCGACCACAGCCTGGCCGAGGAGCGGGTGCGCCAGGGCGAGATGACCGAGGCGGAAGCCCAGGTCCACCCCCAGCGCCACATCCTCACCCGGGCCCTCGGGGTCTCCTCCGACGTGGACGTCGACCTCTGGGAGCTGCACCTGACCGACGGCGACCGGATCCTGCTCTGCAGCGACGGCCTCACCAACGAGGTCGACGACCAGCAGATCCAACGGGTGCTCGCCTCCACCAGCGACCCGCAGGAGGCTGCCCGGGCGCTCGTCCGCGCCGCGGTGGACCACGGCGGCAACGACAACGTCACCGTGGTGGTCGTCGACGTGGTCTCGGCCGGAGAATCGGCGGGTGACCCCGAGGGTGGGCGGTCGCGTCACCCGGTGGGAGGGTCCGCTGGCGGGGACGCGCCGACCACGGCCATTCCTGCGCTGGCCGGCACCGGGACCGGTGCCACCACCCCGGCGGACGGTGGCGGGTCCGACGGCGGTGGTGCGAAGGGCGACGACGCCGAGCCCGCAGCTTCTGGGAGCGGGAGCCCGCGCCTGTCCGTCGGTGGCGCCGGCGGCGTCGACGAGCCGACGGGTGTCCTCCGAGGGCTCGCCGGGGGCCGCAACGGGCGGGGCACGCAGCGCGCCCTCGCCGGAGACCGGCTCGGCCGGCTGCGACGGGGCGGCAACGGCGATCCCGGGAGCGCCAGCGGCGTGGTGACCGTGACGAGGGGAGCCGGCGCCGCCGGTCACGACGGCGGCCGGGAGCCCGGTGTGCCCGGATCCGGTATGCCCGGATCCGGTGCGGACGGGCCAGGGCTGGGCAGATCCGGAGCGGCCGGAGCGGCCGGAGCGGGTGGAGCGGGGCCAGCCGGCCGGACAGCGGACGCCTCGGCCCCCGGGCCGGGTGGCGCCCGTGGCCCGGCAATGAGCCCTGCGGGCGCGGCCGGTGGTCGCCGGGCGCCGACGGACTTCGGCACGCAGGCGGCGGAGCTCCGCCGCCTGCGGCCCACGCGCCGGGAGCGCCGCCGGCGGCGGCGGATGGCCGGGGTGCCCCGGCTCGTCACGGTGCGCCTGGTGCTGTTCATGATCCTGCTGCTGGCCGTGGTCGCCGCGGCCTACGCCCTCGTGCGCTGGTACGCGATGGACGACTGGTACGTGGGAGTGAACCACCAGCACCTGGCCGTCTACCAGGGGCGGCCCGGGGGGTTCCTGTGGTTCAAGCCCAAGCTGGTGGACGAGACGCCGGTGGCGACCAGCCAGATCCTGCCGTTCCACCTCCCGGCGGTCCAGGCGGACCACCAGGAGCCGTCGCTGAAGGCGGCCCGCCGGTACGTGGCCGACCTCCATCAGGAGTACCTGGCCACCCAGCCGACGGCGACAAGCGCGACGTCCACGACCGGCGGGTCCACGACCGGCGGGTCCACGACCGGCTCCACCACGACCACGACCACGGGCGCGGCGGGATGAGCGCCGGGATGAGCGCCGGGGAGACCGCCTGATGGGCCGGCGCATCCGCTGGCTCGGCCTCGTGCTGGTGCTGTGCTTTGCCGCCGTGCTGGTGCAGCTCGTCAACATCCAGCTCCGCAAGGCCACAGCCATCAACGCCTCGCCCACAAACCCGCGCAACGCGGCCCTGGCCGCCGACAACCAGCGCGGGCTGATCCTGGCGTCGACAGGCAAGGTGCTGGCCCGATCGGTGAAGGTCCCGGGCGGCGGCTGCGACGGGACCGAGTACCACCGGGTGTACACGACAGGTCCGCTCTACGCCGGCGTCGTCGGCTACGCCGCGTGCTTCTACGGCACCGCGGGCGTCGAGTACGCCTACAACACATACCTCGGCCTCCACGACCAGAAGGCGACGACCCTGGGCCAGCTGCTCAACCCCCCCAGCGCCACCACCGACAACATCACCCTGACGATCAACCCCACCCTCCAGGCCGACGCGCGGCAGCAACTGGCCGCCATCCCCGACAGCCACCAGGACGGCGCCATCATCGTCGAGACAGTGCAGACGGGTGCGATCCTGGCCGACTACTCCAACCCCACCTTCACAAACAACGCCCTGGCCACACCGACACTGAAGAAGGTCGAGGCGGCCGGCCAGGCGGACTTCCACACCCAGGACCACGAGGGCTTCTACCCCGGCTACCCCATGGCCACCTTTGACGCCTTCGCCCCCGGGTCGACGTTCAAGGTGGTCACGTCGAGCGCCGTCTACAACCTCAAGCCCGAGCTCACCAACTTCACCTTCCCCGTCGCCGGCTGCACCAAGAAGGGCCAGATCCCCCAGACGACAAAGCAGGTCTGCAACGACGCCACAACGCCGACAGCGGCGAACCCCTGCGGGGGCACGATGGTCCAGATGCTCCCCGAGTCCTGCGACCCGGGCTACGCCATGCTGGGCCTCGCCGTCGGCGGCACAGACCTCTACAAGCAGGCCCGGGCCTTCGGCTACAACCAGCTGCCCCCCATCGACCTGGGCGGCACCGTGTCGAAGTCGTACTTCCCCACGCCGGCGCGGCTGGCGCCAACAGGCACACTGGGCCTGCCGGGCGTCGCCCTCTCGGCCTTCGGCCAGCAGACAGTGACCACCACGGACCTGCAGAACGTCATGGTGGCCGAGGGCGTCGCCAATACAGGCAACGTCATGACCCCCCACGTCATGTCCCAGATCCACAACTCGACAGGTGCCCTGGTGCAGACGTACAAGCCCACGGTGTACAAGCACGCCGAGAGCGCGTCGGCCGCCAAGTCGGTGAACGCGCTCATGCAGCGGGTGCCCACCACACCCAAGGGCACCGCCTACGGGGTGGGGTTCCCCTCGTGGATGCACATCGCGGTCAAGACGGGCACCGCCCAGGCCGGTCTGAGCACCACAAACACCACCGACTGGATGGTCGGGTTCGCCCCGGCCTACGCGCCCAAGATCGCCATCTCGGTCGTCGTGCCCTACCAGGCGGTGTCGGCGTCGGGCGCCAGCATCGCCGGGCCGATCATGAAGACGATGATGGCCGACTCCCTGGCCCTGGTGTCCTACACAAAGAACCCCCCGCCGACCACCAGCACGAGCACGACCGCGCCGCCCCCCACCTCCACCACGACCACCTCGCCGCCGACAACGTTCCCCGCGGCGACCCCCACCACCTCGCCGCCGACCACCACCACCCCGACCACCAGCCCGGCCACAGCCACATCGACACCGGCCACAGGGGCAACCACCACGACGTCGACCACGACGGCCCCGGCCGCGACAGGCGCGACAGGTGCCGCCGGTGCGGCCGGAGCGCCCGCCACCCGCGAGCGGCGCGCCGCCGTCCACGCCGTGCGGGGCCCGCCGTGACCGGCGCCCTGACCCACGCCGGCGCCCTGACCCGCGCCGGCGCCCTGACCCGCCCTGCACCCCCGGGTACCTGCGATCACGGCCCGGCCGCCCGGAGGGCGGCGACCTGGTGGACGCGCCCTAGGCTCGGAGCAACATGCAACCGGTGACCACACCGCGCGTCTTCTCGGGGCGCTACGAGCTGACGCACATGGTGGCCCGGGGCGGGATGGCCCAGGTGTACCGGGCACGCGACCGGCTCCTGGACCGACCGGTGGCCCTGAAGGTCCTGTTCCCGGAGCTGTCGGTCGACCGCGCCTTTGTCGAGCGGTTCCGCCGGGAGGCCCAGGCGGCCGCCAACCTCTCGCACCCCAACATCGTCCCGGTCTTCGACTGGGGCGAGGACGGCGGCACGTACTACATCGTGATGGAGTACATCGACGGGCAGCCCCTGTCGCAGGCGCTCCGCAGCGGCGGCCCCATGCCCGCCCAGCGGGTGGCGATGATCGGCGCACGGGTGGCCGACGCCCTCGCCTACGCCCACCGCCACGGCGTGGTCCACCGCGACGTGAAGCCGGGCAACGTGCTCATCACCAACGACGAGCAGGTCAAGGTGACCGACTTCGGGATCGCCCGGGCCGTCAACACCGAGGAGAGCCTCACCCAGACGGGCGCCGTCATGGGGACGGCCACCTACTTCTCACCCGAGCAGGCGGAGGGGGTGGGCGTCGACCCGAGGAGCGACATCTACTCGCTCGGGGTCGTGATGTACGAGATGGTGGCCGGTCGGCCCCCGTTCCTCGGCGAGTCGCCGGTGGCCGTGGCGTCCAAGCACGTCCGCGAGCGGCCCCCCCTCTTGCGGGACCTCAACCCGACCGTCCCACCGGCACTCGAGGCCGTCATCGCCAAGGCCATGGCCAAGTCGGCCGACCTGCGCTACCAGACGGCCACCGACCTGCGGGCCGACCTCCAGCGGTTTGTCGCCGGGCGACCGGTGGGGGCGACTGCCGACCCGGCGGCCACCACCATGCTCGCCGGCGCCGCCGCCGGCGCCGCGGCCGCAGGTGCGGCGACCGATCCGGCGGCCACGGGCGTCGTCCCCACCGCCAACCCGACGCAGACCGTTCCCGCCGCCTCATCGCCGGTGAAGGAGGACACCTTCCACGCCGGGCGCTGGGTCGCCCTCCTGGTCGCCCTGCTCGTGGTGCTGGGGCTCGTCGTCTACTTCGTCCTCCACAGCCTGGGCTACATCGGCGGTGCCAGCAACTTCAGCCTGCCCACAGTGAAGAACCAGCCGGTGGCCACGGCCACCGGCACGCTGGCGGGCAAGGGCCTGCACGTGAGCGACACCTCACGGCACTCGACAACGGTCGCCGCCACAAGCGTCATCTCGACCGACCCGCCGGGCGGGACCAAGGTGAGCAAGGGGTCGCACGTGACCCTGGTGGTGAGCACCGGACCGGTCGCCAAGGTCACCCTGCCCACATTCAAGACACAGCCCGCCACCACCGCCGAGGCCACGCTCAGCGGCGACGGGCTCAGGTCGAGGCTCGTCACACAGGCCAGCACAAAGCCGACCGGGACCGTGCTGAGCCAGTCGCCGGCCGCCGGCACCCCGGTGAAGAAGGGCACCAGGGTGACCCTCACCGTCTCCAAGCAGACCACGGTGGTCGTCCCGAGCGTCATCGGCGACTCCCAGACGGCGGCGGGCAGCCAGCTCGGGTCCGCCGGGCTGACGGCCGGCAAGACCTCCACCGGGTGCTCGACAAAGTACGGCACAGGCGAGGTCATGAACCAGACACCGGCGGCCAGTACCAAGGTCACGCCCAAGAGCGCCGTCAACCTCCAGATCTCGACCGGGCCCTGCCCGGTGGCGGTGCCGACAGTCACGGGGCAGACCGAGACAGCGGCCAAGGCCGCCCTGGCCGGCAAGGGCCTCACCGCCGTCCCCCAGACATCGGCGGCCTGCGCCCCCACCACAAACGGCAAGGTCATCAGCCAGACACCGGCGAGCGGGGCGTCGGCGCCCAAGGGCTCCAACGTGACCATCACCGTGTGCAAGGCGGCCGCCACGACAACAACGACACCGCCCAAGACAAAGACAGCGACAAAGACAAAGCCGAAGGTGACAGGCACACCCGTCCACGCCGGCCCGCTCGCCGCCCCCACGGGCCACGCCGCCGCGCCCTCCCGGCCCCCCGCCGGAGGCTGACCCCCCGCCGGAGGCTGACCCCCCGCCGGGGCGCCGCCCCTGGTTAGGCCGGCTGGCGCTCCTCGGCCCACCACCGCTCGACCTGGGCGAGGAAGTTCGCCAGCATCGCCGGGCCGCTCGTGGTGAGGATGGACTCGGGGTGGAACTGCACCCCCTCCACCGGCAGCGTCCGGTGCCGCAGCCCCATGACCACCCCGTCGGGGGCGGTGGCGGTGACCGTGAGCTCCCCGGGCACCCGGTCCGGTGTCACGACCAGCGAGTGGTACCGGGTGGCCACCAGGGGCTGGGGCAGGCCCTCGAAGATGCCGGTCCCGCAGTGGGTGATCTCCGACGTCTTGCCGTGCATCAGCGCGGGAGCCCGCACCACCGCCCCCCCGAACGCCTGGGCGATGGCCTGGTGGCCCAGGCACACGCCGAGCATGGGCACCGTGCCCGCCAACGCCTCCACCACCTCCAAGGTGACCCCGGCCTCCTCGGGACGCCCGGGCCCGGGCGACAGCAGGATGGCGTCGGGCCCGATGGCGCGGATTCCGGCGACGTCGATGGCGTCGTTGCGGTGCACGAGGAGCGTGGCGCCCAGCTCGCCCAGCTCCTGGACGAGGTTGTAGACGAAGGAGTCGTAGTTGTCGACGACCAGGACGCGCACCGCCATCGCGGTGATGGTAGCGACCGTCCGGCCACGGGCAGGGGGGACGGGGGTCTATCCTCGGGCGCCATGGCTCCGAAAGGTTCGAGCGGGCCGGGTCGGGCGCAGCGCAAGGGCACGTCCGCCTCCGGGCGCACCACGGTCAAGGGCGGCCGGGTCGGCCGCTACACGGCCCCCGAGGAGAGCGGCAAGTACACGCCACCCGTCCCCCGGACAGTGCGGAAGAGCCCGCGGTGGTTCGGGCCCCTGGTGCTCGTCCTCCTGGTGGCCGGGGTCCTCCTGATCCTGCTCAACTACCTCTCGGTCCTGCCCGGGGCGGTGTCGGCCTGGTACCTCGTGGCCGGGCTGGTCGTCATCTTCGCCGGCTTCGTGCTCGCCACCCGTTACCACTGACGTCATGGCACCCTCCTTCGCCCAGGCCGAGCGGGCCGCGCTGTGCGACCTGCTGCTCGAGGTGGGGCCCGACGCGCCCACCCTCTGCCAGGGGTGGACGGCCGCCGACCTGACCGCCCACCTGGTCCTGCGGGAACGACGTCCCGACGCCGCGGCGGGGATCCTGGGTGGACCGCTCCGGGCCTACACCGAGCGGACGCAGCGGTCGATCCGGGACGCCCACCCGTGGGCAGAGCTGGTCGGCCTCGTGCGCTCGGGCCCGCCCGCCCTGCTGCGCGCCGTCGACGAGCCGGTCAACACGGTGGAGTACTTCGTCCACCACGAGGACGTCCGCCGGGCCCGGCCCGACGCCGGCCCCCGCACGCTCGATCCGGCGCTCGACGCGGTGCTGTGGCGGCGGCTGCGCGGCCTCGCCCTCCTGGCCCGGCGCCGGGTGCCGGGCGGCCTGGCCCTGGTGGCGCCGGGCCGCGGCACGATCACCGTCCGGGCCGGCACGCCGATGGTGACGCTGCGGGGCGAGCCGGGGGAGCTGCTCCTCTTCATGACCGGGCGCCAGCAGGCGGCCGTGGTCCAGCCCGACGGGCCGGCCGACGCCGTCCGGCGGCTCCAAGAGGCGCGGCTCGGCCTCTGAGCCGGGCACGAAGTGCCCCCAGACGCCTGGTGCGGTCTGGTGCGCCGGGCACCGGGGTCCGCGCCGGAGGCGCCGGACGCGCCGGACCGGGCTCAGGCGGGCGTCGCCCCCGAGGGGCTCGATGCCGGCCCGGCGTCCTGGCGCAGCCGCCGGGTCACCCGGTGCTCGATCACGAAGGCGAGCAGGGGGACGAAGCCGGCACCGATCATGGCGGCCATCTGCAGGAGCGTGAAGCGCGCCCGGCGGGCCAGGTCCACGGCGGCGAGCAGGTACACGATGTAGAGGAACCCGTGGATCGGCCCCACGATGGCGTCCACCTGGGGGATGCCCGCCCCGTACTGGAGCGGCACGCCCACGAACACCAGGGTGGCGAGCCCCACCCCCACCACGTAGGCCATCACCCGGTACCGGAGCAGCGCGGAGGCGAGCCCCCGAGCGGGGTCCTCGACGTCACCTGGGCGTGCGTACCCCGGGGCGATCCGGCTCACCACCCGGCGGGCGCTGTCGGCGCTCATCGCTTCCTCCACGTCTTGGGCCCCTCGGCCGCCAGGCGGGCCAGTCGGTCGTTGTAGGCGGCGAGCTCCGGGTCCTCGTCGTCCCGCCGCCGGACCGGGGTCCCGGCCCCGTCCGGGGACGGTTGTCCGGACGTCGACAGACCGGCCGGGAGCGGGTTGGCGGCGCCCCCGCCGGCGAGGGCCGGGGCCGCCGCACCGGCGAGGTCGGCCGCCAGGCGCTCCTGCGCCCGGCGGCCCACCGTCTCGGGGTCGGTGTGGACGAGCTGCCACCAGGCCCAGATGCCGATGAGGGCGAACACCGGCCACTCGACCGAGTAGAGGTAGCTGAGGCCGTTGCCCCCCATGGCCCGGTGGACCTGCCACCAGAACGCGACCAGGCAGCCGGGGACCCAGACCACGACGGCAACGTGCAGGAGCAACGCTCGCCGGGACAGCCACCGCTTGCGCACGCCGGAAAGCCTAACGACGGCCTTCAAGTTCCCGACGTCGCCCCGGCCGCGACCGGACCGGTCGTCCCAGCCGTCACCGGCGGGGTCACCCCAGCCGCTCGATCACCGTGGCGTTGGCCAGGCCGCCGCCCTCGCACATGGTCAGCAGGCCCAGTCGCCCCCCGGTCCGCTCCAGCTCGTGGACGAGCGTCGCCATGAGCTTGCCGCCCGAGGCGCCGAGCGGGTGGCCGAGGGCGATGGCACCCCCGTTCACGTTCACCCGGGCCATGTCGGGGCGGAGCTCCTTCTCCCAGGCGAGCACCACGGGCGCGAACGCCTCGTTGATCTCGACCAGGTCGATGTCGTCCAGCGACCGCTTCGCCCGCTCGAGCACCGCCCGGGTGGCAGGGATCGGCCCGGTCAGCATGGTGACGGGGTCCACGCCGGCCAGGGCGAAGGCGCAGAAGCGCGCCTTGGGCACGAGGCCGAGCGCGTTCGCCCGCTCCTCGCTCATGACGAGCACGGCCGAGGCGCCGTCGGTGATCTGCGAGGAGTTGCCGGCCGTGATCTTCCCGTCGGGCTTGAACGCCGGCTTCAGGTTGGCGAGCGCCTCCAGCGAGCTGTCCGGCCGGATGCCCTCGTCGGCGGTCAGCACCTCGCCCGTGGGCTCGCCGTCGGCGTCGAGCACCGGCACCGGCACGATCTCGGTCTCGAAGCGGCCCTCGGCGGTGGCCCGGGCGGCGCGCCGGTGGCTCTCGACCGAGTAGCGGTCGAGGTCCTCCCGGCTCAGGTCCCACCGGTCGGCGATCATCTCGGCCGAGATCCCCTGGTTCACCAGCCCCCCCTGGGCCGCGTAGCGAGCCGTCATCCGCGGGCCGAAGGGCAGGCCCAGCTCGCGCACGACCGACGAGCCCATCGGCGTGCGCGTCATGGCCTCGACCCCACCGGCCACGACCACGTCGTAGGCGCCCGCCATGACCCCCTGGGCGGCGAAGTGGATCGCCTGTTGGGAGGAGCCGCACTGCCGGTCGACCGTCGTCGCCGGCACCGACTCCGGCCACCCCGCCGCCAGCACGGCGTTGCGGGCGACGTTGAGGGACTGCTCGCCCACCTGCATGACGCAGCCCATGATCACGTCGTCGACGACGCCCGGGTCCAGGTCGTTGCGGCTCGCCAGGGCCTCGAGCGCCGTTGCCGCCAGGTCGACGGCATGCCAGTTGCGGAGCGACCCGTTGCGCTTCCCGCCGGGGGTGCGGACGGCGTCGACGATGACTGCGGTGGGCATGGACCGGCCTCCTCGGCACCTGCCTGCCACCGGAGGCTCCAGGCGGCGGACGCGGCGCCGCGTTCATGCTATCGGCGGCCGGTGACGCCTCCCGGGCCGCCTCCCGGACCGGCGCCAAGGCCGGCGCCAAGGCGGCGCCAAGGCCGGCGGGCGGACCTGCCGGTAACCTGCCGGCCGTGCCCGAGAAGCCGACCGCGCCGGGACCGAGGAACATGGACCGATGGCTCGGGGACGGCGGCATGCCCGTCATCGGCCTGGTCGGCGGGGCGCTCGAGACCTACGGGGTGGACGGGGAGGACCTCGGCTGGGTGGAGGGCTCCTTCGTGCCGACGGCGTTGGCCTGCAACCCCCACGGGGTCGTCCAGGCCGGCGTCCACTCGGTGCTCTTTGACGCCTGCATGAACTTCGCCATCAACGCCGCGCTGCCCCGGGGTGCCCGGACGCGCGGGACGCTCGAGCTCAAGACCGAGACGATGCGTCCGGCGGTGGCGGGGGAGCCCTACCGGCTCCGGGGCGAGGTCACCCGCATGGCCCGGCAGGTGGCCTTCGCCGAGGCGTCGATGCGCGACGGCGACGGCCGGGTGGTCAGCCGCTCGACCGCCATTTTCCTGCTCGATCGCGAACGGGCCGGGGGCTGAGCGCGGCCCTGCGCCCCGCCCCCGGGGTCAGTGCCCGATGTGGTCCGCCGGGATGGTCCCGAGCCGTCCTGCGTGGAAGTCCTCGAACGCCTGGGCCAGCTCCTCCTTCGTGTTCATGACGAAGGGCCCGTAGGCGGCCACTGGCTCCCGGATGGGCTCGCCCCCGAGGACCAGCAGCTCCAGCGAGGGCGTGCTGCCGTCCTGCGACGCGTCGGCGGCCACCTCCAGGGCGTCCCCGGCGCCGTAGACGACCAGCTGCCCGGTGTGCACCGGCCGCCGGTCGGCGCCGGCCGAGCCGGCGCCGGCGAGCACGTAGACCAGGGCGTTGCGCCGCCGCGGCCAGGGCAGCACCATGCGGGCGCCGGGGCTCACGGTGGCGTGCACCATCGCGATGGGGGTGTGGGTCACGCCCGGCCCGGCGTGGCCGTCCACCTCGCCGGCGATCACCCGGAGCAGGGCGCCCCCGTCGGGGGTGGTGAGCAGGGTCGCTGTGCGGGGCTCGATCCCCTGGTACCGGGGCGGGACCCACTTGTCGGCCGAGGGCAGGTTGACCCAGAGCTGGATGCCGTGGAACAGGCCGCCGCTGGCGACGAGGTCGTCGGGCGGCCGCTCGATGTGCAGGATCCCGGCGCCGGCGGTCATCCACTGGGTCGCGCCGTTGGCGATGAGCCCCCCGCCGCCGATGGAGTCCTGGTGCTGGAAGGTGCCGTCGATCATGTAGGTGACGGTCTCGAAGCCCCGGTGGGGGTGCCAGGGCGTCCCCTTGGGCTCCCCGGGGGCGTACTCGACCTCGCCCATCTGGTCCATGTGCACGAAGGGGTCGAGGTCGGCCAGCGAGACGCCGGCGAAGGCCCGGCGCACGGGGAAGCCCTCGCCCTCGAGGCCCGCGGGCGCCGTCGTGACCTGGCGCACCGGCCGGCGCTCGACGGCGGCGTCGGGCTCGGGGACCCTGGGGAGCACGAGCGTGTTCTCGACCGTCACTGCGGGCATCGGCCAACCTCCTGCGTTCTCGGGCGCCCTGCCCGGCGGCGCCGGCCGCCGGTCGTTGCCCGGTCGCCGGCGACCCGGCGTCCCGGCGCCATCGTCTCCTGGGACCAACAGCGCCGGCCGCCGGGCCATTCCGGGCTGGTCACGGCGCCCGGACCTCGTCCCACAACCGGCGCATGCCCCGGAGCCAGCGCTCGGGGTCCTCGGCCCGGTGCCGCACGTAGTCGGCCACCTCGGGGTGCGGGAGGATCAGGAACCGCTCCTCGGCGAGCGCCCCGACCACCGCCTCGGCCACGTCCTCGGGCTCGAGCATGGCCCCCGAGGCCAGGACCGAGGACCCGGCCGGGTCGCCGGCGGCCAGCCCGCCGAGCAGGAGCGGCGTCCGGACCCCCTGCGGGCAGAGGCACGACACCTTGATCCCCTCGTGGGCGTGCGTGATGGACAGCCACTCGGCCAGGGCCACCGCCGCGTGCTTGGTCACGCTGTAGGGGGCCGATCCGAGGTTGGTCAGGAGCCCGGCGGCCGACGCCGTGGTGAGGAGGTAGCCGCCGCCCCGGGCCGCCATGCGGGGGATCACCGCCCGGGCGGCGTAGACGTGGGCCATGACGTTGACCGACCAGATGCGCTGCCAACCGTCGTCGGGGACCTCCACGCCGCCCGAGACGGCGACCCCGGCGTTGGCGCAGAAGAGGTCGATCGGGCCGAGCTCCGCCGTCGCCCGCTCGACCAGGGCCGTCACGGAGCGCTCTGTGGCGACGTCGGTGGTGATCGCCGCCGCCCTGGTGCCCGACGCCGCCAGCTCGGCGGCCACCGCCGCGCCCCCCTCGGCGTCCAGGTCGGCCACGGCCACGCCGGCCGCGCCCTCCACCGCGAACCGGCGGCACAGCGCGGCCCCGATGCCGCTCGCACCGCCGGTGACGACTGCGACCTTGCCCGCCAGCTCCATGGCTCCTCCGTTCGCGTCCTGTGCCCCGGTCCCGGCCCTGCACCGTGCCGGGTCCCCGGCCCGGCCCGGCCCGGCCCGGCCCGGGCACCGTGGACCGACCCCGCCCTGCCCCGTGGGCCGGGGCGTGGTGTCGTCGCCGGGAGCCGGCCCGCTCTATCGTGACCGGAGAGCCGGGCTCGGGGCCAGGCTCTGCGGGGCGCCGGCAGGGGCCGGGGCCCGTCCGAGCGAGGGAGCGTGCGATGGCCTCGGCCGTGTCCGCTGACGAACGCGAGCAAGCGGGGTCCGGTGCCTGGCGGTCCGGCCCCCGGACCACCGTGCGGCGCAAGGCCGAGCGCGGCCGCTACGACCGGGCGACGATCGAGGCCATCCTCGACGAGGCCTTCATCTGCCACCTGGGCTTCTGCACCGACGGGGGGCCGGTGGTGGTGCCCACGGCCTACGCCCGGGTGGGTGAGGTGCTCTACCTGCACGGGGCGCCGGCCAATCAGGCCCTGCGCACCGTGGGCGAGGGGGCGCCGGTGACGCTGGCGGTGACGCTGGTGGACGGGCTGGTGCTGGCCCGGGCCGGCTTCCACCACTCGATCAACTACCGGTCCGTGGTGGTCTACGGGCATGCCCACGAGGTGGACGACGAGGCCGAGAAGCGCCGGGCGCTCGATGCCGTGGTCGAGCACATCGTCCCCGGCCGCACCGCCGACGCCCGCGGCGCGACCGACAGCGAGCTGCGGGCGACCCGCGTCGTGCGCGTCACCGTCGACGAGGTGTCGGCCAAGGTGCGGTCCGGCGGCCCGGTCGACGACCCCGAGGACGTCGAGGCGGGAGGGATCTGGGCGGGCCACATCCCCCTGTCGGTGACTGCCGGCCCGCCGGTCCCCGACGAGGAGGACCGCCAGGCCCTTCCCGTCCCCGAGTACGCCAGCCACTACCGCCGCCCCGGGCGGCCCTGACCGTGCCCGGATCGCTGCTCGGCAACCGCGTCCGGCGGGTGGAGGACCCGGACCTGCTCACCGGCAAGGGCACGTTCGTGGCCAACCTGGAGCTGCCGGGGTGCGCCGCCGTCGCCTTCGTCCGCTCTCCGTTCGCCCACGCCCGCATCCGGTCGGTCGACACGGCGGACGCCCTCACCGCCCCCGGCGTTGTCGCCGTCTTCACGGCGGACGACCTGGACCTCGAGCCGCTCGGCGGGTTCATGGTCCTGCACCCCGGCTGCGCCCGGCCGCCGCTGGCCCGCGCCAAGGTGCGCTTCGTCGGCGACGCCGTGGCCATGGTCGTGGCCGAGACGGAGGCCCAGGCGGTCGACGCGGCGGAGCGGGTGGTGGTGGACTACGAGCCCCTCGCCGCCGTGGCCGACGTCGAGGCGGCCGCCTCCGAGGGTGCTCCCCTCCAGTTCGAAGAGATCGGGACCAACGTGGTGGCCGGCTTCTCCGACGCCTCCGACGCCGACCCGCTCGCCGGCGCCGTCACCGTCGTCCGGGCGCAGCTGGAGAACCAGCGCGTCGCCGTGGTGCCGATGGAGGCCGACGCCGTCGCCGCCGTGCCCGGGGACGACGGCGACGGCCACGAGCTCACGGTCTACGTGTCGACCCAGATGCCGCACGACTTCGCCCGGGCGACGGCCAAGGCCTTCGGCCTCGAGCGGTCGGCGGTGCGGGTTGTCGCTCCCCACGTGGGCGGGGCGTTCGGCAGCAAGGTGGGCCTGGGCGCCGAGCACGCGTGCGTCATCGCCGCGGCGCGGCGCCTGGGGCGGCCGGTGCGCTGGGTCGAGACCCGCTCCGAGAGCTTTGCCGCCATGCCCCAGGGGCGGGGGCAGGTGCAGTGGGTGGAGATGGGGCTCGACGCCGAGGGCCACATCGTCGGCATGCACTGGCGGGTGCTGGCCGACGCCGGCGCCTACGCCGGGTTCGGCGGGGGGCTGGCGCTCGGGCCGACGCGGATGATGGCCTCCGGCGTCTACCAGATCCCCGCCGTGCGCTACGACGTCGCCTCCCTCGTCACCAACACGGTGCCCATGGGGGCCTTCCGGGGTGCGGGGCGTCCCGAGGCGGCCGAGCTGGTGGAGCGGATGGTCGACATCGCCGCGGCCGAGCTCGGCATGGACCCGGTGGAGCTCCGGCGCCGCAACCTCCGGCCCCGCTTCGACGCCCCGGTCGAGACGGCCGTGGGGACCACGTACGACACCGGGGACTACGACGCCCCGCTGGCCGAGGCACTCCGGCTGGCCGGCTACGACGAGCTCCGGGCCGAGCAGGCGCGCCGGCGCGCCGGGGGCGACCCGGTGCAGCTCGGCATCGGCGTGGCGGTGTACGTGGAGGTGACCGCCGGGGGCGGCAAGGAGATGGGGGCGGTCGAGGTCCATCCCGACGGGACGGCGACGATCCGGGTGGGCACGTCGGCGCACGGGCAGGGGCATGCCACCGCCTTCTCCATGATCGTGTCCGACACCCTCGGGATCCCCATCGAGCACATCCGCTTCCTCCAGTCCGACACCGCCGCGGTTGCCCGCGGCGGCGGGACCGGCGGCTCGCGCTCGTTGCAGCTGGGCGGGAGCGCGGTGCTCCGCGCCGCCGAGCGCGTCCTCGAGCAGGCCCGCGCCATCGCCGCCTCCGAGCTCGAGGCGGCGCCCGAGGACATCGTCGTCCACGACGGGGGCGGCCTGGGGGTGGTCGGCGTCCCCGCCCGGGTGCTCACGTGGGCCGAGGTCGCGGCCCTCGCCGCCCGCCCGGGCACGGAGCCCGACGCGCCCGGACCGCAGGGGATCACCGAGCCGACGGGCACCGCCGGGCCGGCCGGCGGCGGGGTCCAGGGCGCGACATCCGACTGGAGCCCGCTCGGGCCGCTCGGCGCCCAGCTGGACTTCCACCAGGACGACGCGACGTTCCCCTTCGGCGCCCACGTCTCGGTGGTGGATGTGGACACCGAGACGGGCCGGGTGCGGCCGATCCGCCACGTGGCCGTCGACGACTGCGGGCGCATCGTCAATCCGCTGCTCGTGACCGGCCAGCAGCACGGCGGCATCGCCCAGGGGATGGCCCAGGCGCTGTGGGAGGAGATGGTGTTCGACCAAGACGGCAACCCGGTCACCGCCACGCTGGCGGACTACGGGATGCCCAGCGCCGCCGAGCTTCCGTCGTTCGAGACCGCCAACACCGAGACGCCCACCTTCCGGAACCCGCTGGGGGCGAAGGGCATCGGGGAGTCGGGGACGATCGGCTCCACGCCCGCCGTCCACAACGCGGTGGTCGACGCGCTGGCGCACCTGGGCGTGCGCCACGTGGCCATGCCCTG
>JAJYVT010000008.1 GCA_021791845.1 Actinomycetes bacterium | reverse complement strand
CCCCACGCCACTGCGGCGCCAGTTCGACCGTCTCGATCAGGCCATCGGTGACTTCATCGGGGAATCTGCACGGGCCGCGTGAAACTTGACTCAACTGTGCCGGCTTCGCCGGCTCAAGCTATCTAGGGTGGGCGACGTGGCGCGAGGACCGGACGAGCTGCTCGTCGGCGAGCATGCCGACGCACTGTCCATCGCCGCCCTCTACGACCAGGTCGAGCTGGCGCTCGCCCGCGCCTTCCCCCGCCGGCGCTCCATCTGGGTCCGGGGTGAGATCCAGCACATCGCCGACCAGCGGGCCGGGCGCGGCCACTGCTACATCGACCTGGTGGACCCTGAGTCCTCCCGGGCCCGCCAGGCGCCCGTCCTGCGGGTGAAGTGCTGGCAGTCCGCCTGGGCGCCGTTGCGTGCCACGCTCGCGCGCGAGGGGATCACGCTCGCCCCCGGCATGGTCGTGGTCCTGCGCGGGACGCTCGACTTCTACCGGCCCAAGGCCGAGATCGGGTTCATCCTGACCGAGCTGGACGTGACGGCGCTGCTGGGCCGGCTGGCCGCCCAGCGGGCGGCGCTGCTGCAGGCCCTCGAGGCCGAGGGCCTGCGAGCGCGCAACCGGTCCCTGCCGACGAGCGCGGTGCCGTTGCGCATCGGGCTGGTGGCGAGCCCCGGCACGGAGGGCTTCCGCGACTTCCTCGGCCAGTTGGAGTCGTCCGGGTTCGCCTTCGAGGTGCAGCTCGCGCCGGCGCAGGTCCAGGGCCGGGCCGCGCCCGGCGCACTGGCCACCGCCGTCCACCGGTTGTCGGCACTCGGCCCTGGCCTGCTGGACGTGATCGTGGTGGTCCGCGGCGGCGGGTCCAAGGCCGACCTGGCGGCGTTCGACGCCGAACCGGTCGCCCGGGCGATCGCCACCGCCACCGTGCCGGTGTGGACCGGGATCGGTCACACCGGGGACGAGTCGGTGGCCGACCTGGTCGCCAACCGGGCGTGCATCACCCCCACCGAGTGCGGCCGGGAGCTCGTCCATCGGGTCGGCGAGTGGTGGGATGCCCACGTGCGCCACCCGGCGGCGACCGTGGGCCGGTGCGCCACCGACACCCTGGCGGCGTTGCAGCACGGCCACGACGGAGCCAGGGAGCGGCTCACCGCCATGGCCCGGCATCTCCTGGACCGCCAGTCCGAGCTGGTCGACCGCCGTGGGGCCGCCGTCGCCCGCTGCGCGCCCCGCGTGGTCGAGGACGCCAGCGCCCTCGCCCTCGCTCGGGCCGCCCGTGTCGGTCCGCTCGCGCTGGCCCACCTCGACCGGTCGCACGAGCAGCTGGTCGGCCTGCGGCGGCTGCTCGCGGCGTACGACGTCGACCGTCAGCTGGAGCGGGGGTACACGCTCACGATGGACGAACGCGGGCGCGTGGTCCGCAGCGCCGCCGCGCTCGCTCCTGGCAACACGCTCGTGACGCGCTTTGCCGACGGCACGGCCCGCTCGGCGGTCGCATCGGTCGCGGTGGCCCCCAAGGAGGCGATATGACCGGAACTCCCGAGGACCTCGATGCCGGCGGGGCCGGCCCCCCGGTGGAGGAGCTGTCGTACACCGAGGCGAGCCGGGAGCTCGACGAGATCGTGCGGTTCTTCGAGCAGCGCGACGTGGACGTCGACCAGCTCGTCGGGCGGCTCATGCGGGCGACGGCGCTGGTCGAGGAGCTCGACAAGCGGCTTCGCCAGACCCGGATGCAGGTCGAGCAGCTCGTGCCCCGCCTGGCGGCGGTGCGCTCCGACGCCTCGGACGCCGCGCCGGGCGCCGGCGGCCCCGGCGGAGGCGTCGTCACCGGAGGGCGCCCGGGGGGTCCGGACGGCACGGGTGGTCCGGACCACGCCGTCGAACGCGACGACGAGCTCGCGGAGCTCGATGAAGCGAGCCTGGAGGAGATGGCGCTGGCCGAGGGCGCCGACGCCTTCGGCGAGGCGGACGACCGCTCGACGAGCGGCGGGGGCGACCACGGCTCGACGCCGGAGCTGTTCTGATGGCGACGGGCGCGCCGGCGCAGGAGGCGGCCCGGGACCGCCGGTACTTCCGGCAGCTCCTGGCCGGGCGAGACTTCGCTCGGCACGACGACGTGGCGCGCCAGATGGTGAACTTCGTGTACGCCGTCGGCGATCGGGAGACCGGCGAGGCGCTGCTCGTCGACCCTGCGTACGCCCCGGGCGAGCTTCTGGACCTCTTGGCCGGCGACGGGATGCGGTGCACCGGCGTGCTGGCGACCCACTACCACGCCGACCACGTGGGCGGGTCGCTGGCCGGATGGACCATCGACGGGGTCGCCACCCTGCTCGAGCGGGTGCAGGTCCCCGTCCACGTGCAGCGGGCGGAAGTGCCCTGGATCGTGCGCGCCGCCGGGGTGACGGCGGAGGACCTGGTGGCCCACGACAGCGGCGACGACGTTGCGGTGGGCGGCCTCTCGGTCACGCTCCTCCACACGCCAGGGCACACCCCGGGAAGCCAGTGCTTCCTCGTGGACGGCGCCCTGCTCTCCGGCGACACCCTCTTTCTCGACGGGTGCGGCCGGACCGATCTTCCCGGCAGCGACCCCGCGGCCATGTACGAGTCGCTGACCACGCGCCTCGCCCAGGTCCCCGACGGCACCGTCGTCTACCCCGGTCACCAGTACGCGCCGGAGCCGTCGGCCCCCATGGGCGCCGTCCGGCGGTCCAACGTCTGCTTCCGGCCCCGCTCCGCCGAGGAGTGGCTGGCCGCGTTCGGCCGGTGAGCGGCCCCTGGGCGGGGGCCCGGTGACGCCCCGGGCACGGGGTGCCGACCCGCTGCCGGCGGACGGCCGGGTGGTCGTGGTCGGCGCCTCGCTCGCGGGCCTCCGGGCGGTGCAGGGGCTTCGGGACAACGGCTTCTCCGGGTCGGTCGTGCTGGTCGGGGAGGAGCGGCACCACCCCTACGACCGACCCCCTCTCTCCAAGCAGGTGCTGGCGGGTGTCTGGCCGTCCGAGCGCACGGTCCTCGCCGATGCCGACGCGCTCGGCGCCCTGGGGGTCGACGCTCGCCTCGGCAGGCGGGCCGTGTCGCTCGACGCCGAAGCCCGCCGCGTGACGCTCGACGACGGGGGAGTGGTCGACGCCGACGGGGTCGTGCTCGCCACCGGCGCCCGGCCCCGGCGGCTCCCGGGGACCGAGCACCACGGCGCCGTCGGGGTGGTGCGCACGTTGGAGGACGCCGAGCGTCTTCGCGCCACCATCGCCGCGTCCGGCCCGGGGTGCCGGGTGGTGGTGGTGGGGGCCGGGTTCATCGGATCGGAGGTGGCCGCCACGTGCGCCGGGCTCGGCTGCCGGGTCACCGTGCTCGAGGCGCTCCCGACGCCGCTGGCGCCCGCGCTCGGCGAGGAGGTCGGGGCGGCGTGCGCCGCCCTGCACGCCCGCCACGGCGTCGACCTGCGGACCCGGGCAGTCGTGGACCGGATCGGTCCGGAGGATCCCGCCGGGACGGAGGTGGCCCTGGCCGGCGGGGCGGCCGTGCCCGCCGACGTGATCGTGGTCGGCATCGGTGTCGTGCCCAACGCCGAGTGGCTCGACGGCTCGGGGCTCGCCGTCGACAACGGGGTCGTGTGCGACGACCGGCTCTTCGCCGCAGACGGTGTGGTGGCCGCGGGAGACCTGGCCCGATGGACGTGGCGCCACGCCGGTGAGGAGCGCGCCGTGCGCATCGAGCACTGGGAGGTGGCATCCCAGATGGGCGTGGCCGCCGCCCGCTCCCTCCTGGCCGGCCGGGCTGGGGCTGAGCCGTTCGACCCGGTGCCGTACTTCTGGTCCGACCAGTACGGGCTGCGCATCCAGGTCCTCGGACACCCCGATCCGACCGACGAGGTGGCGGTGGTGGACGGCAGCCTCGATGCCGAGGACGGCAAGTTCGTCGCCCTCTACGGACGGGCGGGGCGACTGACGGCCGCCCTGGCGGTGAGCCGGCCCCGCCAGCTGATGGCCTTCCGCCCCCTCCTGGCCGCCGGTGCCGGGTGGGACGACGCCGTGGCGCTGCTCGGCGCCTGACGGCGTCCGTCAGCGCCGGGACAGGGTCCGCCGCACCCGGGCCCGCCCGGCGGCGCGTCGGAGGCGCCGGGCGTCCTGGAGCAGGCGCCGCGCCGTCTGGGCGTCGGGCTCGGAGCCTCCCCAGGCGGCCCGCTCGGTTGCCGCGGCGACCGCCGCCGCCGGCGCGGGCGCGGCCGGACCCGGCCCCCCGCCGGCCAAGACGACGTCGAGGCGGGCGGCCACGGTGCCGAGCGAGTCCGACGGATGCGCCGGCGCCCCGGCGAGGCGGGCGGCTCGCTCGACCTCCCGGGTCACGGCCGCCCGCCACGTGCGAGGCCGGCGCCGGTGCCGTCGGACGAGGACGGCAGCCGCGGCGAGCAGGCCCACGATCGGGAGGGTCGGCAGGAGCGGGACGCGCCCCAGCGCGGCGGAGACCACGCTCGGCAGGGTGCTGCTCGACGACGGGGTGGCGTCCGGGACGAAGGCGGTCGGGTCGAAGCTCTGCCAGCCGTAGCCGGGGAACCACACCTGCACCCAGGCGTGGGCGTCCTTGGCCTCCACGTCGTAGGTGCCGGTGAGGGGGTCGTACGGGCCGGGCACGTAGCCCACGGCTTCGCGGGCGGGGATCCCGAGGGTTCGCAGCATCACCGCGAGGGAGGTGCTGATCTGCTCGCAGTAACCCCGGCGGGCGCCGAAGAGGAACTGGTCCACGGTGTCCTGGCCGGGGCGGAGCGGGGGGATGTCGGTGGTGTACGTGGTGTGCGCGCCGATCCAGTGCTCGAGGGCGGTGACGGCGCCGTAGACGCTCGAGGTCCCGGCCGTGATGCGACGGGCCAGCGCGGCAGCCCGGCGATAGGGGCGGGGAAGCAGGAGGTCCTCGGCCTTGACGTCCGGTGTGAGACCCTGCGTGCCGTTGGCGGCGCGCAGCTCGGCCGGCGTCGGCGTCACGACTGTGGACAGCACGGTGTACACCGATCCCGCCCCCAGCGCCTGGCGGGACTCGATCGTCCCGTCCGCCCCGACCTCCAAGCGGTGGGCCGGGAACCAGACCGCCATCGCGTGGCTGGCATGCAGCACCAGGTTGGAGCCCGAGGTGGCAAGGTAGAAGGTCTGGTAGTCGCTCTGCACCGGCGCCGCGCCGGGCGGCACCCGGCGCGTGCGAGCCGGCGCGCCCGGGCCGGCGGTGCCCGGTGCCTGGCCGACCGTCTGCGCCGCCGGGCTGGCGCCGCCAGCCGTGGGGGCGGGGACATCCGGAGGCTGGCCGACGACGAGCGGCGGCCCCCCGGTGACCGTCTGCCACCGCGTGCCGTCGCCCGACACGCGTGTGGCCCGGTCCCGCCGCAGGGCCCGGCTCGACTCGGTCCACGACTGGCCGGACCATGTGTCGAACGTCTCGGCCAGCCAGTACGAGGGGCGGTCCGCCCGCACCCGGAGGACGACCTCGTTGCCGAGTGGCGCCCGCAGGGCGGTGTCCAGGGGACCGGCGAACCCGAGGTACCCGCCCACGCCGGTCGGGCCGGTCGACGACGCCGACTGCCGGGAGGCACCCGCAGGTCCGGGGACCATGTGGGACGGCTGGGTCCCCGGTCCGCCCGGGGCGCCTGTGAGCTTGGCCGGCCCGAACGTGGGCGGGGAGGGGGCGGGGAGGACGACCAGGATGGCAGCGGCGATCGCCAACGCCGCCAGCGCGGCGGGGACGACGCCGCCGGCCCGCAGGCGCGCCCCACCGGCCATTGACGCCCACGCCGCCGACAGCCCGAGGACGACGAAGCCGGCCCAGACGACGACGACCGCCCCGAACCCGAGCGACACCGCCTGGGTCGAGGCCAGCGCCAGCAGGGTTGCCGAGCCGGCGATGGCGAAGCCGAGGTCGCGGCGGGTCGGGAGGTCGAAGGAGTGGGCCGCCTGCATGGCGCAGAAGAGCAGCGCCAGGGCCGCCTCGACCGCGTGCAGCGCGCCGGCGGGGGCGTCGGCCGACACGGCCGCGAAGAACCAGGCGAACGCCCCCACCATGAGCAGGGCCAGCCCGGCTCGCACGAACGGTACCGGCCGCGTCCGCCGATGGTGCGACCACAGGCTGCCGCCCGCCACCAGGGCCAGCCCTGGGCCGGCAGCCCAGGGCTGGAGCAGGCCCTGGAGCAGGCATGCGACGATCCCGGTGCACACGGCTCCGGCCGCAGCCACCCGCAGGGGCACCGAGTGCTCCGGGGTGAGCGTCCGGCTCGGGTGACGGAGGGCGGCAAGCAGCGCGTTCACGGCGAGGAGGAGCCCTCCGGTGCCGGCGGTGGCGGCCGGGAGGGCACGGCCCGGGCGAGCCGGCGGCCGGCGGCGGCGAGCGTGGTCACGGGAGCCGCGACCTCACCGGCCTCCTCGACCGTCGTCAGGTGCACCCGGACGCCGGCTGCCAGGAGCACCCCTACCGTGCCCAGCACCCGTTCGGCCTGGGCCTCTGCCGCGTCGGAGTCTGCCGGCAGCGCGCACCGGACCGCCGCGGTCCGCCCGGCCGGCCGTTCGTGGTCGCGCACCATGAGGCTGCCGGTGTGGGCGGTGGCCGGCCAGTGGACGAGGGAGCGCCGATCGCCGAAGGCGTAGGGGCGCACCCCGCGGGCGTCGGATCCTCGCCCCGGCGAAGGGACCTCGGTTCCGTCGTCCTCCCTCCGCTCGATGACAGCGGGATCGGGCGCCCCGACCCGCGGCGCCACGAGGACCGGTCCAGGCAGTGGCACGCACACCGTGCGCGCCCACCACAGCAGGCCGAACGGGGCGGCGCTCGACACGGTCACCATGCACCGCTCCAGCACGCCCCGGTGCGGGGGACGGAGCTCGAGCGTCACGCGCGCCGCCCCGGCGGTGGGGACCTCCGGTCCCGGGGGCCACTGCGGCTGCAGCACGGCCGCCCCCCGGACGGCCACCTGGACGGGAAACGGCGATCCGGCCACGGCGTCGCCCGGCGCGCCGAGCGCATGGACGCGCACCCGCCGGACCGCCAGGGCAGGCCCGGCCAGGCCCACGACGAGGAGCCCGGCGACGAGGGCGCCGACCGTCTGGACCCAGCCCGCCCCGCTGCCGCGGGCGACGGCGCCCCAGACCGCCAGCACCGCCGCGCTCGCCGCCACCGGGACGGCAGCCCGGCGGGGCCGCGCCAGCCCGGCGCGGCGCATCACGGCCGGGGGGCCGGGGTGGTGCGCACCACCTCCCCCACGACCGCGGCCCGCTCCGCCGGGCCGCCCTCGGCCACCAGCCGGTGGGCCAGCGAAGCCACCGCCACCGCCTGGACGTCGTCCGGCGTCGTGTACGACCGCCCGTCCAGGAGGGCATGGCCCTGGGCCGAGCGCACCATGGTGATGGAGGCCCGGGGGCTGGCGCCCAGCCGCACCGACGGCGGCTCGCGGGTCGCCCGGGTCAGCTGCACGGCATAGGCGGCCACGGCCGGGTCGACGCGGACCCGGCCGCAGGCCGCCACCAGGCGGGCCCAGTCGTTGGTGGTGCAGATGGGGGCGAGCCGGCTGAGCTCGTCGTGACCGCCTTCGCCCAGCGCCAGCCGCACCTCGGTGCCGGCGTCGGGGTAGCCGAGCGGCGTGGCCAGGGCGAAGCGGTCCAGCTGGCTCTCGACCAGGGGGAACGTGCCGAGCTGCTCGGCCGGGTTCTGCGTGGCGATGACGAGGTGGGGACGGGGCAACGGCCAGCGGTCGCCGTCCACCGTCACCTGCTCCTCGGCCATCGCCTCCAAGAACGCCGACTGGGTGCGGGGCGGGGTGCGGTTGAGCTCGTCGAGGAGGACCACGTGGGCGAAGACCGGACCCGGATGGAACTGCCACTCACCGCGGTCGGGTGCGTACACCGAGACCCCGGTGACGTCGGTCGGCAGCAGGTCGGTGTGCCCCTGAATGCGGGAGAGCTGGGCGCCCAGCGCCGTTGCCAGGGTGCGGCCGAGGACGGTCTTCCCCGTCCCGGGCACGTCCTCGATCAGGAGGTGCCCTCCCGACACGGCTGCCACCACCGCCACCGTGACCGGTCCCGGCGCCCCGAGGACGACCCGCCCGACGGCGTCGTGGAGGTCCCGCGCCAGCTTGGCCGCCTCCAGCAGGTCCATCGGCGCGCCGGGCACGTGCTCCCGCACGGGGACGGCGCCACGTCCAACGGTCGTCCCGGGCATTGCGGTCACGCCGACACCTCTCAGAACTCGATCCCGGACAGCTCGGGGATGGTGCGGGCGGCCCGGTCCCGAGCGTCGAGCCACCGGGCTCTGAGCGCCTGGCGGTCGGACTCGGACAGCCTAGGGGCCACCGAGGCCCGGGGACGATAGGCGTCGGCCACCGCCGCCATGCCGTCCCACGTCCCGAGGGCCAGCCCGGCCAGGATGCCGGCGCCCCGCGTGGTGGCCTCGAGCTCGGGGGAGAGGTCCACCGGCCGGCCGCAGGCGTCGGCCAACGCCTGGACGAACACGGGGTTGGCGCTCATCCCGCCGTCCACCCGGAGCGACGCGACCGTGCCCGCCCCGTCCGCCTCGGCGGACTCGAGAAGGTCGGCGCCCCGGTGCGCCACCCCCTCGAGCACGGCGCGGACGACCTCGGGACGTCCGGTGCCACGGGTCACGCCGAGGAGTGCGCCGCGTGCGCCGAAGTCCCACACCGGGGTGCCCATGCCCAGGAGGGCGGGGACGAACCACACGTCGCCCGAGCGCTCACAGGCGGCCGCCACCTCGGCGGACGACGCCGGGTCGGGGATGAGGCCGAGGTCCTCGCTCAGCCACTGCACACAGGCACCGGCCGTGAGCATCATCGCCTCGACCCCCCAGGTCGCCCGCCCCGCCTGCTGCCACGCGACGACCGGGAAGGTGCCGGCGGGGCCCCGCCCGGCGTGGGTGGGCGGCTCCGCTCCGGTGCAGAGGTCCAGCATCCCGCCCGTCCCGAAGGTGGCCTTGGCCGTCCCGGGCAGCGTGCACCCCTGCCCGACGAGCGACGCCTGCTGGTCGCCGCAGAGCGCGGCGAGCGTCGGGGCGCCCGGCAGCGCCGTGCACGGAGCGACCACGCCGACGGTGTCCACGATCCGCGGCAGCATCGCCTCCGGGATCCGCAGGGCCTCGAGGACGCGGCGGTCCCACTGGTCCCAGCGCCCGCCCCCGCCCGGGGCGACCAAGCCCGTGACCCCGGCGTTCGTGGCATCGGTCACGTGGAGGCCCCCGCCGGGGCGGTCGGAGCCGCCGGCCAGGGTCCAGGCGATCCAGCTGTCGAGGGTCCCGAAGCACAGCTCCCCGTCCCGCCGACGATCGGGGTCGACCTCGTCGAGGATCGCAGCCACCTTGGTGGCCGACATGTTGGGCGCCAGCCGGATGCCCTCGGCTTGCAGCGTGAGGCACGTCAACACGGTCCTCAAGTCCTGCCAGCCGACGGCCGGGGCGACCGGCCGGCCGCTCGAGCGCTCCCAGACCACCGTGGTCGACCGCTGGTTGGCGATGCCCACCCCCTGCACCGGGCCGGCGTCCGCCAGGGTGGCGGCGGCCAGCTCGCACACCGTGGTGGCCAGCGCCGATGCGTCCAGCTCGACCATGCCGGGCGCCGGGGTGGCCGTGACCAGCGGGGCCTGGTGCACCCGGCCGACCCGCCCGCCGGCGTCCACGACCGCGGTGCGGACGCTGCTCGTCCCCACGTCCACGACGAGGACGCTCCCGGCTCCGGCACTGCCCGGGCCGACGCCGCCCGCACCCGGCGTGCCCGCCCGGGTCAGGGCCACGGCACCTCCCCGAACGTGGTGGGCAGCCCGAGCTTTCCCGGGTTCAGGATGCCGGCGGGGTCGAGCGATCGCTTGACGTCGGCGAGGACGGCGTGGGCGGCCCCGAGCGACGGAGCCAGGAAGCGGCCCCGGTTGAGCCCGATGCCGTGGTGGTGGCTGATGGCGGCGCCGCCAGCCATGACGACGGTCGTGAGGGCGTCCCAGGCACTGCGGTAGTAAGGCTCGGTGGCGGTGGCGGTGGCGGTGGCGGTGGCGGTGCGCCCGGCGAAGGTGAAGTAGAGGCAGGCGCCGTCGGGGTAGGCGTGCGAGAGATGGACGGAGGCGGCGACGGTGCCGTCGAGCGCCTGCAGCGCCGCCACCACGTCGGCCGCCAGTCCGCCGAGGACCCGCCAGCGGCCGGCGACCTCGGCGGTGTCCACGACGATCCCTGCCCGCCACAGCGGCTCCAGGGCCGAGACGTCGTTGCGGCGCTCCAGCCACTGCCCGACCAGCCCCTCGTCGAGGGCCTCGGACGACGTGCACTCCTCGTCGACGACCCGGAGCGTCGCCCCGAGGAGGGCGGGGTCCGCCTCGTCGAGCACCACCAGGACGCAGCAGTCGCCTCGGCCGAAGGAGCGCTCCGACTCGGTGCGGTCGTAGAGACGGAGCACGGCCGGGGTCGCACCCCGCCGCATGATCCGGCGGCAGGCCTCCAACCCCTCGCCAAAGCTGGCGAAGCCGAGGGCGCGACGGCCCTCCGCCGCCGGCGAGGGGTGCACCCGGAGCCAGGCCCGCGTCACCACGCCAAGCACCCCTTCGCTCCCGGTGAACAGCTGCGTCAGTGTCGGCCCGGTCGCCGACCGCGGCCCCTGCCCGCCGGTGCGCACGAGACGGCCGTCGGCCAGGGCCACCTCCAACCCGGCCACCATGTCCTCGATCTTCCCGTAGCGGGTGGAGTACTGGCCGGCGCTCCGGCAGGCCACCCAGCCGCCCACCGTCGACAGGTCGATGGACTGGGGCCAGTGGCCGAGCGTGAACCCGGCGCCCGTGCCTCGCAACGTGTCCTCGAGCCGGCGCCCGGCAGTGCCGGCCGGCACCTCGGCCACGAGCGACTCCTCGTCGACGTCCACGGGACCCGTCAGGCCGGTGCAGTCGAGGGAGATGCCGCCGAACACGGGGACGGCGCCGCCGCAGACCCCGCTGCGCCCGGCCGCCGCCGTGACCGGGACCCGTGCCTCGCTGCACGCAGCCAGCACGCCGGCGACCTGCTGTGCCGTCGAGGGCCGGACGACGGCGCCGGGCCGTGCCGGCACCAAGCCGTCGGCCGCCCAGCCGATGGCCAGGGGCCACCAGTCCCGCCCTGCCTCGGCCCGGGCGCTCTCGCCCTCTTCCACCTCGGCCCCGAGGGCCCGTGCCCGGTCCAGCAGGGCCGTGGGCACCGGGACGCGCTGTCCGGCCAACCGCTCCGTCGCCCCCGCCGCCCCGCCTTCGATCGCCGTGGGGGCGACGACTACCTGGTGGGCGGCTGTCAGGCCCGGACCGCCGGGACCGGGCGCCGTCGGGGGCGCCGTCACCGGCTGCCGCCGACGGCGGCGGGCACGCCGGCGTGGTCCAGCTCGGCCGCGACCACGCCGGCGTAGTGGTCGGCGTGGCGGGCTGCCTGCTCCTCCGTCCAGCCGAGGTCGGGTGCCATCAACCGGGCGACGGCCCGCGCCGCGGCGGCGGCGGCGCGCCCGTCCTCCAGGACGGCACGGGTCCGGCGGGCGAGCACGTCCTCGACCGATTGGGCCATCTCGGCACGCACCGCGAACACCACCTCGGCTCCCAGGTAGGGGAGGCCCTCGACCACCGGCTCGAGCAGCTCCGGCCGCCCGTCTGCCAGCGCCCGGACCGCGGCGGCCTCGGTGCCGTAGCGCGAGCCGAGATGGTCGTCCGGCGGCGAACCGTCGCCGGGGGCGCCGAGCAGGGGGAGGTGCTTGGTCTGCGAGCGGGTCGGCGCACGGCACTCGGGCCCGAGCACGGCGAGGACCTGGCGCATCGTGTCCTCCGCCATCCGCCGGTAGGTCGTGAGCTTGCCGCCGGTGACCGTGACGAGGCCGTCGGGATCGGTGCGGACGGAGTGACGGCGCGACAGGTCGGCGGTGCGGCTCGACACCCGCCGGCCGTGACCGTCGGCCAGGAGCGGCCGCAGGCCGGCCCACACCGCGGTCACGTCGGCCGGCGTGAGCTCGGCCGTCGTCGACCGGTTCACCGCCGAGAGGAGGTAGTCGACGTCCTCGGGCGTGCAGGTGGGCAGGTCGAGCGACCCGCGGTAGGGGGTGTCGGTCGTGCCGATGTACGTGCGGTCCGCACCGGGCCAGGGCAGGACGAAGACCGACCGACGGTCGCCGTGCACGGGGAGCACGGCGGCGATGTCGCAGGGGAGCCGGTCGGCCGGCACCGAGAGGTGGACGCCCTTGGCCGGCCGCAGCAGCTGGCGGGCGCCCTGGTGGTCGAGAGCCCGGACCTCGTCCGCCCAGACCCCCGCTGCGTTCACCACGACCTTGGCCCGGACGTCGAAGTCCGGGCCCTCCGCCGCGTCGCCGAACGATCCGGTCGTGCCCGGCATGACCTTGGGACTGACCCTCGCGCCGCGGACGGTGCCTGACGCGTCGGTCACGAGGCCCGTCACCTCGGCGTAGTTGGCGCCCACCGCACCGTGCTCCTGGACCGCCGTGCGGAGCACCGACAGGGTCAGGCGGGCGTCGTCGGCACGGGCGTCCATGTAGAGGAACCCGGCGACCAGGTCGTCGGCACGGAGCCCCGGCACGTGCGCAAGGGCCTCTCCACGGTCGATCCGCCGGTGCCGGCTCCCGATCCGCCACCCCCCCGTCGCGTCGTAGAGCCACAGCGCCGTGGCGAACGAGCGGGCGACCGCCTTCTGGACGACACCCCCATGGCCGAACAACGGGATCAGGAACGGGAGCGGCCGGACCAGGTGCGACGCGTTGTGCAGCAGGAGCTGGCGCTCTGCCAGGCTTTCGTACACGAGCGCCACCTCGCGTTGCTGGAGGTAGCGCAGGCCGCCGTGGACGAGCTTGGAGGACTTGGACGAGGTCCCCGAGGCGAAATCGCCCTTGTCGACGAGCGCCGTGCGCAGCCCTCGGCTCGCCGCGTCGAGGGCGACCCCGGCGCCGGTGACGCCGCCGCCCACCACCAGCACGTCGAACTCCTCGGCCGACAGGCGCTCGAGCGCGCCGGCGCGGTCGAACCCGCTCATCGGCACAGACTGCCACAGCCGTGTCGGAGCCCGTCCCCGCGTGCAGTGCCGGCGCCCCCTGCCGCGCCGGCCCGTCTTGGTGGGCGGGCGGCGGAGGGTAGGATCCGCGCCTCATGCGCACGCCGCACGGGCTCCGTCACCCTGTCGTCGTATCGTGAGCTCGAGCGTCCATCACAGCGAATCCAGGAGGAGCAATGCCCGAGTTGAAGGGATCCAAGACCGAGGAGAACCTCAAGGTGGCGTTCGCGGGCGAGAGCCAGGCCAACCGCCGCTACCTCTACTTCGCACAGAAGGCGGACGTCGAGGGCTACCCCGACGTGGCCGCCCTCTTCCGGTCCGTGGCCGAGGGTGAGACGGGGCACGCCTTCGGGCACTTCGACTTCCTCAAGGAGGTCGGCGACCCGGTGACCGGGGCCAAGGTCGGCGCCACCGCCGACAACCTGAAGAGCGCCATCGAGGGCGAGACCTACGAGTACACGGAGATGTACCCCGGCTTCGCCAAGACCGCCCGTGACGAGGGGTTCGACGAGGTCGCCGAGTGGCTCGAGACGCTCGCCCGAGCCGAGAAGTCGCACGCCGGACGGTTCACCAAGGGCCTCGAGTCGGTCTCCTGACCGGCTCGCGGCCCCGCCGTCCCCCCGAACCGCCCAGCCCGCACCTGCAGGTCCTTCGCCCCGCCATGGGCCCGTCACAGCCGTGACCGGCGGGTTGTCGATCGAGGACATCCTGGACCTGCGCGCCTACGAGCGGGTCCGCGACGACTACCGGCAACGGGTCATGGCATTGAAGCGGCGCCGGCGGGTCCCCCTCGGGCCGATCGCGACCGTCGTCTTCGAGTGCTGGGACACGGTGAGGTTCCAGGTCCAGGAGATGGCCCGGGCCGAGCGCATCGCCACCGACGAGGGCATCCAGCACGAGCTGGACGTCTACAACCGCCTCCTGCCGGCTCCCGGGGACCTCTCGGCCACCCTGTTCTTGGAGCTGACCTCCGAGGCGGACCTCCGCCACTGGCTGCCGCGCCTCGTCGGGATCGAGCGGGCGCTGGCGCTCGAAGTCGGCGCACCGGGAGCCGGCCCGCAGGCCGTGGTCGCGAGCGAGCCGGAGGCGAGCCACGCCGAGTCCCTCACTCGGGAGACGGTGACGCCGGCGGTCCACTACCTGCGGTTCCCGTTCGACGGCGCAGCCCGCCTCCGCTCTGCCACCGAGCCGGTGGCCCTGGCCGCCCGCCACCCCGAGTACGAGGCTCGCACCCCGCTCGACGACGCGGTGCGAGCCGAGCTCCTGGCCGACCTGGAGGGACGGACCGAGCCCCTGCCCCTGGGTTGACGAGGCCGGCGCCCGCCTCCTCCGGCTGCGGCCGGGGGTCCCGCCGGCACGGGCCGCGCCGGGGCGGCATCCTCCCTGGCCAGGGCCCGAGCCCGCCGCGGCCTGGTCTTTACAGCGCGCGGTCGGTCGCGCCATAATTGTCGTTCTGCCGGATTCGGGCGGGCGCTTGGGGAGCCCCCGGGCTGGCCAGGAGTGTCGGCAGGTCCAACCAGACCATTGCAGAGGATGTGCGTTCCATGATCGCCACGTGGCGCAAGCGGGCGGCCTGCCGGGGCATCGACGTCGAGATTTTCTACCCGGCGACCGACGAGGACGACGACGCGGAGCCGGCGAAGGCCGTCTGCGCCGAGTGCCCCGTCCGCCAGGCGTGCCTCGAGCACGCCCTGGCCAACCGCGAGCGGGAGGGCATCTGGGGCGGCACCACGGAGCGGGAGCGCCGTCGCATCCTCAGGCAGCGCCGGAAGTCTGCCTGACTCCGGGGTCGGACGGCCCGGACGGCTCCGCCGTGGGCTCCCGGCCGTGCTCGAGCACCGGTGAACGGCTGAGGAGGAGGGCGCCGGCCACCATGACGACCCCGCCGCCCACGGCGAGGCCGAGGTGCACCGCGCCCGGCGCCGGTTGCTCGCCGAAGGCGAAGATCCCCCACATGATGGCGACGAAGGGGTCGAGCAGGGTGATGCCCGGTTGGGCGGCCACGATCTTGCCGGCCTGCAGGGCGTTCTGCAGCAGGAACATCCCCCCGATGCCCGCCACCACCATGGCGTAGGTCTCCCACGCGCTGAGCACGGCCACCGGGCCGCGCGACAGCGAGCCGACGGCGCCCTTCATCAGGGCGGCGGTGATGCCGAACTCGATGCCGGTGGCCACGCCGTAGAGGGCGGCCCGGCGGTTGCCGCTGGTGCGGACGCCGGCGGCGACCAGCGCGACCACCGCGCCGACGCACAGGCCGAGCCCGACGGCCCACTTGACCGCGGACACCGACGCACCCTGCCCGCCGTGGGGGTCGAGGAACCAGACGAGTGCGCCCAGGCCGCCGGCCATCACCACGGCCGCCGCCCATTCCCGCCGTCCCAGGGGAGCGTGGAGGAACAGGGCCGCGCCCACGAACGTGAGCGGCAGCTCGGCCACGATCAGGGGCTCGACCAGCGCCAGCGGCCCGTACCGCAGGGCGCTGGCCTGGAGGACGAACGAGAGCATGACCGCGCCGACGCCGGCGAACCACAACGGGTTGCGGAGCAGGTCCTTCACCAACCTGAGCGAGAGGGTCCGCACGCCCGTCTCCTCGCGGTTGGCCATCCGCTGGAGGACGTTGGACGTGGCGTTGGAGCACGCCGCCACGAGGGCCAGCGCCGCGCTCAGGGCAGAGGACGACACGAGGCGCGCCTGTTCAGCGGTCCAGGAGCGCGGTCGGCATGGGTCGGACCGTGCCCCGATGCCCGGCGGTGGAAACCGCGGCGGCGGTCGCTCCGGTCACGGGAGGTGCGCTCCACGCGAGATAGCGTCCTCCCGTGAACTTCGAGCTCTCCGACGAACTGCAAGCGCTCCAGGCGTCCGTCCGGCGCCTGGCCCAGGACAAGGTGCGGCCCCGAGCCCGCGAGATCGACCAGACCGGCGAGTACCCCGCCGACCTGTTCGAGACCTTCCGCGACGCCGGGCTGCTGGCCCTGTGCATCCCCGAGGACGTCGGCGGTGCCGGCGCAGGGGTGCTGGGGCTGACGATCGCCATCGAGGAGGTGGCGAAGTACTCCAACACCGCCGCGCTCATGCTGCTCCTGACCCGGCTGCCGACCGGGCCGGTCATGATCGCCGGCGACGACGACCAGAAGCGCCGCTACCTGCCGGGCATCGCCGACGGGTCGCTCCGGGCCGCCTTCGGCCTCTCCGAGCCCCAGGCCGGGAGCGACGTCATGGGCATGCGGACCCGGGCGGTGCCCGACCCCGACCGGGAGGGCGGCTGGGTCCTCACCGGCACCAAGTGCTGGATGTCGGGGGTCCGCGAGGCCGACTGGTACACGGTGTTCGCCAAGACGGCCGAGCCCCAGAGCCGGGCGCACGACTCGATCACCGCCTTCATCGTCGAGCGGCGGTGGGACGGGGTGTCGGTCGGCCGCACCGACAAGAAGATGGGGGTGCGCGGCGTCGACACGGGAGAACTGGTCCTCGACGGGGTGCGGGTGCCGCCCGAGAACGTGATCGGGGAGGTCGGGGGGTTCCGGCTGGCGATGCTGGGCCTCAACTCCATGCGCCCGATCGTCGCCGCCCGCGGGATCGGGCTGGCGGAGGGCGCCCTCATGTACGCCACCGAGTACGTGAAGGAGCGTGCCGCCTTCGGCAAGACCATCGCCGACTTCCAGGGCATCCGGTGGGAGATCGCCAAGTGCGCCGTCGACATCGAGGCGGCCCGGCTGCTCACCTACCGTGCCGCCGCCATGTCGGACGCCGGCAAGTTCGCCAAGCCGGACGTGCCGTTCCTGTCCATGGCCAAGTACTTCGCCACCGAGGTGGCGGTCCGGGCGTCCGGGCTGGCCGTGCAGCTCCTCGGCGCGGCGGGGTACATGGAGGACCACCCGACCGAGCTGTGGTACCGGGACGCCAGGCAGCTCACCATCGTGGAGGGCACCTCGCAGGTGCAGCTCGACCTCATCGGCCGGGGTGTCCTCGACGGCGATCTGTGGTGGGACTGACCGACCCGCCGGGCGCCGCGCCGTCCACTGGCGCGCAACCGGGCCGCCCGCCGGCCGGCGGTCCGACCCTGGAGGGGATGGGCGGCTGGCCGTCGGTGCTGGCGCGGCTCGTGGCCGGGCAGTCGCTCTCCGTGACGGAGGCCGAGGCCGTCATCGGCCAGGTCCTCGAGGGCGCGGCGACTCCGGCCCAGGTCGCGGCCTTCGTCACGGCCCTGCGGGTCAAGGGGGAGTCGGTCGAGGAGATGACCGGCTTCGTCCGCTCGATGCTGGCGCACGCCGAGCCGTTCCCCTTGGACCCCGAGCTCTCCGACCAGCTGGTGGACGTGGTGGGCACCGGCGGTGACCGCTTGGCCAGCATCAACGTCTCGACCCTGGCGGCCCTGATCGCCGCCGGCGCCGGGGCGCCCGTCTGCAAGCACGGGAACCGGGCCGCCTCGTCGTCGGTCGGCACCGCCGACGTGCTGGAGTCCCTGGGCGTGGCGGTGGACCTCGGCCCGGCCGGCGTGACCCGGTGCATCGCCGAGGCGGGGATGGGGTTCTGCTTCGCCCCGCGCTTCCACCCGGCAATGCGCTACGCCGGCCCGGTCCGCCGCGAGCTCGGGATCCCGACCGTGTTCAACTTCCTCGGGCCGCTGGCGAACCCGGCCCGCACGCGGCGCCAGCTCGTGGGGGTGAGCGAGCCGGCGATGGCGCCCACCATGGCCGGGGTCCTCGGCGCCAACGGCAGCCGCCGGGCGATCGTCGCCTACGCCGACGACGGCCTGGACGAGTTGAGCGTCACCACGCCCTCCACCGTGCTCGAGGTGACCGGCGCCGGCGACGGTGAGGACTTCGAGGTGCGCACCTGGCGGCTCGACCCCGCCGACCTCGGCTTCTCCCCGGCGAGCATGGAGGACCTTCGGGGCGGCAACGCCGAGTTCAACGCCGCCATCATCCGGCGCGTCCTCGACGGGGAGCGGAGCGCGCGGCGCGACATCGGCCTTCTGAACGCGGCCGCCGCCCTGCTGGTGGCCGGCCGGGCCGACGACCTGGCGGACGGCGTGGCCCGGGCGGCCGACGCCGTGGACTCCGGCCGGGCGCTCGCCGTGCTCGAGACGCTCGTGCGGGTGTCGAGCCAGGCCGCGGCGGCCGAGGGCGCGTAGCAGTCGGGAGCCCGGCGGCAGCAGCCGGGGTCACCGGGGCCGGCGCGCCCGGTCCCTCACCGATTCTTCACATTCCACGGCCTGGACGCCCATGTCGTGGGGCATCGACGTGAGTACGAACGCGGTGTGCCGGACGCGCCGCACGACGCACGGAGGTTGCCGACATGGGACGAGAACCTGGAGGGAAGGCGGCAGCGAGGCGGGTCGCCCCGGCCCGTCGAAGCCCGGCCAGGAGCCGGCGCGCCGGGGGCGCGGTCGGCCGCATGACCGGGGCGCTGGCCCTGTGCGCGGGTGCCGGCGGCGCCGCGGGGCTGCTCATGGCCGGTGCGGCCGCTCCCGCCACGGCCGGCGCCGCGACGACGGCAGCCACGGCGTCCACGTCGGCCACCTGCTCCTCGTCCATTCCCGCCGGCGGGCACGTCGTCGCCATCACCCCCACGCCGTCGGGCGGCGGCTATTGGGAGGTCGACCAGCTGGGCGACGTCGTCGCCTTCGGGAACGCGACCTGCAGCGGCTCGCTGACCGGCACGCCGCTGCACGCCCCGATCGTCGGGATGGCGGCCACGCCCACGGGCGGCGGGTACTGGATGGTGGCTTCCGACGGCGGGATCTTCGCCTTCGGCAACGCCACCTTCGACGGCTCCATGGGCGGGCAGCACCTGAACGCCCCGATCGTCGGGATGGCGGCCACGCCCACGGGCGGCGGCTACTGGCTGGTGGCCTCCGACGGCGGGATCTTCACCTTCGGCAACGCCACCTTCGACGGTTCCATGGGCGGGCAGCACCTGAACCAGCCCATCGTCGGGATGGCGGCCTCCCCGACGGCGAACGGCTACTGGCTCGTGGCGCGCGACGGCGGGATCTTCACCTTCGGCACCGCCACCTTCGACGGCTCCATGGGCGGGAAGCCCCTCAACAAGCCCATCGTCGGCATGGCGGCCACGCCCACAGGCGGCGGCTACTGGCTGGTGGCGTCGGACGGCGGGATCTTCACCTTCGGCAACGCGCCCTTCGAGGGCTCGGCCGGATCGGTCTCGTTCAGCCGGCCCGTCCAAGGCATGGCGGCCACGCCCTCGGGCCACGGCTACTGGCTCGTCGCCTCCGACGGCGGGGTCTTCGCCTTCGGCGACGCCCACACGTACTCCTGATCGGCACCGCCGACGCACGGGACGTGGTGGCGCCCGTTGGTCCGTGCGGCACCCGAGGACGCCGGTCGGCCGTCGACCGGCGTCCTCGGGCCGCTCCGGCTCCTCAGGGTGCCCCGGTGGCGAGCGGCGCGCCGTCGGCGCTGCAGTAGGCAACGGCGCTCTCGCCCAGCCGGCGTCGCATCACCGACACCGCTTCGGGGTTGTCGTCGACGAGCACGAAGCGCCGGCCGAGGGCCCGGGCGACGGCCCCGGTGGTGCCGCTGCCGGCGAAGAAGTCGAGCACCCAGGAGCCCGGCGCCGACGAGGCCTGGACGATCCGGCGGAGCACGCCCTCGGGCTTCTGCGTCGGGTAGCCGGTCTTCTCGGCGCCCGTCGTCGCCACGATCGTGTGCCACCACACGTCGGTCGGGAGCTTGCCCCGGGCCGCCTTCTCCGGCGTGACCAGGCCGGGCGCCATGTAGGGGATCCGGTCGACCGCTGTGCGGTCGAAGAAGTGGCTCCCGGCCCGGCGGGCGTAGACGAGGATCGTGTCGTGCTTGGCCGGCCACCGGTCCGTCGGCCGCCCGCCGTAGTCGTAGGCCCACACGATCTCGTTCAGGAAGCAGCCCCGCCCGAAGAGCTCGTCGAGGAGGACCTTGCAGTAGTGGGACTCCCGGTAGTCCACGTGGAGGTAGAGCGTCCCGTCCTCGGCGAGCAGGCGGCGGGCCTCGACGAGGCGGGGCGTGAGGAACCCGAGGTAGTCGTCGTGGGCGTCGCCGAAGGAGTAGGACCCCCCGCCGAGCTCCTCCGTGCGGTACCGGCGGCCCCCGAACCCGGTCCGGTCCCCGTCCTCGGCTCGCACCGTGCGCATCGTCCGGCGCCGCCGCCTGGCCCCGGTGTTGAAGGGCGGGTCGATGTAGACGAGCTGGAACGCCCCGCCGGGTAGGGCCGGCAGCACCTCGGCGTTGTCGCCCAGGACGACGATGCCGTCTTGGCGCCCGGTCCCCTCCAGGTCGATCACCGACCGATCATGCCGCCCGCGCCGAGCCGGTGTTGACGGTTCGCGGCGTCGTCCGCAAGCATCGCCGCATGGTCGTCGCCGGTGAGCGGGTGCGCCGTCGGGGACGGCGGCGATGAGCGGGCCGCTGGCGGGGCTGCGGGTGGTGGAGCTGGCCGGGATCGGCCCCGCCCCCTTCGCCTGCATGCTCCTGGCCGATGCCGGCGCCCAGGTGCTGCGCCTGACCCGGCCGTCCGGTGCGGTCGGGGGCGTCCGGGGCGCGGTCGCCGCCGGGGCTGCCGACCTCCTGGCCCGGAGCCGGCCGGCGATCGGGGTCGACCTCAAGGCGCCCGAAGGGGTGGCGCTCGTCCTGGACCTGGCCGCCCGGGCCGACGCGCTGGTCGAGGGGTTCCGTCCCGGGGTGACCGAACGGCTCGGCCTCGGCCCCGACGCCTGCTGGGCCCGCAACGAGCGGCTCGTCTACGGCCGGATGACCGGATGGGGCCAGGAGGGCCCGCTGGCCGACCGGGCCGGCCACGACATCGACTACATCGCCGTCTCCGGTGCGCTGTGGCCGATCGGGCGTGCGGGCGACGCCCCGGTGCCCCCGCTCAACCTCGTCGCCGACTTCGGCGGGGGCGGGGCCATGCTGGCCTTCGGCGTGCTGGCGGCGGTCCTGGAGGCCCGCACCTCGGGGCGCGGCCAGGTCGTCGACATGGCCATGGTCGACGGCTCGGCGTCGCTCACCACCATGCTCCACTCGCTGCACAACGCCGGCGTGTGGGAGGAGGCGCGCGGCGTCAACGTCCTCGACACCGGCGCCCCCTTCTACGAGGTGTACGAGACCTCCGACGGACGCCACATGGCGGTGGGGGCCATCGAGCCGCAGTTCTACGCCGCCCTGGTGGAAGGGCTCGGCATCGACCCGGCCTCCCTGCCGCCGCAGCTGGACCGGTCCGGGTGGCCGGCGACCAAGCGCCGCTTCGCCGAGGTGTTCCGGTCTCGGACCCGCAGCGAGTGGACGGCCGCCTTCGAGGGCACCGACGCCTGCGTGGCACCGGTGCTCGCACCCTGGGAGGCGCCCGACCACCCGCACAACCGGGCCCGTGCCACTTTCGTCGCCCCCGAGGGGGCGGTGCAGCCCGGGCCGGTCCCCCGGTTCGGGCGCACGCCGGGGGCCGTGGCCAGTCCGGCCGGCCCCGACGAGGCGCTCGCCGCCTGGGGGATCGAGGCCGAGCGGCTGGCGCGCCTTCGCCGGGCCGGGATCGCCGACGGGCCGTCATGACGGGCAACCTCGAGCGCTTCAACGGCTTCGCCGACCTCTACGACGCCGTGCGGCCCGTGCCCCCGGCCGCCCTCGGCCCGCTCGTGTGCGCCTACGCGGGCCGGAGCCGCCCCGCGGTGGTCGACCTGGGGAGCGGGTCCGGCCTCTCCTCCCGCTGGGCTGCCACCTGGGCCGGCTCGGTGGTGGGGATCGAGCCCAACAGCGACATGCGGACCGTTGCCGAGTCCCGTCCCCTGGCCGGTGTCGCCTACCGGGCGGGCACGGCCGAGGACACGGGGCTCCCGGCCGGGACGGCAGACGTGGTCCTCTGCGTGCAGTCGCTCCACTGGATGGACCCGGAGCCGACGCTGGGGGAGGTGGCCCGCATCCTGCGGCCGGGCGGGGTGATGGCGGCGGTCGACGCCGACTGGCCGCCCGTCGCCGGCAGCGTCCGCGCCGAGGCCGCCTGGCTGGCCGTGGACCGCCGGATCGAGCACGACGAGCGCCGCATGGCAGCCGGCGGGCCCCAGGACCGGGGGGCGGGGGTGCGCTCGTGGGACAAGGCCGGCCACCTGGCGCGCATGGCGGCGAGCGGGCGGTTCGCCTTCACCCGGGAGCTCGTCCTCCATGACCGGATCGAGGGCGGCGCCGAGCGGTTCGTGGCCCTCCTCCGCAGCCAGGGCGGCTACCAGCAGCAGCGGCGGGCCGGGTTGGACGACGACGCGCTGGGTCTCGTCGACTTCGAGCGTGAGGTCAGGAGCGGTTTCGACGAGCGCGCGGTCCCGATCCCCCTATCCATCTCGTGGCGGGTCCGCCTGGGCGTCGTGGGGTGACGGCGGTCGGCCCGCCGCCGCCGGGGACCGGCGGCTGGTGGGGGACCGGCGGCTGGTGGGGGACCGGCCGGGTGGCGCCGTCCCGCGGGCGTACGGGTCGCGCCGGCCGGCGCCCCGGCGGCGATCCGGGCGCCAGGGGCGCGGCGGCCGCGGTCGCCACGTCGCGGGGGTAGCGCCGGGCGGCGACAAAGAGGAAGAAGGCGCTGGCGGAGAGCGGCAGCAGCATGATCACGAAGGTCCACCGGAGCCCGTTGCTCGCCCCCCCGATGGCGTCCGACACCGCGCCGAACAGCAGCGGCGCCAGCGCTTGGGCGGCGGTGCGCACGAAGGTCCGTACGCCTTCGGCCCGCCCCCACAGCCACGACGGCATGATGTCGAGCCGCGCCGCGTCGATCGGCGGGTTCTGGGCCGAGAGCCCTGCCGCCGCCAGGACCAGGTAGGGCAGGGCGGTGAAGGCGCTGTGGGTGACGAGGGCGGGGATCATGAGCACGACCGTCGCCGCGGCGGCGATCGCGGCCACGTTCACCCGCCCGGACAGCCGCCCCCGCTTGAGGAGCCGGTCGCCCAGGGGGCCGGCCACCAGCGTGCCGATCACCGACCCCGCGCCCACCACGATGAGGAGGAGGTTGGCGAGCTCCGGGGCCACGCTGTAGCCGCCGCTCCCGTGGACGAACTCGATCCCGAAGGTCTCCACGCCGGCCAGGAAGTAGTAGCCGCAGGCACCCGAGATGATGAGCACCACGTTGGTGCGCACGCTGAGCACGAAGCGCACCGACTCGTAGAAGCCCATCGCGGGGTTGGCCCGGGCCACGAGGGCGGGATCGGGACGGATGCCCCGCTCGAGCGCCAGGCGCTGGGCGTCGGTGCGTTGGTCCTCCTCGTGCGGGGCGGCACCGTCGGCGCCGACCGGCGGGGCGGCACCGTCGGTCGGCGCCGGCGAGGCAGGTGTGCGCCGTGCCGCGGCCGCTTCGGCCCGCTCGGCCGCCTCGGCCCGCTCGGCCGCTTCGGCCCGCTCGGCCGCCTCGGCCCGGCGCGCCGCCTCCCACGGCCGGGTGCCGGGCGCGGGGGCCAGCATCCCCCTCCCCCCGCGCTCGGGCTCGGGGAGGCGCAGGACCGCCCACCCGACGACGAACGCCGGGATGGCCAGGAAGACGAACGCCAGGCGCCAGGAGAGGGCGGCGAGCTCGCCCGTGAAGGCGAACCCGATCCCGGCGCCCAGCAGCTCGCCCGTGAGGATGTAGCTGTAGATCTGGCCCCGCTCGCCGCCCGGGAACCAGTCGCCCACCAGCGAGGCGACCACCGGCCCGGCGACGGCGGTGACGCCGCCGAGGGCGAGCCGGGACAGGAGCAGGTTCCCGAAGGAGCTGGCGGTGGCGCTCCAGATCATGGCCACGCCCCACAGGCCGACCGCCGTTCCGAGCAGCCACGTCCGGCGGACCCGGTCGGCCAGCACGCCGAAGGGGAGGGAGAACACCGCGCCCACGACGGCCGTGACGGCCACGAGGAGCCCGATGTCGGTTGTCGAGATGCCGAGCGCGTGCTTCACCTGGATGGCCGTCGCCCCGACGGTGGCCGTGTCGGCGCTCGACAGGGCCAGCACGCACGCCAGCACGAAGATGACGCGGGTCCGCTCGTGCCCCCCGAGGACGGGCACGAGCCGGTCGCGGACGGACGTCGCGCCACGACGCGCGGCGCGGCCGGCCCGGGAGGCCAACCGCCGGCGAGGATGGCGCGCGTCCACCGCTCCATCCTCGCCGATGGTCAACGGGCCGGGTGCACGGGGCCGCGGTCGGCCGGGGTCAGCGCAGGCGGCGCTCCAGGTCGTCCACCGCGTCGGCCAGGGGGTCGGGGAGGTGCGAGCCGAAGGTGGCGAAGTGCTCGCGGATGCGGGGCACCTCGGCTCGCCACTCCTCGGGGTCGACCCGCAGGAGCTCGTCCATGTCCTCCTTGGAGACGCGGATCCCCTCGATGTCGATCGCCCCCGGCGCCGGCACCAGGCCGATGGGGGTCTCGACCGCCTCGGCCCGTCCGGCCACCCGCTGGAAGACCCATTCGAGCACCCGGGAGTTGTCGCCGTAGCCGGGCCACAGGAAGCGGCCGTCCGCACCCTTGCGGAACCAGTTCACGTAGAAGATCTTGGGCAGCAGCGCCGGGTCCGAGGCGCTGGCCCCGATCCGGAGCCAGTGGCCGAAGTAGTCCCCCATGTTGTACCCGCAGAAGGGCAGCATGGCGAACGGGTCGCGGCGGAGTTGGCCGACCGCTCCGGTGGCGGCGGCGGTCGTCTCCGACGCCATGATCGACCCGAGGAACACCCCGTGGGTCCAGTCGAAGGACTCGAACACGAGGGGGACGACCGATGCCCGGCGGCCGCCGAAGAGGACGGCCGAGATGGGCACGCCGGCCGGGTCTTCCCACTCCGGCGCGATCGCCGGGTCCTGGGCGGCCGGGGCCGTGAAGCGGGCGTTTGGGTGGGCCGCCGACGTTCCCTTCGCCGGCGTCCAGGGCTCGCCCCGCCAGTCCGTGCACCGTGCCGGCGGCTCCTCGGTCATCCCCTCCCACCACACGTCGCCGTCCTCGGTGAGGGCCGTGTTGGTGAAGATCGAGTTGGCCTCCACCGACAGCATGGCGTTGGGGTTGGTGTGCGAGTTGGTGCCCGGGGCCACGCCGAAGAACCCCGCCTCGGGGTTGATCGCCCACAGGCGGCCGTCGGGCCCGAACTTCATCCAGCAGATGTCGTCCCCGATCGTCTCGACCTTCCATCCCGGCAGGGTGGGGATGAGCATGGCGAGGTTCGTCTTGCCGCACGCCGAGGGGAAGGCGCCGGTGATGTAGCGGGTCTCGCCCTCGGGCGACGTGAGCTTCACGATCAGCATGTGCTCCGCCAGCCACCCGTCGTCGCGGGCCATCACCGAGGCGATGCGCAGGGCGAAGCACTTCTTCCCCAGCAGGGCGTTCCCCCCGTAGCCCGATCCGTACGACCAGATCTCGCGCGTCTCGGGGAAATGGACGATGTACTTGTTGTCGGCGTCGCAGGGCCACGGCACGTCGGCCTCGCCGTCGGCCAGCGGAGCCCCCACCGAGTGGAGGCACGGGACGAAGTCCCCGTCCGGGCCGAGGACCTCGAGGACGGCCTTGCCCATCCGGGTCATGATCCGCATCGACACGGCGACGTAGGCCGAGTCGGTGATCTCCACGCCGATGTGGGCGATGTCGGATCCCAGCGGGCCCATGGAGTAGGGCACCACGTACATGGTGCGGCCCTTCATGGACCCGCGGAACAGGCCGGTCAGCGTGTCGCGCATCTCTCCCGGGTCACGCCAGTTGTTGGTGGGGCCGGCGTCTTCCTCCCGGGCGGAGCAGATGAAGGTGCGGTCCTCCACCCGGGCCACGTCCCCGGGGTCCGAGCTCGCCCAGTAGCTGTTGGGCCGCTTGGCGTCCGACAGCCTGGTGAACGTGCCGTTGTCGACGAGGAGCTGGCACATCTGGTCGTACTCCTCGGCCGAGCCGTCGCACCAGACGACCCGATCGGGCGTGGTGAGTGCCGCGATCTCCTCCACCCATGCCGTCAGCTTGCGGTTGTCCGTCGGAGCCGCGTTGTCCATGGGGGCCATTCGCTCCTCCTCGTTTCAGGCGGCGATCGGCACTGCGGCCGCCGGCCTTGCTGCAATGCGGGCGTCAACCCACCAATCTAGGCGTGCCCGCGCGGGACGCATGCTAGGCATTCGCGTGTGGGAGGCCCAAGCGCCGGCCAGATCGGCGCCGCTGCCAGCGAGGACGCAGTCGTCCGGCGGATCGCGGCCGCTCTCGAGGAGGCGTCGGGGCCGGCGCCCCCGGGGGAGGTCTGGATCGGCGACGACGCCGCCGTCGTCCGGTCGCCGGCGGGGCCCCTGGTGCTGGCGACCGATGCCTGCGTGGCCGGCGTGCACGCCGACCTCGCCCTTGTCGGCCTCGACGACCTGGGCTGGAAGGCGTTGACCGCGACCGTGAGCGACATCGGCGCCGTCGGGGCCCGGCCGCTCCATGCGGTCGTGAGCGTGTGCGCCCCGCCCGGGACCGACCTGGACCGCCTGATGGCCGGGGTGGCCGCCGCCGCCGCCCGCTGGGGCACCCCGGTGGTCGGAGGGGACGTCACCACCGCCGACCAGCTCATGGTGAGCGTGGCGGCCACGGGCACGCTGGAGGGGCCGCGGCCCCCGGTGCTGCGGTCGGGCGCCACGGCCGGGGACCACCTCGTCGTCACGGGCCCCCTCGGGGGGTCGGCCGCCGGCCTGCGGGTCCTGCGCCGGGGCGGTGCCGGCGGTCCGGCGCTCATCGAGCACCACCGCCGCCCCCTGGCTCGCCTGGCCGAGGGGGTGGTCGCCCGCGACGCTGGGGCGACGGCGATGATGGACGTCTCCGACGGGCTCGCCCTCGACCTCCACCGGCTCGCGGCGGCCTCGGCCGTGGGGTTCACCCTCTCGTCGGTCCCGGTCGCCACAGGGGCCACCGAGGAGGAGGCGCTCGGCGGTGGCGAGGACTACGAGCTGGTGATCGCCGTCGACGACCCCGATCGCCTGGCGGCGGCCTTCGCCGCCGCCCGGCTCCGGCCTCCGGTGGTGGTCGGGCGCTGCACCGGCGACGCGGCGGTGCGGACCCTTCGCGGGCGACCGCTCGCCCCCCTCGGCTACCAGCACCCCGTGGGGTCGTGACCCCCGCCGCGGGGCCGCCCTCCGGGGGGCGTGCTCAGAGGTCGGTGAGGCGCCAGGAGAGCGATGCGCCCGGCAGCGGGCCTCCGGAGGCCAGCGGCACCCGGACCTCCTGACCCCCCAGCTCGACCAGGGCCGACCCGAGGTGCCGACCGCCGGCGACGGGGGGCGTGACCGACGCCGGGAGGTCCACCACGGTGCGGACGCGGGTGCCGGCCAGCCCGGTGAGGGTCACGGTCCTCGTGGCCCGCAGCGCCACCGTCGACGCCCATGGCGCCCGGAGATGGCCGAGCACCGCTCCCGCCCGGACCACCGTCTCCTGCTCGAGCGAGGGCTCGGCGCTGGTGAGGAGGGCCGTGGACGCGTCGAACGCCGCTGTCAGCACGCTCGGCTGCGACGGGGTGCTCTGCTGGCCGAGCACCGCGCCCACGACCGTGCGTGTCCGGCCGCCCACCTTGGTGACGGCGGCGAACACGAAGCAGCCGCCGGCCTGCGGCGTGTAGCCGGTCTTCACGCCGATGATGCCGTCGGTGCCGAGCAGGGCGTCGACGTTGTAGACGGTCCCGGCCACCGGCAGTGTGGCCTGGGTCATGCCCACGATGGCGCGGAAGGCGGGCATGGTCATGTCGTCCATCGCCAGGCGGACCTGCGCGGCTGCCGTGCTGACCGTCTTTGGTGTCACCCCGCTGGCGTCGGCGTAGTGCGTGTCGCGCAGGCCGAGCCGGCGGGCGGTGGCGTTCATCTTGGCCACGAAGGCGGGCTCGCTCCCGGCGTCCCAGGCGGCGAGCAGGGCGGCGATGTTGTCCCCGGACGGGATGAGGAGCCCCTCGAGCAGCTGGCGCTCGTCCAGCTGCTCCCCGGCGGTCACCGCCACGACCGAGTCGCCCTGGGCCAGGTCGCTCTGGTACGTGGTGACGTCTGTCGCCGTGATGGTGACGCTCGGGCCGGTGGCTGTCTTGGCCAGCGGGTGGTCGTGCAGGACGAGGTACGCCGTCATGAGCTTGGTCACGCTGGCGAGGGGGGCGGGGGCGGTGCCGTGCTGCGCCAGGACGCCCGCCCCTTCGACGCCGATCGCCGCTTGGCCCTGCGACGGCCAGGCGAGGGGTGCGGGGCTGCCCGGCAGCGTGGTGACCGCGGTGGCGCCGGTGGCCGCCACCGCCGGCACGGGCCGGACCAGCTGCACGACGACGAAGGCGACGGCGGCGAGGACGACGACGGCCACGGCGACCCTCCGGCCTGCCGGCCGCCGTGTGGTCCGCGGCAGCGGTCGGCGGTGCCGCGCCCGACCGTGCCGCGGCGCGCGCGGCAAGCTCATCCCCGCCGGATCAGGCGGGGATGGAGCGGCGCGGCGGCTTTTGCACCTTGCCGGCCCGCAGGCACGAGGTGCAGACGTTCAGACGACGCGGGCTCCCACCCACCATGGCGCGCACGCGCTGGATGTTGGGGTTCCAACGGCGCTTCGTCCGGCGGTGGGAGTGGCTCAGGCTCATGCCGAACGACGGCTTCTTGCCGCAGACCTCGCACACCGATGCCATTGCCGTTGCCTCCTGGCCCAGTCCCCCCGCTCGCTCCGCCGTCACCTTCTGAGGCGAGGGCGCGTGCGACGAGCGGCAGGTCGTCACGAACGAGCTGGAGGTTAGCATCGCCGGGCATGACACCGCCCGTCGCGCTGGGGCCCCGGCAGCTCCGTGCTGCCATGCTGGCCTATCGCGACGCGCTGCGTGCCCACCAACAGCTCCTCAACCGCCTCAACGTGTACCCGGTCCCCGACGGCGACACGGGCACCAACATGGCGCTCACGCTCGAAGCGGTCGTCCGCGAGCTCGACAAGCTCAACGGCACCGCCACGATGCACGACGTGTGCCGGGCGGTGGCCCACGGGTCGCTCATGGGCGCGCGGGGGAACTCGGGCGTGATCCTCTCCCAGCTCCTGCGGGGCTTGACCGAGCAGCTCGGCGGTGGGCTCGACGCCGGCCCCGACGTCGTGGCCGGAGCCCTGGTGACGGCGGGTGAGCTGGCCCGGAAGGCGGTGGTGCGCCCGGTCGCCGGCACGATCCTGACAGTGGCCCGGGCGGCGGGCGAGGGCGCCCTGGCCGGAAGCCGGTCCGGGGCGCCGTTGGTCGGCACCGTCGAGCAGGCGCGCCTCGCGGCCGGCCGGGCGCTGGCCGAGACCCCGACGCTGCTCGAGGCCCTGGCCCGGGCCGGGGTCGTCGACGCCGGCGGTGCGGGCTACGTGCTCCTCTTCGACTCGATCCTGTCGGTCCTCGACGGGCGGCCAGTCCAGCCGCCGGCGGAGGTCCCGGCGGCCGCGCTCGACGCCGGCGCCAGGGTGGAGGGGACGGACCCGGCGGCGTCGGCCGGCACCGGGGCCGCGGCCTCGGCGGGCGGCGCCGGGCTCCCCGGTGCAGGCGCCGGGGGTCCTGGCGACGCGGTGGACCTTCGCTACGAGGTGATGTACCTCCTCGACGCGCCGGACGACGCCATCGACGCCTTCAAGGAGGTCTGGTCGGGGATCGGGGACTCGATCGTCGTGGTGGGCGGCGACGGCGTGTGGAACTGCCACGTGCACACCAACGACATCGGCGCCGCCGTCGAGGCGGCCATCGACATCGGCCGCCCGCACCAGATCCGGGTCACCGACCTGGCCGAGCAGGTGCAGGAGGAGCGCTGGGTGCGCGATGCCGCCCGCGAGCCGGAGGTGCCGTCGCCGCCCCCGCCCACCTCGGTGGTGGCCGTGGTGGCAGGCGACGGCATCGGCCGCATCTTCCGGTCGCTCGGCGTGCACCACCTGGTGACCGGAGGCCAGTCGATGAACCCCTCCACCGAGCAGCTGCTGGCGGCGGTGGAGGCGACCGGCTCGCGCCAGGTCGTGGTCCTGCCCAACAACGAGAACGTGGAGCCGGTGGCGGCGCAGGTCGACGGGCTGACCGACAGGGCGGTCCGGGTGGTGCCGACCGGCAGCATCGTGGAGGGGTTCGCCGCCCTCCTCGCCTACGACCCCGACGCCGGGGCGGACGAGAACGCGGCGGCGATGACCGCGTCGGCCGCCCGGGTGCTCCCCGGCGCGGTCACCCGCGCCGTGCGGGACGCCGACACGCCGGCCGGCCCCGTGCGCGAGGGCGACTGGCTCGGTCTCGTGCGGGGGAAGGTGGTGGCTGTTGCCGGCTCGCCGGACGGCGCCGCCCTCCAGCTCCTCGAGTCGGCCCTGGCACCGGAGCACGAGCTGGTGACGGTGATCGAGGGAGAGGGGTCGACGCCCGCCGCCACCCGCCGGATCACCGAGTGGCTGCACGAGGAGCGCAGCGGCGTCGAGGCAGAGGTGCACCACGGTGCCCAGCCGCTCTACGCCTACCTTCTCGGCATCGAGTGACCGCGGGGTCCCCTCGCCGGGCGGCCGCCAAGGCCTCGTCGCCGACGCCGGGCCGCACGCTCCGCCAGCTCACCGACATCCCCGTGACGAGGTTGCGCGGGCTCGGGGACCAGAAGGCGGCGGCGTTGGCCTCGATCGGCATCCAGACGGTCTTCGACCTGCTCACCACCTACCCCTACCGCTACATCGACCGCAGTCGCCGGGTCGACCTGGCGGAGCTGGCGGTGGGGGACGAGGCGGTCGTGCTGGCCACGGTCGGGCGTGTCCGGGCGCGGCGGACCCGCAACGGGCGCTCGCTGGTGGAGGCGGGCGTGCACGACGGGACGGCGGGGATGACCGTGACGTTCTTCAACCAGCCGTGGCGGGCGCGCCAGCTGACCGAGGGGACCGAGGCGCTGTTCTTCGGCAAGCTCGACACCTTCCGCGGCAGCCGCCGGATGACCAACCCGGTGGTCGACGTGGTGGTGGCCGGCGACGCCGAGAGCGCACCGGCCGCGGCCCGGCGCACCATGCGCATCGTGCCGGTGTACCCGGCGTCGGCCCGTGCCGGCCTCTCGAGCTGGGAGATCGGGGGATGGGTCGACGAGGCGATCCGTCGGGCCGGGGAGCTGGAGGACCCGCTGCCGGAGCGGTGGCGCAGCGCGCTCGACCTGGTGGATCGGACCCGCGCCGTCCACGACGTCCACCTCCCGCCCTCGATGACCGCCCGGGCCCCGGCTCGCCGGCGCCTGGCGTTCGACGAGCTCCTCCGCTTGCAGCTGGCGCTCGTGCTTCGCCGCCGGGCGCTGGAGGCGGACGCCCGTGCCATCCGCCACCAGGTCTCCGCCCTCGACGTCGTGTCGTCCACCTCGCGTCCGACAGGCGAGCGGTCGGGCCCGACGGCCGGCGGGGCGACGCCGGATGGCCCGACGCCCGGCGGGGCGACGCTGGTCCAGCGGTTCCTGCGCGGCCTGCCCTTCGCCCTCACCCAGGCCCAGCGCCGGGCGCTGGCGGCGATCTTCGCCGAGCTCGCCGGGCCGCTCCCCATGCACCGCCTCCTCCAAGGCGACGTGGGATCGGGCAAGACCGTGGTCGCGCTCGCCTCGCTGCTCGCCGCCGTCCAGGGTGGCCACCAGGGTGCCCTCATGGCGCCGACGGAGGTGCTGGCGGAGCAGCACTACTTCGGCGTGCGGGCCCTCTTGGAGGGGCTGGCGGTGCCCGATCCGGCCCGCCTGGGCGGGCAGCGGCCGGTCACGGTCGCCCTCCTCACCAACCGGACCACGGCGGCCGAGCGGTCCCGCCTGCACGCCGGGCTTCGTGACGGATCGGTGGACCTCGCGGTGGGGACCCACGCGCTCCTCACCGACGACGTGCGGTTCCGGTCGCTCGGGCTGGTCGTGATCGACGAGCAGCACCGCTTCGGGGTGGAGCAGCGGGCCGCGCTGCGAGCGAAGGGCCGGTCCTCGGTCGTGGCCGAGGAGTCGGGGGCGGGCGCCGACCCCGACCTGCTCGTGATGACCGCCACGCCGATCCCCCGGACGGCGGCGATGGTGCTCTTCGGCGACCTCGACATGGTCGTCCTCGACGAGCTGCCGCCGGGGCGCGTCCCGGTGGAGACCGTGTGGGCGCGGGCCCCTTCCGACGAGGAAGCAGCGTGGGCCCGCGTCCGGGCCGAGGTAGCGGCCGGACGCCGGGCGTTCGTGGTGTGCCCCCTGGTGGAAGGGTCCGAGCGGGTGCAGGCCCGGTCGGCCACCGAGGAGCACGACCGGCTCGCGTCCGGGGTGCTGGCCGGCCTCCGGCTCGGGCTCCTGCACGGCCAGATGCCGGCCGCGGCCAAAGAGCAGGTGATGGGCGACTTCCGTGCCGGCGCGGTCGACGTGCTGGTGGCGACGACCGTGGTGGAGGTCGGCGTGGACGTCCCCGAGGCCACGGTGATGGTGGTCGAGAGCGCCGAGCGGTTCGGGATCGCCCAGCTCCACCAGCTGCGAGGACGCGTCGGCCGCAGCGACCTGCCGAGCTGGTGCTACCTCCTCGGCTCGGGCGCCAGCCCCGAGGCGCACGAGCGCCTGCAGGCCATGGCCCGGACCACGGACGGCTTCGAGCTTGCCGAGGTCGACCTCGAGCTGCGGGGTGAGGGGACGATCCTCGGCGCCCGCCAGAAGGGCCGGAGCGACCTGCGGCTCGCCTCGGTGCGCAACGACACCGATCTCCTGGACGCGGCCCGGGCCGTGGCCGAGGACGTGACGCAGGGCGACCCCCGGCTGGACCAGCACCCCGCGCTGGCCGACGAGATCCGGCTGTTCCTCGACCCCGATGAGGAGGCCTACCTCTTCAAGAGCTGAGCCGCGGTCGGTGCCCGGTGCACCCTTCGGCGGGGCCCGGGCGGTACCGTGGCCCACGTGCGCGTGATCGCCGGCTCGAGCCGGGGGCGCCGGCTTCCGGCCCGTCTTCCCGGCAGCGTCCGGCCCACCTCCGACCGGGTGCGGGAGGCCATCTTCGACGTCCTGGGGTCGATGGGCGGGGTGGAGGGCGCCACCGTGCTCGACCTGTTCTGCGGCAGCGGGGCGCTCGGGCTCGAGGCGCTGTCTCGCGGGGCGGCGCAGGTCACCTTCGTCGACCACGATGCGGCCGCACTGGCCGCCGTCCGGACCAATCTGGCGGCCACCGGGCTCGCCGGTCGGGAGGCGTCGCTCGTCCGGGCGGAGCTGCCGGGCTGGCTGGGGCGGGCCCCGCGCGTCACCCTGGCGCTGTGCGACCCGCCGTACGCCTTCTCCGACTGGACCACGCTGTTGTCGGTGCTGCAGGCCGACGTGGCCGTGCTCGAGTCGGCGGCGCCGGTCGAGCCGCCGGACGGCTGGATGATCGCAAGGTCGCGCCGCTACGGCGGTACGCTCGTGACCGTGGTCCGCATGTCCGAAGCCCGGGGTGGGCCTGCCGCGGGCAGCGAGCCGCTGGCGGCGCCTGCCCTCCGAGGACCGAGCCCGCGATGACGACCGTCCTGTTCCCGGGGTCCTTCGACCCGTTCCACAACGGTCACCTGGAGGTGGTGGAGCGGGCGTCCAAGCTCTTCGAGCACGTGGTGGTGGCGGTGCTGCGCAACCCGCAGAAGGCCGAGCCGCTCTTCTCGATCGAGGAGCGGACGGAGATGGTGGAGGAGTCCCTCGCCCACGTGGACGGCGTCCGCATCGTGGGGGTGGCCACCCTCGTCGTGGACGTCGCCCGCGACGTCGGCGCCACGGCGATCGCCAAGGGACTGCGGGCCGTGTCGGACTTCGAGAACGAGCTCCAGATGGCCCAGATGAACCGCCAGCTCTCCGGAGTGGAGACGGTCTTGTTCCCGAGCACGTCCCAGCACGCCTTCATCGCCTCCCGCCTCTTGAAGGAGGTGGCGCGGTTCGGCGGGGACGTACGCGAGTTCGTGCCCAAGCCGGTGGCCGACCGCCTGGAGGCCAAGTTCCCCCGTTCGGCGACCGGTCCGGGACCGGTACCCTCCTGATGAGCGAGATCTTCGAGGACCTGGCCCGGGACGACCCCTCGGAGGACGACGTCTTCCCGGCCGACGCCGAGGGCCTGATCCAGCGGGCGATCGACCTGGTGTCGTCGGCGAAGGCGATGCCGCTGTCCGCCTCGGTGCTCGTTTCGAGGGACGAGCTGGTCGAGCTGCTGCGGGCCGCGCAGTCGCAGCTCCCCGACGAGCTGCGCCAAGCCCGCTGGCTCTTGCGGGAGCGAGAGGAGTTCCTGGCCGAGCGGGCCCGGGAGGCCGACGCGTTGATGGAGGACGTGCGGGCCCGGGCCGAGCACATGGTGTCGCGGACGGAGGTGGTCCGTCAGGCCAACCTCGTGGCCCAGCGGATCCTGGACGACGCCAACGAGGAGGCCCGGCGCCTCCGCCACGAGGCGGAGGACTACTGCGACCAGAAGCTGGCGGGCATGGAGATCGTGCTGGAACGGATCACCCGGACGGTGCGGGCCGGGAGGGACAAGCTGCAGGCGGCGGTCCCGTCGGCGCCCGAGCCGGCCGACATCCCCGCGGAGGGCGACGAGTCGGGCTTCTTCGACCAGGACCTCGCGTAGCGGAACGGCTGCCGCGTCCCCCGGGGGGAGGCGCGGGAAAGGAGGTACAGGTGGACCCCTTCGTGGTACACGTGGCCAGGCTCCGCCGGGTGCCCGGCACCCGTTGGCACGAGGTCCGCACCGGGCCGGTGGACCCCGAGGGCCTGATCGTCGCCCGGTCAGCCGCTGACAGCGCCGTCCCCGAGGGCGCCGACGCCATCTGCGAGGTGACGCTGGAGTCGTTCTCGGGCGGGGTGATGGTGACGGGCACGGTCGCGGCGCCGTGGCGGGGGATGTGCCGCCGGTGCGCGCAGCCCATCGAGGGCATGTTGCGGATCCCGGTGCGCGAGCGCTTCACCGAGCCCGGTGCCGGCTACGGCGACCCCGAGGACGACGAGGCCTACCCGATCGTGCAGGACGAGCTCGATCTGGCCCCGATGGTGCGTGACGCGGTGGTGCTCGAGCTGCCCATGGCGCCATTGTGCCGGGAGGACTGCCAGGGGCTCTGCCCCATCTGCGGCTGCGACCGGAACCAGGAGACCTGCGGCTGCGAGGCGCCCCGGGACCCCAGGTGGGCTAACCTCGACGTGCTCCGGTCGGTCAAGTAGCCCACGCGCCACCGGCCGGCGCCTCCGGACCGCCGCCCACGGGCGCGCGCCGTCCGGCGGGCACCCGGAGCGACCAACCGCCGGCCGAAGGGGCCGGCACGGACCTGGAGCGCGACGAGGATGGCAGTCCCCAAGAAGAAGACATCCAAGGCCAAGGGCCGCAGCCGCCAGGCCGCCAACTGGCGGCTGGAGGCTCCGGCACGCAGCGTGTGCCCGCACTGCCATCAGGCGAAGCTGCCCCACGTGGTCTGCCCCAACTGCGGTTGGTACAAGGGCCGCCAGGCGGTCGAGGTCGACTGAGGTGGCCGACGCGCCGGCGGCCGGGCCGGCGGCGACCCTGCCGGTGGCCGTCGACGCGATGGGTGGGGACAAGGCGCCGGGCGAGATCGTCGCCGGGGCCCGCCAGGCCGCCGACGAGGGGATCGAGGTGGTGCTGGTCGGGCCGCCCGAGCTGATCGGCGACCCCGCCGGGCTGCCCGTCGTGGCGTGCACCGAGGTCGTCGAGATGCACGAGGACGCCGGCCAGGCCGTCCGGCGCAAGAAGGACTCCTCCCTCGTGCGGGCGGCCGAGCTGGTGCGCGACGGCAAGGCGTCGGCCATGGTGAGCGCCGGCAACACGGGGGCCACCATGGCGTCGGCGCTGCTGCGCATGGGCCGCCTGCGGGGCGTCACCCGGCCCTGCATCGCCACCCCCCTGCCACGGCTCGGCCGCGAGCCGGCCGTCCTGGTGGACGCCGGCGCCAACGCCGAGTGCACCAGCGCCATGCTGGTGCAGTTCGCCAAGATGGGTGCGGCGTACGCCTCGGCCCGCTACGGCATCCCGGACCCGTCGGTGGCCCTGCTCTCGATCGGCGAGGAGCCGAGCAAGGGGACCCCGGTGGTGAAGGAGACCCACGCCGCCCTGGCCGGGGGCGCCGGTGTCCGGTTCGTGGGCAACGTGGAGGGGCGGGACCTCCTGCCCAGCCCGGCCGACGTGGTGGTGACCGACGGGTTCACCGGCAACGTGACCTTGAAGGCGCTCGAGGGCTCGCTCCGCTTCATCGTCGAGACGCTGTTTGCCGTGTTCGGCACGGACGCCTCCACCATCGCCGCCTCGGAGGCCCTGCTGCCGCACCTCGTGCCGATCGCCGCCGAGCTCGATCCCGAGAACACCGGCGGCGCCATGCTGCTCGGGGTGGACGGGGTGTGCGTGATCAGCCACGGGTCCTCCAGTGCCACCGCCATGCACAACGCGGTGCGGGTCGCCCACGAGCTGGCGGAAGCGGGCCTGGTGGCGCGGCTGGCCGAGGCCGTCGGCGGCACCTGAGCGCACCGGGCCTGGCATACTCCGGGTGTTCGGTAACATCGCCCGCGTTGCCGGTCCGTCGACCGAGGAGCCAGCGTGCCCGCAGAAACCCATGTAGAACGAGGTCCCCTCGACCGCCAGGCGGTGTTCGACCTGATCCGGGACCAGCTGGCCGACATCCTGGAGACGGACCCCTCCCGGATCACCGAGGGCTCCTCCTTCGCAGAGGACCTCGATGCCGACTCGCTGGCGCTCATCGAGCTGGTCGAGGCGCTGGAGGAGGAGCTCGGCGAGCGGACCGTGGGGTTCCGCATCGACGACGAGGACCTGGAGGACCTTCGCACCGTCCGCGACGCCGTCGACTACGTCGTCGCCAAGCTCGAGGCAGGTTGACCGCCAGCACGTGAACGGCACGACCGACGGCGCGGCGAAGCTGGCGGAGCGCCTGGGGCACGAGCTCGCCACCCCGACACTCCTCCAGCAGGCCCTTTCCCACCGCAGCTGGTGCGCGGAGCAGGGTGGCGTCCCCTCCAACGAGCGTCTCGAGTTCCTCGGTGACGCGGTGCTCGGGTTGGTGGTCGCCGACTACTGCTACCGCCGCTTCCCCGAGATGCCCGAAGGGGAGCTGGCCAAGGTGCGCGCGGCGGTGGTGAACGCGCGCGTCCTGGCCGAGGTGGCCCAGCAGCTGGGCATCGGCGAGGCGATCCGCCTGGGCAAGGGAGAGGAGGCCTCCGGCGGGCGCACCAAGGCCTCCATCCTGTCGGACACCTTCGAAGCGGTGATCGGCGCGCTGTACCTGGATGCCGGCTTCCCGGCGGCCGAGTCCGTGGTCCTCCGCCTCCTCGACGCCCGGATCGAGCGGGCGGCGGCCGAGCCCGACGACTTCGACCAGAAGGGCCTCCTCCAGGAGCTGACGGTGCGCCAGGGGGAAGGCATCCCGCGCTACGTGGTGGTCGGCAGCGGCCCCGACCACGACCGTCAGTTCGAGGCGACCGTCTTCGTGAACGGCGTCCAGCTGGGCGCCGGGACCGGAGGCACCAAGAAGGACGCCGAGCAGGACGCGGCGCGCCAGGCGCTGGCGGAGCTCCGCCGTGCCTGAGCTGCCCGAGGTCGAGACCCTCCGCCAGGACCTGGCGAAGGAGGTCGTGAACAAGAAGATCAAGACGGTCGCCGTCACCAACGGCAGGTCCGTGCGGCGCCACCAGAGCGCCAAGCACTTCCGGACCCTGCTCGAGGGGCGGACGGTCAAGAGCGTCAGCCGCCTCGGGAAGTACCTGTTGCTCAGCCTGGACAACAAGGACACCCTCGTCATCCACCTCGGGATGAGCGGGCAGCTGCTGCGGGTGAAGAACCCCAAGGACCCCAAGCCCAAGCACACCCATGTCGTGCTCACCTTCACCCAGGGGGGAGAGCTGCGCTACGTGGACCCCCGCACCTTCGGGGAGATGTTCGTCTCGAGCCCCGGCGGCGAGGCCTCGAGCAACGGGTCGTCCCTGCCCGCCGGGATGGCCAGCGCCGACGGTGCGGTGCTGCGGCGCCAGGTGCCCGAGCTGGCGCACCTGGGCTTCGACCCGATCGAGGACATGATGAGCTGGGACCGCTTCGGCCTCCTCCTCCGCCAGCGCCACACCGCGCTGAAGGCTCTCCTCATGGACCAGGAGTTCGTCTCGGGCATCGGGAACCTGTACTCCGACGAGATCCTCTTCAGCGCCGGCCTCCGCTACGACCGGCCTGCCGACGGCCTGTCGGCCACCGAGATCCGGCGGCTGTACCGGGCGATGGTGGAGACGCTGTCGGAGGCGATCAAGCACCGCGGGTCGACCCTGGTGGACGAGCAGTACCGCGACCTGTTCGGGGAGGCCGGCGACTACCAGGGGAGCCACCAGGTCTACGACCGCGAGGGAGCGCCGTGCCGGCGGTGCCGCAACCCCATCGTGCGGGCCAAGGTCGGTGGCCGCTCCACGTTCTACTGCGAGCACTGCCAGGTCTGACGATGGCGCCTCGGGCGGGCCCGCAGTCACGGGGACGGCCGGCGGGACGGGGCGCCGGGACGGTCACGGGGCGGCCGGCGACTGGTTGGTAGGGTCGGCTGCCGATGTTCCTCAAGTCGCTCAGCATGAAGGGGTTCAAGTCCTTCGCAGACCCCACGGTGCTGGAATTCGAGCCCGGGATCACCGTGGTCGTCGGACCCAACGGGAGCGGCAAGTCCAACGTGGTGGACGCCGTGACGTGGGTGCTCGGGGCCCAGGGGCCGCGCTCGCTGCGGTCCCAGAAGATGGAGGACGTGATCTTTGCCGGCACCTCCAGCCGGCCGGCCCTCGGCCGGGCCGAGGTCTCCCTCACCATCGACAACCGGTCCGGCAAGCTCTCCGTGGAGATGGCCGAGGTGACGATCACCCGCACCCTCTTCCGGTCGGGCGACAGCGAGTACGCCATCAACGGCACCCCCTGCCGGCTCCTCGACGTCCAGGACCTCCTGAACGACTCGGGGGTGGGTCGCCAGCAGCACATGATCATCGGGCAGAACCAGCTGGACGCCGTGCTCACGGCCCGGCCCGAGGACCGCCGGTCCCTGGTGGAGGAGGCGGCGGGCGTCCTCAAGCACCGCCGGCGCCGCGAGCGGGCCGAGCGCCGGCTGGACGCCACCCAGGAGAACCTCGAGCGCCTGGGTGACCTCGTACGCGAGCTCCGCCGCCAGATCCGACCCCTCGAGCGCCAGGCGGCCGCAGCCCGGTCGCACGCCACGCTCGCCGAAGAGCTGCGTGCCGTGCGCATCCACCTGGCCGGCACCGAGCTGGCCGAGCTCGCCGAGCGGCGGGCGCGTAACGCTGCGGACCTTGCCGCGCTGGCGGCCGACGAGGAGGAGCTGCGCCGGCGCCTGGAAGCCCTGGACGCGCAGGCCGCGGTCACGACGGCCGAGCTCTCGTCCGAGCGGGAGGAGGACCTGGCCGGCTCGCTGGGGCAGGTGCAGGCCCTGGTCGAGCGGGCGCGGGGCACGGCCAACGTGCTGCGCGAGCGGGCCCGGGCGGTGGCGGTGGCCCTCGATGCCGCAGCCGACGTGGACGTGGTCTCCACCCTCGAGGCGGAAGCCTCGCGCCTGGCTGGGGAGCTGGAGGTGGCGGCCTCCGAGGAGGCGTCGCTCGAGCCCGTCCGCCAGGAGCTGGCGGCGCGGGGCGCCGAGCTGACCGCGTCCGAGGCGGCGCACCGGGAGCGGTACGCCGGTGCCGGGGCCGGCGCCGACCAGTCCCTCGCCGACCTGCGGCGCTCCATCGAGCTCCAGCGCCGGTCGCTCGAACAGGAACGACGGTCGGTCGACGCCGCCGAGCAGCGGTTGGAAGGGGTGGAGCGCCGGTTGGCCTCCCTGCGGGCCGGACGTCAAGAGGCGGCGGCGCGGCGCGCGGCGCTCGACGCCGAGACGGAGCGGCTGGACGCCGGCGTGGCGGCGACGTCACAGGCCCACGACGAGGCGCGCGACCGAGCCGACCGTGCCGAGCAGGCGGCGCGGTCGGCCGAGCAGGACCGGCACCGGAGCGCGGCGCGCGCCGAGGCGCTGGCCCGTGCCCTGCGGGACCTCGAAGGGGCCGGCGGCCGGGAGGCCCTCTCCGACGTGGACGGCGTCGTCGGCTCGCTGGTGGACCTGGTCGAGCTGGACGAGGGCTGGGAGGCGGCCTTCGACGCCGCCGCCGGCGCCTCGCTGGCCGCGGTCGTCGTGCAGGGACGCGAGGCTGCCCGTGAGGCGCTGGCCCGGCTGCACCACCGGGGAACCACCGGGGCGCTGCTGGCGGCCGGGGCGGCGACCCGGCCGGGTCCCGCCGGGACCGACCTCCCGGCGGGAGCAGAGCCGTTGCGACCTCATGTGCGGCTCCGCCGCCGGGCGGGGAGCCCGGCGGGCGAGGACATGGAAGCGGTGCTCGACGCCCTCGTCGGGTGGGCGGTCCGGGTCGAGGACTGGGAGTCGGCCCTGGACCTCGCCCTGGACCGGCCGGACCTCGTGGTGGTCACCAGGGACGGCGACCGGTTCGCCGACTCCGGCTGGCGGGTGCGCTCGTCCAAGGGGGTCGTGACCGCGGCGGCGGTGGAGGACGCCGAGCACCGGGCCGAGGAGGCGGCTCGCCGGGCGGACGAGGCGACGGAGGCACTGCGGGCCACCCGCGCCGCGCTGGAGTCGGCTGCGGCGGAGGCTGCCGGCGCCCTGCGGGCGCGCGATCGTCACGAGGCGGCACGGGCGGCGGCCGAGACGGAGCTCCGCCGCGGGGCGGACGAGGTGCGCCGCGTCGTCGACGAGGTTGCCGAGGGCCGGCAGGAGCTCGAGGCGGCGGTGGCCCGGATCGCCGAGCAACGGGCGGGGCTGGCGGGCCTCGAAGCATCCGTCCCGGCGGCGGAAGCGGCGGCTGCCGAGGCGGCGGCCCGCGCCGCGGAGGAGGCGCAGGGGGCCGAGGTCCTGGCCGACCGCCGTCGTCGCCTGGCGGCCGACCGCCACGAGCTGGACGTCCGGGTGGCCGGGTTGGCGGAGCGCCGGCGGGTCCTGACCGCCCGCAAGGCGGAGGTGGAGCGACGCCTCGCCGGCCACGCCGAGGAGCGGGAGGCGGCGGCCGCCCGACGGGTCCGCCTGGAGGCCGACGCCGTCGCCATCGGCCGGCTCGACGCCGTCGTGGAGCGGGAGCGACGGAGCCTCGAGACGGTCCTCGACGCCCTCCGGTCGGCCTACGCCGACCAGGCCCGGCGGGTCCGGGCGGGGGCGGCCCGCATGGAGTCGATCCGGGAGGAGCGGGCGCAGGCGGTCCGCCGGCAGGAACAGGTTCGCGAGCGGGCCCGTACCCTCGACCGGGAGGCGGCGGAGGCGGGGCTCCGGGCCGAAGCGCTGGAGGGGACCGTGGCCGCCGAGTTGGGGGTGACCCCGGAGGATGCCAAGCGGGCCCCGGTGCCCGACCTCCCCGAGGGCGTGACCGCTGCCGCCCACGCCGGCGCACTGGCACAGAAGCTGGCGTCCCTCGGGCCGGTCAACCCGCTGGCGCTGGACGAGCTGTCGGCCTTGGAGGAGCGCCACCGGGAGCTCGACTCCCAGATGGAGGACGTCCGGGCCGCCCGCCGCCAGCTGCACGAGGTGGTGCGGGACCTCGACCGTCAGATCGTGGAGCAGTTCGCCGCGGCAGTGGCCGACGTCAACGAGCACTTCTCGACCCTGGTGGGCAACCTCTTCCCGGGGGGCACCGGGCGGCTGACGCTGACCGAGCCCTCCGACCTCCTGCACACGGGGGTGGAGATCGAGGTCCGGCCGGCGGGGCGCAACGTCCGCCGGGTCTCGCTGCTGTCGGGCGGGGAGCGCTCGATGGCGGCTCTGGCGTTCCTCTTTGCCGTGTTCCGCAGCCGCCCCTCGCCCTTCTACTTGATGGACGAGGTGGAGGCGGCCCTCGACGACGTGAACCTCCACCGCTTCCTCGGCCTGGTGCACGAGTTCCGCGACGAGGCGCAGCTCATCATCGTGAGCCACCAGAAGCGGACGATGGAGGCCGCCGACGCCCTCTACGGCGTGACCATGGCCCCCGGAGGCTCCTCGCAGGTCGTGAGCCAACGGGCGCGGGCCGAGGTGCGGCCCGTCGCCTGACCGTGCCGGTGGGGTGGCTCGCCCCGGGCCGCCGATAGGCTCGACCCTCCATGGTCGCTCTGTGGATCGCGCTGGCGGTGCTGGCCTTCGTCATCCTCGTTGCCGGGAGCGTGCGCTACGCGGTGGCCGGGCGCCGGCGGGCACGCCGCGCCCCGACGACGGGGACCACCACCCGGCCGGCGCCGACGCGCCCGCCTCGCACACGGCCGGCCCGCCCGGCGCCGCCCCCCGGCCGACCCGACGTACCGCCAGCAGTGGCCCCTCCCGCCCCGCCCGAGGCGCCGGGGACCGAGGCTCCGCCCGTGCCCCAGGCCCCGCCGGCGCCCGAGGCTCCCGTCCAGCCGGTCCCGACCGCGCCGCCTTCCCTCCGGGACCGGCTGGGGCGCACGCGCGGGCTCTTCGCCGGGTTGCGATCGCTGCGCGGACGCGGCGTCGAGCCGACGACCTGGGAGGACCTGGAAGAGACGCTGCTCCGTGCCGACGTGGGGGTTGCGACGGCCGACGCGCTCCTGGAGGACCTCCGCCGGAGGGTTGCCTCCCGCGAGATCGCCGACGGGGACCAGTTGCTCGACGCCCTGCGGGCCGATCTGCTGGACCTCCTCGACGTCGAGCATCGCTGGGACGGCGCCACCGTCGAGCCCGAGAGCGCGGGTGCTTCCGGGGTGGCACCGGCAACCGGCGGGGGGGAGACGGAGCCGGTCGGGCGGGCCCTGCGCTTCGACGAGGAGCCGGGCGTCGTGAACGTGTGGCTGTTCGTGGGGGTGAACGGGGTCGGCAAGACCACGACGGTCGGCAAGGTCGCCCGGCAGCAGGCGGTGGCCGGCCGCTCGGTGCTCCTGGCGGCGGGGGACACCTTCCGCGCCGCCGCCGGCGAGCAGCTGGAGACGTGGGCCGGGCGGGTGGGGGCGGAGATCGTGCGGGGAGCCGAAGGCGGCGACCCGAGCGCGGTGGTGTTCGATGCGGTCCAGCGGGCTGCGGCACGTGGCACCCCGCTCGTCCTGGCGGACACCGCCGGGCGGCTCCACACCAAGGTGAACCTGGTGGAGGAACTGAAGAAGATCCGACGGGTGGCCGACCGGCCGCCGGGGCGGGTGACCGAGGTGCTGCTCGTCCTCGACGCCACGACCGGGCAGAACGGGCTGGCGCAGGCCCGGGAGTTCACCGAGGCTGTCGCCGTGACGGGGGTCGTGCTGACGAAGCTGGACGGCACGGCCAAGGGCGGCATCGTGGTCTCGATCCAGCGCGATCTCGGGCTCCCCGTCAAGCTGGTGGGCCTCGGTGAGGGCGCGGACGACCTCGTCCCGTTCGATCCCGCCGAGTTCGTCACCGCGTTGCTGGCGTAGCAGCCCGGACCGCGGGAGACCGCCGCTTGCGTCCGGTAGCCTGACTGTCTCATGTTCGACGCCCTCTCCGACCGCCTCGAGCGGATCGCCGGGCGCCTCCGTAGCCGTGGGCGGCTCACCGACGCGGACCTGGACGAGGCGCTGCGCGAGATCCGCGTCGCCCTCTTGGAGGCTGACGTCGAGGTCGGCGTGGTGCGGGCCTTCGTGCACGCGGTGCGCGAGCGGTGCGCGGGGGAAGCCCTCTCGAAGAGCCTGACCCCGGGCCAGCAGGTCATCAAGGCGGTGCACGAGGAGCTCGTCGGGGTCCTCGGCGGCGAGACGCTCAAGCTGACCTACGCCTCGCGCCCGCCCACGGTCGTGCTGCTCGCCGGGCTTCAGGGCGCGGGCAAGACGACCACCGCGGCCAAGCTGGCTCGCTGGTGGAAGCAGCAGGGGCGCAACCCGCTCCTCGTCGGCGCCGACCTGCAACGCCCGGCGGCGGTGGAGCAGCTGCGCGTCCTCGGCCGGCAGGCCGGCGTCACCGTCTACAGCGAGCCCACCGACCCGGTGGCGGTGGCCCGGGCCGGCCTCGAGGAGGCGCGGCGGCTCGGTCGGGACGTCCTCATCGTGGACACCGCCGGGCGCCTGGCGATCGATGCCGAGCTGATGGACGAGGTCCGGCGGGTCTCCGACGCCGTGGCCCCGCACTACACGCTGCTCGTGGTTGACGCCATGATCGGGCAGGACGCGGTGGCCACCGCCCGGGCGTTCCACGAGGCGCTCGAGCTGGACGGCGTCATCTTGACCAAGCTCGACGGCGACGCCCGCGGCGGCGCCGCGCTCTCGGTGAAGGGGGTCGTCGGCCGGCCCATCGTCTTCGCCTCCACCGGGGAGAAGCTGGGCGACTTCGACCTCTTCCACCCCGACCGCATGGCCGACCGGATCCTCGGGATGGGCGACGTGCTCAGCCTCATCGAGCAGGCCGAGCGCACCATGGACCGGGACTCGGTCGCCAAGTCCGCCGGGCGGCTCATGGAGGGCCGGTTCACCCTGGACGACTTCTTGGAGCAGCTCCAGCAGGTGAAGAAGCTCGGCTCGCTCGGCGGGGTCATGCGGCTCCTGCCGGGGATGTCGAAGGAGCTGCGCCAGGCAGCGGACCAGATCGACGACCGGGAGGTGGCCCGGGTCGAGGCGATCATGCGCTCGATGACCCCGGCCGAGCGGGCGGACCCGTCGATCATCGATGGTTCGCGCCGGATCCGCATCGCCCGAGGGAGCGGGGCGAGCACCCAGGACGTCAACCAGCTCCTGAAGCAGCACCGGGAGATGCAGAAGATGGTGAAGGGCATGGCGAGCGGCGGGGGTATCCCCGGCATGCCCGGACTGACCGGCATGGGCGGTGGAGCAGGCGGCGGCCTCGGTGGGCTCGGCGGGCTCGGCGGCCTGCGGAACGCCCGCAAGCAGCTCGCCGCGCTGCAGTCGATGGGGGACGCGGGGGGGGAGGACGGTGGGTTGGCGGCGCTCCTGGCCGGCGGCGGCGGGATGCCTTCGCTGGATTCGGTCGCCGCTGGCAACCGGAACCCCGGAAGCGCGGCGCCGGCACGGCGGGGCGGGAAGAGCAACAAGAAGAAGAAGGGCGGCCGGGTGACGCCGCCCAAGGGGCGCTGACCGACCCGTCTCCGAGGCGGTGTGGACGCGGGGCCCGTCAGACCTGCGAGAATGTCCGCCGGCCGGCGAAGCGCCGGCGGGAGCGGCCGAATCGATGGAGGAACCAGGCTCGTGGCAGTGAAGCTCCGCCTCGTGCGGATGGGCAAGAAGAAGCAACCGACGTACCGGGTCGTGGCAGCCGACAGCCGCTCCCCCCGGGACGGTCGGTTCCTCGAGGTCGTGGGCACCTATGCGCCGCGGGGTCGCTCGACCTCCGATGCGGACGCGGTCGTCACGATCGACCACGACAAGGTGCTGCGCTGGCTGCGCGACGGTGCCAAGCCGACCGAGCGGGTCGAGCGGCTCCTGCGCGGGGCGGGGACCTTCGACCTTCTCGCCGGCGGCGGCCCCGCAGCCGCAGCCGCAGCCTCAGCCTCAGCCGCAGCCCCGGCGCCGGCGGCGGCCGGTGAAGTGAGCGAGAACGGCAGCGCCGCCGAGGCGGACGACCGCACCGCCGCCGAGGCGCACGACAGCACCGCCGCCGAGGCGGACGACAGCACCCCCGCCGAGGCGGACGACAGCACCGGGGCCGAGCAGTGACCGCCGACATCGGCGAGGAGCCGCTGGAGGACGAGCTCGGCGGAGCAGACGAGGACCTCGACGACGAGGAGCTCGAGGAGGACGACGAGGACCTGGACGACGAGGACCTCGACGACGAGGACGACGAGGACGAGGACGACGACGACGACGACGAGGACGACCTCGACGACGAGGACGACCTCGAAGAAGACGACGAGGACGACGACGACGACCTCGACGACGACGAAGAGTACGAGCCGGGCGATGTCAACGCCGTGGACGACGGCGGCTACGAGGCCGGCGACGTGAACACCATCGAGGCAGGCACCCGACCCCGGAGCCGCGCCCCCCGCGAGGCGTCACCGCCCGGTGCCGGCACGCCGGCGGCCGTGCTCACCTACCTGGCCGAGGCCATGGCGGACGATCCCGACGCCGTGGTGATCCGCCAGGAGGAGCGCCGTGGCGCGTCGGTGCTCCGGCTTCATGTCGCCCCCGAGGACATGGGGCGGGTGATCGGCCGCAGGGGCCGTACCGCCCAGGCGATCCGGACCCTGGTGGCCGCGGCCGGGGCGCGTGACGGCGTCCAGGTGGCGGTTGACATCGTCGACGACTGAGCAGGGCAACCCTCCGCCGCTCCTCGAGGTGGGGCGGATCGTGAAGCCCCACGGCCTCGGGGGCGAGGTGGTGGTGGACCTGACGACCGACCGCGCCGAGCGCCTCGGCCAAGGGACGACCCTCCAGTCGGACGCCGGCCCACTCCTGGTGGAGTCGGCGAGACCGTTCCAGGGCCGCTTCCTCGTGCGGTTCGCCGGCGTGGCCGACCGGTCGGCCGCCGACCGCCTGCGCAACGTCGCCCTCCGGGCCCCGGCGCTGGCCGAGCCCGGGACCCTGTGGGTCCACGAGCTGGTGGGAGCCCGTGTCGTCACGGCCGACGGCGCCACCCTCGGAACCGTCGCCGCCGTCGAGGCCAACCCGGCCAGCGACCTCCTCGTGCTGGAGGGGGGCGGACTCGTCCCGCTGCGGTTCGTGACGGCGCTCGAGCCCGGCGACCAGGTCACGGTGGACATCCCGGCAGGCCTGTTGGACTGAACGGGGGCTGCCCGTGCGCATCGACGTCTTCACCATCTTCCCGGCCGTCGTCGAGAGCTACGGCCACGCCAGCATCCTGGGGCGCGCCCGTCAGGCCGGTCTGCTCGACCTGCGGGTCCGCGACCTGCGCGCCGGGGCCGCCGATCCCCGCCGCTCCGTCGACGACGCCCCCTTCGGAGGCGGGGCCGGCATGGTGCTGATGCCGGAGCCCGTGTTCGCCGCGGTGGAAGCCGTCGAGGCCACCGAAGGGCTCCCTCGGCCGCTGCTCCTGCTCTCGCCGGGGGGCCGGCGGCTCGACCAGGCGATGGTGCGCGAGCTGGCCGCCCGCGTGGAGGGCTTCTCGCTGCTCTGTGGCCGGTACGAGGGGATCGACCAGCGGGTGGCGGACCATCTGGTGGATGGCGAGCTCTCGATCGGCGACGTGGTGCTCGCCGGCGGCGAGCTGGCAGCATTGGTCGTGGTCGAGGCCGTCGCCCGCCTGCTCCCCGGGGTGCTGGGCAACGAGGCGTCCACCGACGACGAGAGCTTCACCGACGGGCTGCTCGAGTACCCCCAGTACACGAGGCCGGCAGAGTTCCGCGGATGGTCCGTCCCCGAGGTGCTGCGGTCCGGGGACCACGGGAGCGTGGCCCGTTGGCGCCGGGCCCAGGCCCTGCGCCGCACGCTCGAGCGCCGGCCGGACCTGGTGACGGCCCGAGGCGGCCTCACCCCGGCCGAGGTGAAGCTCCTGGTGGAGGCGGGCGAGGTGCAGGTCCTGGCCCAACACGGCTACGATGCCCTACTCGGCAAGGCCGCTGCGGAACCCAAGGACGCCCCCCATGCACCCCACTGAGATCATCGACCGCGACAGCCTGCGAGACGACGTTCCGGCGTTCCGCCCTGGCGACACCGTGAAGGTGCACGTCCGGGTGGTGGAAGGCAACCGTGAGCGCGTGCAGGTCTTCCAAGGTGTCGTCATCCGGCGCCAAGGTGTCGGCGTGCGGGAGACCTTCACCGTGCGCAAGGTGAGCTTCGGGGTCGGCGTCGAGCGCACCTTCCCGGTGCACTCGCCGACCATCGCCCGCATCGAGGTCGCCACCTTCGGCGACGTGCGGCGGGCGAAGCTGTACTACCTGCGGCAGCGGTCCGGAAAGGCCGCCAAGGTCAAGGAGAGGCGCACGGCTCGCCCGTGAGGTGGCTGCCCTGTCCGAGTGCGCACGGCGCGCCGGGGCGATGAGGGGCGTCCCGTGAGCGAGGAGGATCTCGAGCGCTACGAGGCCGAGATCGAGCTCGCCCTGGTGCAGGAGTACCGCGCCGTGCTCCCCATGTTCGCCTACGTGGTGGAGACGGAGCGCCGCTTCTACCTGGCCAACGAGGTGTCGGTGAGCGTGCGGTCGGACGTGCAGCCGGCCTGCGTGGAGCTGGAGCTGACCGACGCCTGGGTCTGGGACATGTACCGGCCGGCGCGGTTCGTGCCGTCCGTGCGGGTGGTGACCTGGCGGGACGTGAACATCGAGCGCCTGCCGGAAAAGGAGCTGTAGACCGCATCCCGCACCCTCGCATCCCGCACCCTCCCCGGTGCGGCGCGCCGTCCGGGGGTCGCCGACCGTTCGGATGGTGACGTTGGACCGTCGCCGGGTGGGCCGGCGGGGCGAGGACCTGGCGGCCGGGTGGTACACGCGCCGCGGCTACGAGGTCGTGGCGCGCAACTGGCGCTGCCGGGAGGGGGAGCTGGACCTCGTGTGCCGGCGCGGGACGACCGTGGCGGTGTGCGAGGTGAAGGCTCGGGCTTCCGACGCCTTCGGCCCCCCGCAGGCCGCCGTGACGGCGGCCAAGCGCCGGCGCATCCGCCGAGTGGCGGCCCGATGGCTGCGGGCCACGGGAACCCGCTGCTGCGAGGTGCGCTTCGACGTGGCGGCCGTCCGGGGCGAGGTCGTCGAGGTGCTGGAGGGCGCCTGGTGACGCTGCGTGCGCCGCCAGGTCCGCCTCCCGCCTCCGCCACCTGGTGCCGCCGGGCCGCTACGGTCGGCGCCCGTGGACCAGACCGGCACAATGTTCGTGACCCGCCGGGACGGCGTGGTGACCGTCACCTTCAACCGGCCGCACCGCAAGAACGCGCTGACCGCCAGGATGCTCGACGACCTCGGCTCCGTCCTGTCGGACGTGGAACGCCGGACAGAGGACCGGGTGCTCGTCCTCACCGGGGCTGGGGGAGCATTCTGCTCGGGGGCCGACCTGGCGGGCCCGGACTCGCCAGCCAGCGGCCCAGCCGGATCCGCCCTCACACGGGTGCGGCGGGTGGGTGAGATCGCCCTGGCGCTGCACCGGCTCCGGATGCCGACCATCGCCAAGGTCGACGGCGTGGCCGTCGGTGCAGGTCTCGGGCTCGCCCTCGGGTGCGACCTGGTCGTCGCCTCGGAGCGGGCGTGCCTGTCGACGATCTTCGTCCGCCGCGCCCTGTCGCCCGACAGCGGGATCTCATGGCTCTTGCCGCGCCTCGTGGGCGTGGCCCGGGCGAAGGAGCTCGCCTTCTTCGGGGACATGCTGGATGCGGCAACGGCCAGGGACCTCGGCCTGGTGGGGCGGGTGGTGCCCGTCGAGGACCTCGACGCCACGGTGGACGAGCTGGCGGCCCGGCTGGCCGGGGGCCCGTCCCTGGCGCTGTCGCTCACGAAGAAGCTGCTCGACGACGCCTGGACCTCCTCCCTCGACGCCGCCCTCGAGCACGAGGCGCAGGCCCAGGCACTCAACCTGGCCGGACCGGACACCGCCGAGGCCCTCCGCGCCTTCCTCGACAAGCGCGAGCCGCGCTTTCGCCCGACCTGACGTTCTGGGCGGGCGCGCCCTGCGAGCGTCGGTCGTCGTCGCCTCGCTGATGCACGCGGCCGTATAGTCGCGTCGGGGCCGAAACCAGGTGCCGCCGCCGGCGGTGGGAGCCCGACGGGCCCCGGAGGAGTCCGGTGATGTTGAGCGGCGTGCAGGGGATGGTCGGGGAGACGGCTGTCGTCACCCGGCGCATCGACGGCACGCACGAGCCCGGTCGGATCCGCGCACGCGGCGAGGAGTGGCTCGCCATCGCCCTGGACCCGTCCCAGTCGATCGAGAAGGGGGCGCAGGTGGTGGTGGCCGACATCGAGCGGGGCCTGCTCGTCGTCTACCCCACGGACTGGTAGGCCGCGCCGCACCCCCGCGCCCAGCGCCGGTGCTTCCCACCTGCAAGAATCGGGAGCGCCGGGGGGTCCGGCCCAGCGGAGCGCTCGCGGAGGCATAGCTGCCACCCGAGGAGCTCGAGGAGAAAAGAGGTGGGCCCGATGAACGCAGGGCTCGTCGTCGGAATCGTCGTCGGCGTCGCGGTGGTGGGTGCCGTCGTGACGATGCTCATCCGGTCGATGCGCATCGTCCAGCAGGGAAGTGTGGGCGTCGTGAAGCGCCTGGGGGAGTTCCGTGGCATCCGCCAGCCCGGCCTGCACCCGCTGGTCCCCTTCGTCGACACGATGGTCAAGGTCGACATGCGCGAGTTCCCCATGACCGGGGACCAGCAGCAGGTCATCACCAAGGACAACGTGTCGCTGCGCGTGAGCGCCACGATCTTCTGCCAGGTGATCGACGTGAAGGCGGCCCTGTTCGAGATCGCCGACTTCCAGCTTGCGGTCGACCAGCTGTCGCGGACGGCCCTGCGGGCCGTGTTCGGCGAGCTCACCCTGGACGAGTCCTTGAGCCAGCGCGACACGATCAACACCCGGATGCAGGACCACATGGCAGACGCGGCCATGAAGTGGGGCGTGCGGCTCAACCGCATCGAGATCCTGGACATCACCCCCCCGAACAACGTCCTCCAGGCCATGTCGGAGCAGAAGGAGGCCGAGCAGCACAAGCGGGCTGCCATCTTGAAGTCCGAAGGTGAGCAGCAGTCGGCCATCAACAGCGCCGGCGGCCGCAAGCAGGCTGCCATCCTGGAGGCCGAGGGGGCCAAGCAGGCAGCGATCCTCGCCGCCGAAGCGCAGATGCACGTGCTCGAGCTACAGGCGGAGGGCGAGAAGAAGGCCCGCACGCTGCGCGGCGAGGGAGACGCCGCGGCACTGGCGGCGATCGACCGCGTCGCCGTCCAGCCCAACACGTTGGCCGTGATGCAGCTCCGGGCGCTCCAGGAGGTGGCGACCGCGCCCAACACCAAGGTCGTCGTCCCCTACGAGGCGGCCGGCTTGATCGGCGGGGCGGAGGTGCTGGTGGACGCGCTCAAGGGTGCGGGCGGCCCGGTCCCCTCGGCGCCGACCAACGGCGCCGCGCCGCAGCCCCCGAGCGTCAGCCGCTGAGGGATCGCCGCATAGCCCGTGCGTGTTCGGGGCAGGGGAGAGGGGACCCTCTCCCGGCACAAAGGACGCGCCCCACGATGCTCCGGCACTCCAAGGATCCAGACCCCCTCGGCGAGGGCCCCGCACTGCGGACCGTGCGCCTCCTGCGCAGCGAGGCCGAGCTGGCGGAGGCGTCGGCCCGGGCGGCCGTGCACGCCCGCCGGCTCCGTGACCGGCTCGACGCCCGGGCCGCCAAGGACGCCTGGACGGCGGAGTACCGAGCCGACGGCGGGCATGCGCCCCGAGCCGAGGGCGGAGCTGCTCCCGGCAGGGGCACGCTCGTGCGGGGCCCGCACGTCGCACCGGAGACGCACTCGCCGGCCGCCTGAGGGGCCCGGCCGCCTGAGGGGCCCGGCCGCCTGAGGGGCCCGGCCGCCTCGAGCCCCAGGGCCGATGCCTACTCGCCGGTGCTGCCGTCCAGCTGCTCGCGGATGAGGTCGGCGTGCCCGTTGTGGCGGGCGTACTCCTCGACCATGTGGCACACGATCCACCGGAGGCTGGGAGCGCGTCCGTCGTCCCACGGCTGAGCTGCCGGAAGGGCCATCCCCCCGGCCGCGTACGCCTCGTCGACGAAGGCGCGGGACCGGGCGACCATCTCCTCCCACAGCTCCACGAGCATCTCGGGGCTGTCGTCGGCGGCGGTGCGCCACTCCCAGTCGGGGTCGGCGTCGAAGTCGACGGCGTCGAACGGCGGGGCGGGCGGATTGTCGTGCAGGCAGCACGAGAACCACCAGTCCTCGTTCAACGCCAGGTGCTTCATCATTCCCCCGAGGGTCATGGCGGAAGCGGCCACCTGGGTCCGGAGACCGGCGGCGTCGAGGCCCCGGGTCTTCCACGCGAACGTGGCTCGCTGGTGGTCGAGGAAGCCGAGCAGGGTCGCCCGCTCGTCGCCGACGACGGGCGGCTCGGGGCGCCCGTGCTCGTCGACGTCGGTCATGCCGGCACTCTACCGAGGAGCCCTCGCCCCGGGACGGGACGGCCGCGGCGCGAAGCACGCACGGGTCTGCATCCCTAGTTGCAGAAGGTCGGGCGCCGCACCCTCATTCAGAGCGAAATCGGCCGTGCGCAATGATGACGCGGGCGAAATCCAAATATTTCTTGCTCCGGATTCCACCGGGGCTGCAGTGGGCGCTCACCTGGTGATTAACACGTTTCCGTCAGGTAACGACCATGGATGCAGCGCACATGGGTGCTTGTACCCGTCAGAGGGGCACTGCTAAACCTTCCGCCTCGTACCTCCGGCGGAGGAAGGAAGCCCCCCCCAACGATGTTGAAACGCGGAATCGCTCTCGGCGCGGTTGGTGCAATGGCCGGTATGGCTTGTGCGAACTGGGCCCCGGTCGCATCGGCGGCCACCGGTGATCTGACCGTCCAGCTCGGTGCTCCGATCGTGGGCGTCGCCGCCCTGCCCACAGGCGGCGGCTACTGGGAGGTGGGTGCCGACGGCGCCGTGTTCCCGTTCGGGAGCGCCGGAGCCTACGGGTCGCTGACGGGCAGGCGCCTCAACGCCCCCATCGTCGGCATCGCCGCCGCCCCCACAGGGAAGGGCTACTGGCTGGTCGCCTCCGACGGCGGCATCTTCGCCTTCGGCGCCGCCGGGTACTACGGCTCGATGGGCGGGAAGCACCTCAACGCCCCCATCGTCGGCATCGCCGCCAGTCCCACAGGGCACGGGTACTGGGAGGTGGCGAGCGACGGCGGCATCTTCACCTTCGGCGCCGCCGCCTTCCGCGGCTCGATGGGCGGGAGACACCTCAACGCCCCCATCGTCGGCATCACGGCCACCACGACAGGAAAGGGGTACTGGGAGGTGGCGAGCGACGGCGGCATCTTCACCTTCGGGACCGCGTCGTTCGACGGCTCGATGGGCGGGTCGCGCCTGAACGCTCCGATCGCCGGGATGGCCGCTTCCCCCGCCGGTCACGGCTACTGGCTCGTCGCCTCCGACGGCGGCATCTTCACCTTCGGGGGGGCGCCGTTCGACGGGTCGTCGGTGTCGGCCAGCGCGGGAGCCAGGACCGTCGGCATGGCGCCGGACGGTTCCTCGGGGTACTGGGAGGTCGCGAGCGCGGGCCAGCTGTACTCGATGGGCGACGCGACGTTCGACGGTGCCGTCGTTGCTGCCTCCAAGGGGCCCACAATCGTGCGGGTCGCCGACAGCCAGGTGGGAAGCGCCGACGCCCTTCGCTACGGTCCGAGCGGCTCCACATGGTGCGGCTACTTCGCCTCGTGGGCGTGGGCGCAAGCGGGCGTCCCGATCCCGCCGACGAGCGAAGCGGCCGGGGTCGGCACCTGGGCGCTGACCCACGGTGGCACGGTGCTCCCCCCCATAGCCTCCCCGCAACCTGGCGACGCCGTGCTGTGGGTGGCCGCCGGCACAGCACAGGTGTGGCCCGATGCCGGGGCGCTCAACTATCCCCACATCGAGCACGTCAACATCGTGACGCAGGTCCTCCCAGGCGGGGACATCGTCACCGTGGGAGGCAACGAGAGCGGGGCGGTGCGGCAGATGGGGCCGTACCCCGCCAGCGGCGCCTCGTCCTACTTCGGCCAGACCATCTACGGGTTCGTCCAGCCACCGGCCTGATCGGCCGCCGGCCCGGCCGGGTATGGGCGCAGGATGCGCAAAGGGCCCCTCGCTCAGAGCTACCCCGCGGCCGTCGCACTCGTCGTCTGCTCCTTGATCCCGTTCCTGGCGCTGACCGCGGCGGCATTGCCGGTCTTGCCCCAGGTGGGCAAGGCGCTCCATCTCTCGAGTGCCACGCTCGACGTTGCCGTGGCCATGTCGACCGCGGCGTACGCGGTGGGCACCGTGTTCGCCGTGCAGTTCGCCGTGCGCCTGCCGGCTCGCCGGATGCTGATCGTCTACGAGCTGCTGTTCGTCGCGGCGTCGCTGCTCGTCGCCACCACGAGCAACGGCGGCGTCTTCGTGGGCGCCTTCATCGTCCAGGGGCTGTGCACGAGCTTGCTGCTGATCGCCGCCGTGCCGCCCCTCGTCACCGCCTGGCCGCCGAAGAAGATGCCGATGACCGGCGGGATCATGAACCTCTGCATCTTCGGTGCAGTGGCCGTGGGCCCGACCATCGGAGCGGCGGCTGCCGCCGCCGCGTCGTGGCACCTGCTCTTCTGGGGGGTCGCCGGCGTGGCCGTCCTGGCGCTCATCTTCTCGGTGCTCACCTACGAAGACGTCCCGCCCGCCGACACCACCGCGCCCGTCGACATCGGCGCCCTCGGCCTGGCGCTGGTCGGCTGCGGTGCCGCCTTCTACGGAGCGGGCGCCCTGCAGGCCTTCGGGCTCCTCGACGTGGAGCAGCTCCTCCCGCTGTGCGGAGGGTTCGCCCTCGTGGTCGCGCTCGTGGTGTACCAGTACAAGCGCAAGGAACCGCTCATGCCGGTGCGGGCGTTCGCCACCACCGTCCCCGTCGTCGGCATCACCATCGCCCTGTTCGCCAGCGCGGCCGGGTTCGGTCTGATGGAGCTGGTGCTCACGGCCCTCGAGACGTCGAGCACTCCCGGGAACACGGCGTTGCTCTTCCTCCCGGAGTTCGTCGGCGCCGCGGTGGTGGCGGGCCTCTTCGGAGCCTTCTTCCGCACCAAGTATGTGACCGTGCTGGCGTTCTCCGGCTTGGTGTGCATCGCCGCCGCGGCGGCCGTCTTCCTCGTGTGCGCCACGTCGGGATCGGCGGTGGTCGCCGTGGGCACGGGACTGCTCGGGCTCGGTGTCGGCGCGTCGGTGTCGCCGGCGCTGTTCATGGCGGGGTTCTCGCTCAAGGCGAGCCAGTTGCAGCGGGTGTTCGCCCTCATCGAGCTGCTCCGGGGGGTGACCGCCTTTCTGGTGGCCCCGATCCTCCTGTACCTCGTGACGCACGTCTGGGGCACAACGGCGACCGGCATCGACGCCGCCATCGGGATCTGCCTCGGCCTGTCCGTCACCGGGCTCGTCGTCGCCTACGGCCTCCACGTCTTCGGCAAGGTGGGCTTCGAGACGCCCGACATCGACCGCTGGCAGGAGGAGGGCGAGCCGGCGTGGTCCTCGCCCCCGTTGCTGGCGCACCTCCGACGGTCGACGCCGCCGGGCGCCGCTCGTCACCCTGCGGCGGCCGGCGCCGCCGGCCTCCGCCGTCCGGGTGTTCCCGAGGCAAAGAATCGGGTAGCGAACCATCATGGTGAGAGAGACCACCAAGCACGGATGGCGGGCAGACGAGCAGTTGGCGGCGGAGGCGGCGGGCGGTGACGAGCCGGGCGGGCCGACCCGTCTGGAGGAACCGCTCGGCGACCCGTCGCTGCCGGGCGAGCAGCCGCCCCCCGAGGTCGGGGCCCGTCCGGCGCCGGTCGACGACACCACCGAGGGCGGCCGGGAGCGGACGATCCGCCACGAGGCCCTGGAGCGACTGGCGGGGGCACCGTTCCCCGCCAGTCGAAACGAGCTGTTGCGCTACCTCGGCCCCGACCGGCGCGGAGCGCTGGCAGCCCACCTCCGGTCGCTGCCTCCCGATCTCACGTTCGACGATGCGGCGGCGGTGGCGACCGCCTTCGGCGGCATGCACAGCGATGACTGACCGCCCGGTGCTCGAGCTGGTTGGCATCGAGCCCGAACCGGGCGGCGGCCCACGCAGATCGGCCGGAAGGGAGGTGCCGTGATGGCGACGGACAGGCAGCGCCGGGCGGCTCGACATCCCCGGCCGGTCGAAGATGGGGCGCGACGAGCCGGCGAAGGCGCTCGGGCACGGCTGAGCCGGCCGCCGGCGGCGCGCCGGCGCGCACTCGGGGCTCGACGTCACGCGGTGCCGGCGGCGCGCCGGCGACGTCACGCGGTGCCGGCGTCGTCAGGCGGGCGTGACGGCCGACGGGTCGAAGGGCGCGCCGTGACCGGGCACGATCAGGGAGGGCCGGAGGTCGAGCACCGCCGCCCGTGACCCCTCCAGCAGCCGCTGGTCCTCGGCCAGGGGGTCGAGGGCGGGGCCATCCGCCGACCACCACAGGTGCGTGCAGGCCACGAGCCCGCTCGCCGTTTCCACCAGCGTGGTGATGTCCTCCATGGTGTGCCCGGGCGTGGTCTTCAAGGTGACCGACGGCGCGAGCTCGGCGCCGTCGGCCGGCCGGTCCGTCCACTCGTCGCCGCAGTAGACCGCCCAGTGGTCGTGGAAGCGGGCGGCGGGGAAGAGGGCGGCGTTGAGGGTGTGGTCGGGGTGGTGGTGGCTGAAGACGACGTCGGTCACGGCCTCCGGCGCCACGCCCAACCCGGCCAGCGGGTCGAGGATCTGCGAGCGGTGCCGCACCATGCCGGGGTCGACCACGATGACGGCGTCCCCGTCGCGGACGAGGACCACGGTGCTGGCCACCCGGTCGCCGGCGTATCCGGTCGTGAGGACGTCGAGTCGTGCCGGCATGTATTGCCTCCCCCGCCGCACGCGGCGTGCGCGCGTGCCCGTGTTGGTGACGGTGAGCGTAGGCACCCCGTCGCGCCGCGTGCGAGTCGGGCGACCGTTGCCTTCGATGATCGCCGTCGTCCACTCGGCCACCCTGTCGGGCACGACCGGGCGGCCGGTGGTGGTGGAGGTCCACATCGCCCCCGGCCTGCCGGGCTTCACGATCGTCGGCCTGCCCGACGCCGCGGTGCGCGAGTCGCGCGACCGGGTGCGGGCCGCCCTCCTCTCCAGCGGCTTCGCATGGCCGCAGCACCGCGTCACCGTCAACCTGGCGCCGTCAGCGCTGCGAAAGGCGGGCTCCGGCCTCGACCTGGCGGTCGCCGTGGGTGTCCTGGTCGCCCAGCAGCGCGTGCCGGCGGCGGCCGTCGAGGCCACCGCCTTCGTGGGCGAGCTGGGGCTCGACGGCTCGGTCCGCCACGTCCCCGGCGTCATCGCGCTTGCCGACGCCGCCCTCATGGGCCGGCTCGTCGTCCCCGAGGCCGACGCGGCGGAGGCCGCCGCCGTCCGGCCGGGACGGACGTTCGGCGTGTCGGCGCTCCGGACACTGGTGGACGTCCTCTGCGGGAGGGCGCCGTGGCCGCCTGCACGCCGGATCATCGTTCGCGACGCGGCGGACGGCGGCGGCCCCCGCGCCCGTAGCGAGGTGACACCGGCGCTCGGGGCGTGCGACCTGGCGGAGGTGAAGGGCCAGCGCGTGGGCCGCCGCGCCGTCGAGGTGGCCGCGGCCGGCGGTCACCACCTGCTCATGGTGGGCCCCCCGGGTTCGGGGAAGACGATGCTGGCACAGCGGGTCGCAGGCCTGCTGCCCCGGCTGACGCGCACAGCGGCGGTCGAGGTGACCCGCGTCCACTCGGCCGCCGGTCTGGCACCGCCGGTGCCCGGGCTGTTCTGGGACCCGCCGTTCCGGGCTCCGCACCACGGCGCGTCGGCCGTCTCGCTCATCGGGGGCGGGACGTGGTCGATGCGCCCGGGCGAGATCAGCCTGGCGACCAACGGCGTGCTGTTCCTCGACGAGCTGGGCGAGTTCCCCGCGAACGTCTTGGACGCCCTGCGCCAACCCCTGGAGGAGGGCGTCGTACGGGTGAGCCGGGCCAGGGGATCGGTTACCTTTCCGGCGCGGTTCCTCCTCGTCGCCGCCATGAACCCCTGTCCGTGCGGGGACGGCGGCGCGGCCGGGGCCTGCCGCTGCACGCCGGTGGCGCGGGCGCGCTACGTGCGCCGGCTGTCGGGTCCGCTCCTCGACCGGTTCGACCTCGTGGTGCCCCTGCGCCGGACCGATCCGGACGAGCTGCTCTCTGCGGAGCGGGGGGAGTGCACGTCGGCGGTCGCCGCCCGGGTGGCGGCGGCGCGGGCTGTCGCGGCGCGGCGCGGCGTGTCCTGCAATGCGGCGCTCCCGGCACGCCAACTGGACCAGGTGGCGCCGCTGGTCGACGGGGCGGCGGCGCTCCTGGCGGCGGCCGTCCGCGCCGGGCGGGTGAGCGGGAGGGGGCTGGCCCGGGTCCGGCGGGTCGCCCGCACGCTGGCGGACCTGGCCGGGCTGGAGCGGCTGGAGGAGCACCACGTGGCCGAGGCGCTGGCGCTACGGGCCGGCAGGGAGGTGCTGGAAACGGCGACGGTGTGAGCGTCGCGGCGGGCGACCGGTGGGCGGTCCGCCCGGCCGACGGTCGACCGGCCGACGGTCGACCGGCCGACGGCGAGCCGTGGGACCTTGGCCCCTAGGGCTGCGCCGGTGGGCGGCACCACAATCGACCCACGGCGAGCGGATGCTCGCCGTCGTCGTTCCGGAGGTCCGTGATGAGCCAGCTCAAGGAATTCATGCACACGCCGCTCTTCGCCTGCTCACCCAGCGCCACGCTGGCGATGGCAGCGCAGGAGATGGACACGCACAACGTCGGAAGCCTGGTCGTCACCGACCGTGAGGACCGCATCCTGGGGCTGGTCACCGATCGCGACATCGCGCTGGCCATCGGCCGGGGGAGCAGCGCCGACACGCCCGTGGACCGGATCTGCAGCCACACGGTCGTCACCATCGGGACCGGTGCCGACGTCCACGACGCAGCCGCCCTCATGAGCAAGAAGGGCATCTGGCGCTTGCCGGTCACCGACGACGGCGGCCGTCCGGTCGGCATGGTGAGCCTCAACGACGTGTTCGGGTACGTGGCGCAGGAGACCCAGAACCTCTCGCTGGCCGCGCACGCCCACCGGGGCCCGACGCTCTGATCGGTGCGGCCGCCGGCCGCGTCCCGGACGAGGAGCTCGCCGGGATCAGGCGAGCAGGTCGGCCAGGGGCACGCTGGCCGGCCGGCAGCCCATGGGGACGAAGGTGGCCTCGTCGGACGCGCCGTCGATCACCACGGTGCACAGCGTGACCGTGGCGCCCCCGGCGCCCCCGGCGCCCCCGGCGCCCCCGGCGCCCCCGGCGCCCCCGGCGGCCTCGGCCCGCACGCCGCCGGGGAGCGGGGTGGTGAGGAGGTCGAGCACCTCTCCGGCGCCGAGCGGCCCGGCGCCGGCGGCCGCGGTGCGGGCCAGGACCTCGCCTCGAGCGCAGCTCGACGGTCCTGCTCCGCCGCCGGCGTACCGCAGGTGGTTGGTGTGCCACAGCATCGAGCCCGCCCCGGGCGCGTCCGCCCGCCCCGTCGCGCCCCCGCCGGCCTCGATGGTGGCCACCCGACCCGTGGCCCGCTCGGCGAAGTTGTAGGCGAAGCCGCCGGCGCTGGGCTCGGCGGCCAGCAGCTCGGCCGCGGCGTCCAGGTCCTCGACCTGCTGGAGGGCGCGGGCCACGACGTGGCGGGCGGGTCCGACGGTGGCCGCCGCCGCCGGGACGTGGTCGACCCCCCACGCGAGCCCGCGGTTGAGGGTGAAGGCGTTGGCGGGGAGCATCCCGGGGTACCACAGGGCGAAGACCGGGCGCTCGCCGTCGACTGCGAGCGTCAGCCCGCTGATGCAGTCGGCAAAGAGCGGGTCACCGTCCTCGTTGTGCCCGAGCACCCACCGGTCGCCGGGCACCGCCACGTCCGAGCACCCGCCGGCCCGGGGGTCGCCGAAGTCGCCGCGCATGTTGAGCAGCAGCACTGTCCGGGCGTCCACCCCGGCGCCCTCGGCCAGCGCCGCCATCTCGTCCATGTGGACGGGGAACCGGGTGGCCGTCGCCTCCGTCGCCGCGTCGAGCCTGGCCCGGCCGACGGGGGTGGAGACGTGACGGCGCAGCGCCTGGAGCTGGGGGAGGCCCTCCATGATCGACCGGATGGGCGCGGCATCGTGCTCGCCCAGGGCGCGGAAGCACTCCCGGCGGGTCCCGCTGACCGAGAGCCACGGCAATGCGCCGATGCGGCGCTCGAGCACGGAGTCGCTCATCGGACGCCGGGGTGGCGGTCGCGCCACGGAGCCGCCGACTCGAGCTGGGCGGCCAGGCGGAGGAGGAGCGCCTCGCCCCATGGGCCGCCGACGAGCTGCACGCCGATCGGGATGCCGTCGTCGCTCTGGTGGAGCGGCAGGCTGACGGCCGGCTGGCCGCTCACGTTGAAGGGGCTGGTGAAGGCCACCATCCCCAGCACCGTGAGGGAGAGGCCGTGCGGGTCGGCGTCGGCCTCGGCCAGAACCGCGCCCGCCGCCGGCGGCTGGATGGCCATGGTCGGGGTCACGAGGACGTCGAACTCGGTCCCCCAGCGGGCGACGATGGGCCGGGTGCTCCGACGCACCTGGTTGAGGGTGGCGATCAGCGTGATCCCGTCGACGGCCTCTCCTGCCGCCCGCCCGGCCGCGTTGTGGGGCTCCACCTTCTCCCAGTCGATGTCGTCATAGGCGCCGTAGGCCGTGTTGACGACGTGCAGGAACGGCCCGACGATCGCCGGGTCGAGCACGTCGGTGTCGAGCACCGACACGTGGTGGCCCAGGTGCTCGAGGGCATGCCCGGTCCGCTCCACCGCCTCGGCGCAGGCCGGGTCGACCGGGATGCCGAGGGCACTGGTGGTGAGGAGGGCCACCCGCAGCCGCCCCGGGTCGGCCCCGACCTCGTCGGCGAACGGCCGGTCGGGCGCCGGGGCGTACTCCCACACGAGCGGGTCGGGCTGGCTGATGCAGTCGAGGATGGCGGCGGCGTCGGCGACGGTGTGGCACTCGACGCCCTCGACCGACATCCCGAACCACCCGGGGGTGACGCTCGGCACTCGCCAGCGGCTCGGCTTGAGCCCGACGAGGCCGCAGCAGGAGGCGGGGATGCGGATGGAGCCGCCGCCGTCGTTGGCGTGCGCCACCGGCAGCATGCCGGACGCCACCGCCGCGGCCGACCCGCCGCTCGACCCTCCGGGCGTGCGCGTGTGGTCCCAGGGGTTGCGCGTGATCCCGTAGCGGGCGTTCTCGGTCACCGGCAGCGGTCCGAACTCGGGGGCGTTGGTCCGGCAGCAGGCGACGAAGCCGGCCCGGCGCAGGGCGGCGATCACGAGCTCGTCCTCGTCGGCCGACGCCAACGAGGCGCCGTACGACCCGTAGGTGGCGGGCTGGCCCTTGGCCCTGGTGAGGTCCTTCACCGCGAAGGGCACGCCGGCAAAGGGCCCCACGTCCTCGCCGGCGGCCAGTCGGCGGCCGATCGACTCGGCCTCGGACCGGGCGGCCTTGTCGTCGCGCCAGATGACCGCGTTGAGCTCCGGGTCCCGCTGGTCGATGCGCATGAGGCACTCCTCCAGCCATTCGAGCGGGGTGACCTCGCCCGAGCGGATCTGGGCGGCGACGTCGATGGCGGTGGGGAATGCGTCCATGACCATTGCCTAGCACCCGCCCGCCGGGGGCAGCCGGTAGACGGCCATGGGCCGGGTGTGGGGCTCGGTGTCGATCGGACGGACCTCGACCAGGGAAAAACCGTTCTTCTCCAGGACCCTCCTCGAGGGACCGTTGGCGGCCTCCGGGGCGACCAGCAGTCCCGCACCGGGATGGTGCGTCCGGACGTGGGCCACGAGGGCGGCGATCATGGCCGTGCCCACGCCCCGGCCGATCTGCGCCGGCTCCCCGATGGCGTAGTCGGCGCCGATCTCACTGGCGAGCGCGCCGATGGCGCCGGCATCGTCGGGGTCGTCGGCCCACCGGTACCACTGGCACCACCCGATCGGTCGCCCGCCCAGATCGACCGAGCACATTCGGGTGGCGCCGTCGGGCGCATCGACCCGGGCCCGGAACTCGTCGATCTCCGCCTCCGGCGTCGTCTCGGGCGTCCACCAGCGGGCCACGTGCGGCTCGCGCAGCCAGCGGGCGACGGCGGGCAGGTCGTCGAGCGTCATCGGCCGGATGGTCACGTGCGGGGTCCCGGCTGGCACCGGCAACCGAGCGTAGGTGCCGACGCCCTACGACTGCGGGCGGGCCACGGTCGACGCCGACCGTTCCGTGCCGTGGACCTTCCCCCGGCCGCCTTCGCCGCAGCGCTCGCATCGGTGCCCGGCATCGGCCCCAAGGGGCTGCGGGCCCTCCTCGAGGCCGGCGATCCGAGCGGGGCATGGGCTGCGGTGGTGGCCGGGCAGCCCCACCCGGGGATCACCCGGTGGTCGGCGTCCGCCCGCGCCGCCCGCGCGATGGACGTGGCCGAGGTGTGGTCTGCCCACGTTCAGGCGGGGATCACCGTGACGGTGCTCGGGCACCCCGGCTACCCGGCCGCGCTGGCCGACGACCCCGAGGCCCCGGCGGTGCTGTTCTCTCTCGGCGACCCCAGGGCGGCCGACGGCCGGCCGCGTGTCGCCCTGGTGGGGACCCGGTCGGCCACCCGCTACGGGCTCGGCGTCGCCGCCCAGCTGGGCGCCGACCTGGCGGCGGCCGGGGTGGTCGTCGTCTCGGGCTTGGCCCTCGGCATCGACGGCGCCGCCCACGAAGGGGCACTGGCGGCGTGGCGGGCGGCCGGCAGCCAGGACCCGCCCGTTCCGGCCCGTCCCGACGGGGGCCGGCGGGAGCCCGGCGTGCCGGTCCAGGCGGCCCCCCCGGTGGCCGTCGTCGCCGGCAGCCTGGACACGCCGTACCCGCGGCAGCATGCGGGCCTGTGGCGCCGGGTGGCCGAGTCCGGTGCGGTGCTCTCCGAGGCCCCGTTGGGCAGCGCCGACCTCGGATGGCGCTTCCCCCAGCGCAATCGGATCATGGCGGCCATGGCCGACGTGGTGGTGGTCGTGGAGTGCCATCCCAGCGGGGGATCGATGCACACCGTGCAGGCGGCCGCCCGTCGGGGCGTCCCGGTCGGGGCGGTCCCGGGCTCCGTTCGCAGCCCCGCGTCCGGCGGCACCAACGCCCTGCTCGCCGACGGGTGCTTCGTCGTGCGCGATGCGTCGGACGTGCTGGTCGCGGTGGGGCTCGCGACGGCGTCCGCCATCTCGCCGTGCCGACCGCCCTTGCCCCGCCGCCGGTCCGCCCCCTCGACCCCGGAGACCGGCGAGGCAGCAGCGGCGGCGGCCCGGGTGTCGGAGGCGGCGGCCGCGGCGCCGTCGGAGACAGCTTCCCCGGCGCCGTCGCCGGGGGGCGGCCGCACCGATGCCGCCGCGGTCCTCGATGCCCTGGGCTGGGAGCGCTGCTCGGTGGAGCAGCTGCTGCGCCGCACCGGCCTCGGGCTGGACGCCCTCTCGGTCAGCCTGGAGCGCCTGCGGGCCGAGGGGCTCGTCGACGGATCTGGCGGCACCTGGGAGCGGGCGGGCCTCGATGGCCGTAACCTGGGCCGCTCGTGAAGAGCTCCCTGCGCTTTGGGATCGAGCTGCCGCCAGTGTCCGCAGCGGCGGCGGGTGTTGCCACGGCAACGGGTGAAGCGGGAGCCCGGCTCGAGCGCTGCCGGCGCATCGCAGACGCCGGGGTGTCCGCCGGAGCGCGCTCGGTCTGGCTGACCGGCGGCCAATCCGGTGGGCGCGAGCGGGTCCAGGACGGACCGTGGTGCGATCCGTGCACCCTGGCGGCCGCGATGGCGGGCACGGTGGGCCACGCGCTCGTCGGGGTGGTCGCACCGCTGCCGGCAGGACGGCACCCCTCGATGCTGGCGCGGGAGGTCACCAGCCTCGACGTGCTCTCGGGGGGCAGGGCAGCCCTCCAGCTTTGCTGGGACGCGCCGCCGGCCGGCGCCGGGGCGGTGGCGTGCGGGCACCTGGCCGACGCCGTGGCCGTGTGCGCTGCCATGCTGCGCGGGGACGTCCCCGCGTATGCCGGGCGGTACTTCCACATCTCGGGCGCTCGCAACCGGCCGGCGCCCACCCAGATCGGCGGCCCGCCGGTGGTGGTGTCGACGCCGGTCGAGGTTGCCGGTGGGCTCGTGGCCGGTGGCGGGCGACGGGTGGAAGCCGCAGCCCTGGCCCGCTCGGTGGCCGCGCTCGCCGACGCCGTCGTCTGCACGGCCGATCCGCGGATGGTCACCGCCTGGCGGGCGGTGCTCGAGGAGCTGGGCCCCGGGACCCCGGGGAGCGCACCCGCTCCCGGGCTCCTCTGTTCGGTGACAGGCGACAACCTCGGCACTGTCGCGCCCGCGCTCCTCGCCGCCCGGCTCCGCGACGCCGGTGCGGACGGCGTCGTCCTCCGAGCACCGGGCACCGCCGCCGGTCCGGGCACCGCCGGCTCCGCGGACCGCCTGGCGGCCCTGGCGGCGCTGGCGGCCGAGCTCTACGGACCGTGGTCGGGGGCAGCCGCCTGAGCGGCGACGCGTCCGCCCCCGGGCGGCGCGGTGCTCAGGACGGCTGCATGGCGACGTGGTCCACCCGGATGCGCACGGTCAGGCGGACCTCTCCCTCCCGGCGGTTCGGGTACGTGTCGACGCCGAGGTACTTGTGCGCCAGGCGGTCGATGTGGGCGTCGGCTCCCTCGTTGGTCATCTCCGTCACCCTGCCGCTCAGGGCCACCACGTTGTAGGGGTCCTCGGGGTCGAGCACGGTCAGCGCCACCCGCGGGTCGCGCTCCATGTTGTTGGCCTTCACCCGGCCCTTGGCCGTGTTGACCAGGAGGTCGTCCCCGTCGGTCTCGATCCACAGCGGCGTGGCCTGGGGGGTGCCGGCGGCGTCGAGCGTCACCAGCGTGGCGAGCACGGGCCGGGCGATGAGCGCCTTGGCCTTGTCGGTGAGGGTGTGCGGCATGGGACTGCTCCTCTCGTGGGGTCTCGCGCGGACGCGCCTTCCGGGCCGACAGTACCGGCGCGGGCGGTACCGTCGGCGAGGTGCGGATCGGGGCGCAGGTGCGGGCGGGCGGCGAACTGGTGGGGGCGCTGGCCCGGGCCCACGACATCGGGGCCGACGTGGTGCAGGTCTTCACCCAGAGCCCCAGGGTGTGGAATCCCGGCCAGTACGCCCCGGCGGTGCTCGAGCGTTACCGCAGCGCCGTCGAGGCCGACCCCACGGTCTCGGCCACCTACTGCCACGCCACCTACCTCATCAACCTGGCGACCGGGGACCCCGTCCTCCTCGACCGGTCGCTCGAGTGCCTGGTGGCCAACCTGAGCACGGCCATGGGGATGGGGTCGTCGGGACTGGTGCTGCACGTGGGGGAGCCACCGGGGCGGCGGGTTCGAAAGCTGCCTCGACCAGGTGGTCTGGGCCCTGCGACGAGCGCTCGACGCCGCCCGGGACCCGCTCGAGCCCGGGCGGGGGCGGGGCGCCGCCGGTGGGCCGGAGCGTTGCCCGATCCTGCTGGAGAACGCAGCCGGCGCCGGGGGGACGGTCGGGCGGGACCTGGAGGAGCTGGGCGAGATCCTCAGCCGGGCGCGAGCGGGCGCCGCCCTCGGCGTCTGCCTGGACACGCAGCACCTCTGGGCCTCGGGCGTGGACTTCGGGACGCCACAGACCGCCGACGCCGTCGTCGCCCGGGTCGACGCCACCGTGGGTCTGGCCGCGCTGGGTTGCCTGCACCTGAACGACTCCAAGGTCCCGCTCGGTGCCAACCGGGATCGGCACGCCAACCTCGGCGAGGGTCTCATCGGAGCCGCCGCCCTGGGATGCCTGCTGGCCCACCCGGCCCTCCAGGACCGTCCCGCCATCCTGGAGGTCCCCGGGGCCGGGCACGGCCCGCGGGCCGAGGACGTGGCCGCCGCCCGGCGGGCGCTGGCGGCCGGCCGGCGGCGTTGGGCGGTCGCGGCGAATCGCCCGGCGACTGCGGCGGGGCGACGCCGGCCAGGGGCCCGGGCGAGCCAGAATTCGGCGGGAGTTGCCGGCGGCGAGGCCCGGGACGCAGGCTGAACCCCGACGGCGCAGCGGGACGCCGCGCACGGCGCACGCGCATGCCGCGCGGCGCGCGGCGACGAGCACGACGACGAGCACGACGAGGAGCACGACGAGGAGGAGCGGTGAGCGACATCAGGATCGAGACCGACAGCATGGGCGAGATCGAGGTGCCCGCCGACCGCTACTGGGGAGCGCAGACGGCACGCTCGCTGCACCACTTCGCCATCGGCGCCGACGTGATGCCCCGCCCGCTGATCCGCGCCATCGGCGTCCTGAAGGAGGCCTCGGCCGCGGTCAACGCCGAGCTCGGCAAGCTCGACAGCCACCGGGCCGAGCTGATCGCCACCGCCGCCCGGGAAGTGGCCGACGGCAAGCTCGACGACCACTTCCCCCTGCGGATCTGGCAGACGGGCAGCGGCACCCAGACCAACATGAACGCCAACGAGGTCATCGCCAACCGGGCCATCGAGCTCGACGGTGGGGTGCTCGGCTCGAAGACACCCGTGCACCCCAACGACCACGTGAACATGTCGCAGTCGTCCAACGACACGTTCCCCACCGCCATGCACATCGCCGTGGCCCAGGAGCTGGTGCACCGCCTCGTCCCGGCGGTCCGCGCACTGCGTGACGCCCTGGCCGCCAAGGCCGAGGCGTTCGCCGGCATCACCAAGATCGGCCGGACGCACCTGATGGACGCCGTCCCCCTCACCCTGGGGCAGGAGTTCTCCGGGTACGTCGCCCAGCTGGACGCCGACCTGGCCCGCCTCGAGCAGACCCTCCCCGGGCTCTACGAGCTGGCAGCCGGCGGCACCGCCGTGGGCACCGGGCTCAACACCCACCCGGAATTCGGCACCCGGGTGGCGGCCAAGATCGCAGCGCTCACGGGGCTTCCGTTCGTCTCCGCCCCCAACAAGTTCGCCGCCCTGGCGGCCCACGACGCCGTCGTGTGGGCGAGCAGCGGCCTGCGGGTGCTGGCCGGCTCGCTCAACAAGATCGCCGACGACTTCCGCTGGCTGGGCTCCGGGCCGCGCAGCGGTCTCGGGGAGCTCGTCCTGCCGGCCAACGAGCCGGGGTCGTCGATCATGCCCGGGAAGGTGAACCCGACCCAGTCCGAGGCGATGATCATGGTCTGCATCCAGGTGATCGGCAACGACACCGCCGTGGGCATCGCCGGGGCGCGGGGGAACTTCGAGCTCAACGTGAACAAGCCGGTCATGGCCCACAACGTGCTGCACTCGGTCGACCTGCTGACCGGCGCCTGCACCGCCTTCCGGCGTTTCGCCGTTGAGGGAGTGGAGCCCGACCGCGAGCAGATCGCCCGCCACCTCGAGCGCTCGCTGATGCTCGTGACCGCCCTCAACCCGGTGATCGGCTACGACAAGGCGGCCGAGGTGGCGAAGAAGGCCCACAAGGAGGGCATCTCGCTGCGGGAGTCGGCCGTCGGGCTCGGCTACCTGACGGGGGAGCAGTTCGACCAGGCGGTGCGACCGGAGGAGATGACGCACCCCTGACGGCCGCCCGGCCGCCCGGACGCTCCGTGCCAGGCGCCTCGTCGCGGGGCGCGAACCCGGAGGCGCTCTGGTCGTGGCACCGGCGCGGTGCGAGGGTCATACTGGAAATGTGCACGGGGGTTCCGTCCTCTTGGTCGCCCTGGCGCTCCTGGTGGTGGTGAGCGTGGCCATGTACGTCGTCCGGCGCCGCTTCCCCCTGCACTACCGGCGGAGGCAGCGCAGGTACCGGCGGGTGCTGGGCTACGTCGTGCTCCCGGTCCTCCTCTGGGGCGCATGGACACTGGCGGTGACGGGGTCCCTCTCCAAGGCCGGTCTCGCCGCCCTCGGCGGGGCGACCGGTGCCTGGCTCACCGCCGTGCTCGTCCGCCACATGCCGACCGGGTTGCGGCGGCGGTCGTTGCTCCGGTCGCAGTGGGCCGCCAGGTCGCTCGCCGTGCCGGAGCCGCAGGCCGTGCCGCTTGACGCGGGGACCGGCGAACACTGGCGCGTGCGGCGCTTCTGACCGGCTCACCCCGCGTCCCGGCGGACTGCGGGGACTGCGGGAACTGCGGGAACTGCGGGAACTGAGCTCCCTACTCGAGGAGGCTCGCCCGGAGCGCGCCCACCACCTCGGGGCCGGCACCGTGGGCGGCGGCGTAGGCCTCGATCGTGCCGTGCTCGGCCCGCAGCCCCTCCAGCAGCGCGGTGATCGCGGCGGGCGAGGCCGAGAACATCACGTCGGCCACCTCCATGATGGCGTCGCGCTGCTCGGGCATCCGCTCGACGATCCTTCCGACCAGCGCCTCCATCGCTGCCGCGCTCAGGGCGTAGTCCTCGGCGATCACCTCGTCGGCCACGCCCAAGAGGGCGAGGACCACGGCGACGAGCACGCCCGTGCGGTCCTTGCCGGCGGCGCAGTGGACGATCACCGGATGGGCGGTTCGATCGGCCACGATGGTGAGGGCCCGGGCGATCTGATCGCCCGCCAGGTGCGCGATGTCCAGGTAGTGGGCGGCAAAGAAGTCCGGCCCGCGGCGGAACTCCTCGAAGGCGGGGAGCGCCGCCACCAGCGGCACGTGGTGGAAGGCGACGGGGATCTCGTCGACCGGGAACCGCTCCCGCTCCACCTCGGCCCTCGACCGCAGGTCGATCACCGTGGCGATGCCGAGGTTGCGCACGACCGCCCGGTCGGGCCGCGTCAGCGCGGAGAGGTCGTCGGCGCGGAACAGCGACCGCCATCTGATGGTGCGGCCGTCCGCTGCCCGGTAGCCGCCGAGGTCCCGGAAGTTGACGGCGCTCTCGAGCTCGATGTGGCGCGCCGCGGCGCCGGGCCCGGTCAGTGGACCGGCAGGTCCCACAGGGGGAACCAGCGGGACAGGTCCGTCTCCATGGGCAGGTCGGACCCGATGATCGAGCGCACGCGCAGCTCGAGCTCGTTGTCCCGCCGCTCCTTGCCGGTGGGGGCGAAGGGGTAGAAGGTGCCCCGCTTGAACAGGTAGACGAGGAAGAACGGCCGGGCCGAGCTGTCCGCCCCCTCGCCGGGCGTCACCCCGAAGACGGAGCACAGGAGCTGGGGGCCCCAGCCGTTCTCCGCCAGGGAGGAGTTGACCAGGTGCACGCGGTTCACCAGGTCCTCCACGTCCGCGTCGTCGAGGAGCAGCCAACGGTAGCCGTAGCTGTCCTCCGCCTGGGTCAGGATGCCGACGGAGCCGGCAGTCGGGCCGCCGGCCGGCGGCGGGGTCGCCGCCTCGGCCGTCGCCTGACCCTGGACCGTGTCGTCGGGGATGTCGAGGAGCTCGGCGATCTCGTGCTGGACCTCGGCCGCCGATTGGCCGGCCGGCGGCATCCAGCACACCCCGGCATGGCCGGAGAGCACGAGCCCCGCCGACGTCTGCAGGGTCACGGCCGCCGACGGCAGCGCGAACAGGGCGTCGAGGTTGGGCCGGACCGGCTTGGTCCGCCCGAGGAGGGAGTCGAGGAGCCCCACGTCAGCGCGGTCTGCGGCCGCTCAGCGCGGCTGGTTCAGCTGGGCTTCGAGCTCGGAGAGCTGGGCCAGCCGGCGCTCGAGGGTCGGGTGGGTCGAGAACAGCGCGCTCAGGGTGAAGCCGCCGCCGTTCGGCCCCCGCTGCTGGGTGACCGCAGGGGTGAAGAAGAAGGCGTTGAAGGGCTCGGCGTGGCGCAGGTCCCGCGTCGGGATGCGCCCCATCTCGCCCGTGATCTTCACCAGCGCCGACGCCAGCAGCGACGGGCGCCCGATGAGGATGGCGCCCGAGCGGTCGGCTGCCAGCTCCCGGTAGCGGGAGAGCGCCCGGGTGAGGAGGAAGCTGATGGCGTAGACGATGATCGACACCAGCATGATCATCATCTCGAGGACGACGATCTGACCGGCGCCCTGGTTGCGGCTGCCGCGCCCGCCCCCGCCGAACATCGTGCTCCAGAACATGACCCGGGTGATGAGGCCCGCCAGCACGCCGAGCGAGCTGGCGATGGTCATGACGGCCACGTCGCGATGGGCGACGTGCGACAGCTCGTGCGCCAGCACGGCCTCCAGCTCGGGCTCGTCCAGCCTGCGCAGGAGCCCGCTCGTGGCGCACACCACCGCGGCCTTCGGGCTGCGACCGGTGGCGAAGGCGTTCGGCATGTCGGTGTTGGCGATCGCGACCCGGGGCTTGGGCATGTCGGCCAGGGCGCAGAGCCGGTCGATGGCGCCATGCAGCTGCGGTGCCTGCTCAGGCGTGACGATGCGCCCCCGCATGCCCCACAGGGCGATCTTGTCGGAGAACCAGTACTGGAGGAAGAGGAGCCCGAAGATGATGACGAAGAGGACGACGAAGCTCTTGAAGACCTCCCAGAGGATGGCCCCGAAGACGCCGTAGAGCACGACGAGGAACAGACCCGTCAGGAACATGCGGGTCGTCAGCCCCTTGTCGGCGGGGATCCTGCTTGCGGTGGTCATGCGTCGGTGCCTCCCGGTGCCGCCTCGCTCGGCGTTGTCACCCCAATTGTGACGGGTTCGCCGTCGACTGGGGCGTCACCCCCCGTGTCGACCGGCGCGCTCGCTGCGGGCGCCGTGGCCGGCGGTGCCGGCGCGGACTGCGGTGCCGGCGGAGCCGGCGGTGCCGGCGCGGACCCCGCGGGATCGGCAGCCGGCGCCTGCGCCACCTGCCCGGTGGTCGGGAGGGCGCCGACCGGGCCCGCCGCCGCCAGCTGGGCCTTGAGCGCGGCCAGCTCGTTGTCGACCTGGGAGCCTGCCTGGGCCTTGTCCAGCTCGGCCTGGATGTCTGTGACCGGGGTCGTGAGGTCGGTCAGCGCCCCCGAGGCGAGCAGCTCGTCCATCGCCCCGGCCCGGGCCTGCATGCTGGCGATCTTGTCCTGGGCCCGCTGCATCGCCGCCCCGGCGTCGCCCATGGAGGTGGAGATGCCGCTCACGGCCTCGCCGATCTTGGTCTGCGCCTCGGCCGCGGTGTAGCTGGCCTTCAGGGTCTCCTTCTTGGTGCGGAACTGCTCGATCTGCGTCTGCAGGCGCTGGGAGGTGGCAACCAGGCTCTCCTCCTGCTGGACGACCTGGTCGTGCTGGGTCTTGAGATCGGTCAGCTGCTCACCCAGTGCCGCACGGCGCGAGAGCGCCTCACGGGCGAGGTCCTCGTTGCCGATGCTGAGCGCCGACTTGGCCTGGTCCTGGAGCTTGTCGGCCTGCTTCTGGATCTGCGCCGCCTGCAGCTCGATCCGCTTGCGGGCCGTGGCCACGTCGGCCACGCTCCGACGCACCTTCTGCAAGCTGTCCAGCTGCTTCTCGTAGGAGAGGTCGAGCGTCTCGCGCGGGTCCTCCGCCCGGTCGAGCACCTTGTTCGCCTTGGCCTGGAAGATGTTCTTGGTTCGCTGCCACACCCCTGGCACGCCTCTGCCCTCCTGTGTGGGCCGCTCGCCGACGGTCTGCCGGTTCCGTCTGAGCATAAAGCCCCGCGCA
>JAJYVT010000154.1 GCA_021791845.1 Actinomycetes bacterium | reverse complement strand
GATCTCCCGCACCGAGGGGGGATAGCCCCGGTCCCGCAGGCAGTCTCCGATGTACTCCAGGATCTGCTGTCGCTTGCCGCTCAGTGCCTGCGCCATCCTCCGCACCCCCGCTGGGCCCTCGCCGGCCGTCCGGCGAACATGTGTTTGTGACGAGGATACCCGGTGTCACACCCTCGGGCAAACATGTGTTCGTGGACTTGCTTGACACGAACGCATGTTCGTATTTCAATGGACAAGGGCGAACGTCAGTTCGCATCGGTGGGCCGGGTCGTCGTCCGGCCGAGCGGCGAGGGGTGACGGGGATGACGATCGCAGCACTGGTCGAGATCGACGAGGCGGCGGAGGATCCGGGCAGTCCCCTGGAGATGCCGTGGCCGCGGCCGGTCCTTCGGGTGGTGCCGACGGGAGCGGACGCCGAGCGCGGCGACGGTGCCGGTGACGAGGCGGCAGACGAGGACGCGCCGCCCGCGGCCGTGGCGACGCAGGTCCGGCGGGGTCTCGACGTCGCCGTCCGACGGGCCGTCCGGACGCGCATCCGGCAGCGGCGCCGACGGCTGGTGCTCGGTCTCGCCGTTGCCGGCCTCTGCGTCGGCCTGAGCCTCCCACTCAGCGCGCTCGGGGGGGCTGCGCCGCAGCACCTGCGGGTGCCGGGGAGCGCGCTGACCGGGTCCACCGTGTACGTGGTCCAGCCGGGAGACACCCTGTGGTCGATCGCCGCGCGCTTCGACCGGGGCGGGGACCCCCGCCCGCTGGCCGAGGCGATCGCCAGGGAGACCGGATCCGGGACCGTCGTGCCAGGGGAGCGCATCGCCATCCCGTGACCAGCCCCGCCTGGGCCCACCGGTGCGAAGCTGCGTCACCGCAGGGCGGCACTAACGTCGCACGCGTGCGCTGCCCGTGGTGTGCTGCCGACGATGACCGGGTGGTCGACTCGCGTCTGGCCGACGAAGGGGCCGCCATCCGCCGCCGCCGGGAGTGCCTCGGATGCGGCCGCCGGTTCACCACCTTCGAGCGGGTCGAGGAGCAGCCGCTGTGGGTGGTGAAGCGCTCCGGCCAACGCGAGCCGTTCGACCGGGCAAAGCTCATCGCCGGGGTCCAGGCCGCCTGCAAGAACCGGCCGGTGACCGAGGAGATGTTCCAGGACTTGGCCCAGCGGGTGGAGGAGGCGCTCCGGGGCGTCTCGCCCGAGCCGACGAGCCAGCAGGTGGGCGTGGCGGTGCTGGAGCAGCTGAAGGCGTTGGACGACGTCGCCTACCTCCGCTTCGCCAGCGTCTACAAGGGCTTCGAGGACGCCGACGACTTCCAACGGGAGATGGGGCTCTTGATCAAGACGACCGAGCCGAAGCAGCGGCACTGACCGACCCGGGGAAGGCGGTCCGATCGTGGCGGAGCTGGTGACCAACGTGCCGTCGGTGGCGCTCGCCGTCTATGCCCACCCCGACGACGCCGACGTCGCCTGCGGGGGGACGCTGGCGTTGTGGGCGTCCCGGGGATGCGCCGTGCACCTCGTGGTGTGCACCGACGGTGGACGGGGAACCGCCGATCCGCTGGTCGGGCCGGTGGAGCTGGCCGCCCTCCGGGCGACCGAGCTGGCGGCGGCGGCCGAGGTCGTGGGCCTGGCCTCGTTCCGGGTGCTCGGCGCGGCCGACGGAGAGCTGGACGAGCGGGCCGGTTTCCGGGCGGAGCTGGTGGGGTTGATCCGCTCGGTGCGCCCCGAGGTCGTCCTCGGTCACGACCCGACCGCCGTCTTCTTCGGGCAGGACTACTTCAACCACCGCGACCACCGGGTGGCGGGATGGACGTTGCTCGACGCGCTGTCACCCTCGGCCGTGCTGCCGCACTACTACCCCGAGGCTGGGCCGCCCCACCAGGTGGCGACGGCGCTGTTGTCGGCCACGCTCGAGCCCGACGTGTGGGTGGACATCTCCGAGACGGTGGACCGCAAGGTCGCCGCGGTCGAATGCCATCGCAGCCAGATCGCCGGTGGCGAGGGTTGGGCCGGCACAGTGGTGCGCCGCCGGGCGGAGGAGGAGGGCAGGCGCGCCGGCGTTCGCTTCGCCGAGGGCTTCCGGCGGCTCCGTCTCGGTGGCTGACCCGGACCCGCCCCCAGCGTCCGAGCGGGGCGCCCAGCACGGCGTCCGGGGTGCGCCGGCCATCCTCCATGTCGACATGGACTCGTTCTTCGCCTCGGTGGAGGTGTTGGACGATCCCGACCTCGCCGGCAAGCCGGTGATCGTGGGCGGTCGCGGCGCTCGCGGCGTCGTCGCCTCCTGCACGTACGAGGCGCGTGCGTTCGGCGTGCATTCCGCCATGCCCTCGGTGCGGGCGCGCCAGCTCTGCCCGCACGCGGTCTTCCTCGACGGCCGGTACTCGCGCTATGCCGACGTGAGCAGGCAGCTGCGCGAGATCCTCACGTCGGTCACCCCGCTCGTGGAGCCGATCGGGCTCGACGAGGCGTTCCTGGACGTGACCGGGGCTCGCCGCCTGCTGGGGCCGCCCGAGGTCATCGGGGAGCGGATCCGTTCCCAGGTGCGCGCCGAGCTCCGGCTCGACTGCTCGGTGGGCGGCGGGCGTTCGAAGCTCGTGGCCAAGCTGGCGTCGCGGGTGGCCAAGCCGACGGCCAGCCGCAGCGGGAAGGTGCCCGGACGCGGGGTCGTCGTGGTCGATCCAGCCGACGAGCTGGCCTTCCTCCATCCCATGGCGGTCGAGCGCCTGTGGGGCGTGGGCCCGGCGACGACGCGACGCCTGCACGGGCTCGGCGTGAAGACGGTGGGGGAGCTCGCGGCGCTCCCGGAGCAGGTCCTGGTGCGGGCCGTGGGCAGGGCACACGGTACGCATCTCAGCGCCCTGGCTCGAGGGGAGGACCGGGACCCCGTCGTGCCCGACCGCCCGGCGAAGTCGGTGGGGCACGAGGAGACCTTCCGGACCGACGTCGTCGACCGCGCCGTCCTCGGAGCGCACCTGCAACGGATGGCCGAGTCGGTGGCCACCCATCTCCGGTCGAGCGGGCTGGCGGCCCGTACCGTCACGGTGAAGCTGAAGTTCCCCGACTTCTCGCTCGCGACCCGTTCGCACACCCTCGACTTCGGGCTGGACACGGGCAAGGCAGTCGGTGCAGTGGCCGGAGCCCTGCTCGAGTCGGTGGAGATCGGGGACGGCGTCCGGCTGCTGGGCGTGTCGGCGTCCGGGCTCCAGCCGGCGGGGGGCGGCAGGCAGCTCCGGTTCGACCTGGGGCCCGCCGGCGAAGGGCCGGGCGACCTGGCCCTCGAGGCACTGGCGCAGCTGGGCGATCCGGA
>JAJYVT010000063.1 GCA_021791845.1 Actinomycetes bacterium | reverse complement strand
ACGCGGAACGGACACGGCCGCCCGCGGAACGGGCCCGCGCCCGCTCGACGGTCACGCGGCACCCGACCCCGACGGCGGCGCATGGGAAGATGCACCGAGCCGGACGAGGGATGCGAAGGAGGCGGACGGGTGCGGGTCCTCATCTCGATCGACATGGAGGGCATCGCTGGCGTCGTCGACGCGGAGGACGTGACGCCGGGGACCGTCGAGTACGAGCGCCACCGCCTTCAGATGACCGACGAGGCCAGCGCCGCAGTCCGGGGGGTCCTGGCCGCGAGCCCCGGCGCGGCGGTCCTCGTCACCGAGGCCCACGGTCCCTTCCGGAACCTCGTCCACGACCGGCTCGATCGCCGGGCGGAGCTGGTGCGGGGCAAGCCCAAGCCCGAGGGGATGATGGCCGGCGTGGCCGACGGCGTGGACTCGGTGGTGTTCCTCGGCTACCACGCCAAGGCCGGCTCGGCCCGTTCCGTCCTCGCCCACACGGTCAACAGCCGTGTCATCGCCGACGTACGCTGCGACGGCCGGTCGCTCGGGGAGCTGGGGCTCAACACGGCGCTCGCCGCCCACCACGGTGCCGTCCCGGTGCTCGTGACCGGGGACGACAGCGTGGCCCGCGAGGCGGCCGAGGTGGCACCCGGCATGCACGCCCTGGTGGTGAAGCGGTCGTTGGGGAGCCGCGCCGCGGCGGTGCTCCATCCGTCCGAGGTCTGCGACCGGATCGAGGCAGCAGTGCCGGCCGCGCTGGCGGACCGGGACCGTGTCCGTCCGCTGCAGTTCGTCGGTCCCGTGACGCTCGAGGTGGACGTCCTCCAGCCGGGCATGGCCGAGCGCGCGCTCCTCGTGCCGGGCATGGAGCTCGTCGCGGACCGGACCCTGACCTACCGGGCCGAGTGCTTTCCGGCGGCCTACGGCCTGGTGCAACTGGTGGCCGCGCTCGGTGCCCTCTGACGCCGCCGCCCCCGGTTGCGACGTGGGGCTGGCGGCGGCAAGGGTGTCCGCATTCTGTCATCGGACGTGCGACACTTGACGGGGAAGCCCGCCGGGATGGACCGTGACGGGTGGTGGGAGGAGGGGCGAGGAATGGCTGCGCCGCCGATCGCGGGTGACGCGTTCCCCTCTGACGACCTCGAGGCGCGTCGTGCGGCCTACATGCGTGCCTACGAGCTCGTGGTCGACGTCCAGGCGGGAGTGGGCGGCGCCGGGGATGCGATCCATGCCCTGCTCGCCGACGCCGAGGAGCGGGACTGGCCGGAGGTGGTCCGCATCGGGCTGTTCGCCGCCGCCGTGGCCGCCGGCCGCAGCAACCACCGGGAGCGCCGGGAGGCGGTCGCCCGGCTGCTCGCAAGGGCCGAGGAGGACCGGGCCCCCGTCATGCTGGCGCTGGCCCTGGCCATGCGGGCCAGCCTGGACGTGTCCCAGAGCAGCACCGAGCTGACCAAGGATTCCGACGAGGACCTGGCGCGAGCCGCCGTCCTGCTGGAGACGGCCGACGGGCGGCTCATCGAGCGCATCTCGGCCCACAACGCATGCGCGCAGGCGTTCGGCGTCCGCTGGCTGTGGGAGCTGTGCGACCAGCAGTACGCGACCGCCCTGTCGCTGGCCCCCGACCCACCTGCCCCGTGGGCCCGCTACGTGCTGCCGGCGATCGTCTACAACCGCGCCGAGATGCAGGTGAACTGGGCCTGCGTCCACCGCCAGGCGGGCGAGGACGGGATGCTCTGGGAGCGCTGGCGCACCTGGCAGGGGCTGATGTCCTCGTCTGCCCCGGAGGGGATGCCTGCCGCATGGACCGCCGAGCTAGACGCGCTTGGCCTCGTCCTGGCCGCCTTGGTCGGCCGGGACGTGACGGCGCAAGCGCAGGCCATGCTCTCCCGCGTCTCCCCCGACGACCATCCGGGCGCGTGGCCGGTGGGCTGGCTGCATCTCGCCGTCGCCCTGAGCGACCAGCGTGCGGGACGGGTCCATCGCGCCATGGAGGCCGTGGAGCTGGCCGTGGCCGAGATCGACCCCACCGGGTCAACCGAGCCGTACGACCTGGCGCTGTTCGTTGCGGCGGAGCTCGAGGCGGAGGGGAAGCCGACGGCGGCCATGCGCTACGCCCGCCGCCAGCTGTCGCTGCGCTGGTCGCACCAGCTGGCGCTGCACAGCTCGACGCTCGGCCGGATCCAGGCCGAGCGCCTGCGCCGGGAGCACGACGTCATCACCCAGCAGGCCCACCGCGACGACCTGACGGCGCTCCTCAACCGCCGCGGCTTCTCCCGCTACGTCGACGCCCTTGCCCGCCAGGACGTGGCCACGGTCTCTCTCCTCGTGGCCGACCTCGACGAGTTCAAGTCGGTCAACGATCGCTTCGGGCACCAGATCGGCGACACGGTCCTCGTCTCGGTCGGCCGGCTCCTGCACGCGCACGTCCGCCAATCGGATTGTGCCGTGCGCCTCGGCGGCGACGAGTTCGCCCTCGTCCTGGCGTCGGCCGGCACCGACGTCGCCCGGCGCCGCGCCGAGGCTCTCGTCGCCGCCGTGCGGGCCCAACCCTGGGCCGACCTCGCCCCCGGGCTGTCGGTGACGGTCAGCGTGGGGTCGGCCTCGGGCAAGACGACGGACTTCACAGCGCTCATCGAGCGAGCGGACCGAGCGCTCTACCGGGCCAAGCAGGGGGGACGGGACACGGTCGTCTGCGACGGCGGCGAGCCGGCCTGCACCTGACCGTTCCGCACCCGGAGGCGGCCGTGTGGCCGGGCGCGCCCCGCCGGCCGCTGGCCCTACAGCTCGGCCGGGCGGGTCCAGGTGTCCAGCACGATCAGCGTCTTCGTCCCGGTCACGCGGCCGCTCCGCCGTAGCAGCTCGATCACGTGACCCAGCCGAGCGACGTCGGAGACCCGCAGCCAGACGAGGGCGTCGGGGTCGCCGGCCATGGTGAAGACGGCCTGGACGTCGGGCAGCCGGCTCGCCGTCTCCCGGATCTGCTCGAGGTCCTCGTTCCCGCGGAAACGGACCTCGGCGAACGCCTCGATGGGCCGTCCGGCCTTGGCGTGGTCGACCACCACCGTGTAGCCCGTGATGACACCGGCGCGCTCGAGCCGGTCGATCCGTCGCTTGACGGCGGAGGGTGAGAGGTTGACCCGGCTGCCCAGCTCGCCGAAGGTCCGCCGGGCGTTCTCGGCCAGCAGCTCCAAGAGGCGGTGGTCGACCGGATCGGGCTCGTAGGGCACGCTCCTCCTCGACGACGCGGCGGATGCAACAGGACGCCCCGACGCAACAGATCGTCTCGATATGCAAAATCTGCGTCACTCTATTGCATCAAGAGGGCCGTTTGTGGCGAATTGTTCCCCAATTCCCGGTTACCGGTATTGACTGGTGGCATGGGCCAGGACACCGGCAACCGTGCGCAGGACACCGGCAACCGTGCGCAGGACACCGACCGCAGCGACGATCTCAACGACGACCAGACGATCCCCGGCGGCACGGAGCAGCTGGTGCTTTGCCGGGACCGTGCGACCGGAACGAGGGCCGTCATCGCGGTGGACGACACGACGTTGGGCCCGGCCCTGGGCGGCGTCCGCTACGTGCGCTACCCCGCCGAGGCCGCCGCCGTGGCGGAGGCCCGGCGCCTCGCCCGCGGCATGACGCTCAAGAACGCGTGCGCCGACATCCCCTACGGCGGCGGCAAGTCCGTCATCCTCCTCGAAGACGGCCAGGGGCCCAGGGAGCAGGTGATGGAAGCGTTCGGGCGGTTCGTCGACCGGCTGGGCGGCGCCTACGTGCCCGGCGTGGACATGGGGACCGACGTGGAGGACCTGGCCGTCATCGGCAAGGTGGCGCCCGACGTGAGCTGTGACCACGTCGACCCGTCGCCCTACACGGCCCTCGGCGTGCTGGCCTCGATCGAGGCGGCTGCCCGGGTCGCCGGGTTCGACGGGCTCCGCGGCCTCCGGGTCGTCGTGCAGGGAGCCGGCCACGTCGGCGGGACGCTCGCCCGGCTGTTGGCCGAGCGGTCGGCGGACGTCCTGGTGGCCGACGTGAGCACCGACCGGGCCGCCGAGGCCGCCGCCGCGGCCGGGGGGGCGGTCGTCCCCGTCGATGAGGTCACGACCACCCCGTGCGACGTGCTGGCGCCGTGCGCCGCGGCGCGGGTGGTGAACGACGCCACGGTGGACGGGCTGCCGTGCCGGATCGTGGCCGGCGCGGCGAACGACGTCCTCGCCCACCGCCAGCTCGACGGCCGCCTGGCGGAGCGGGGGATCCTCTACGTCCCCGACTTCGTGGCCAACGCCGGCGGCGTGGTGCAGATCCACGCCGGACGGGCCGGATGGGACGAGGCCGGGACCGAGGCGGCCGTGCTCCGGATCGGCGAGCGGGTCGAGGCGATGCTGCGGAGGGCGTCGGCCGAAGGCTGCACGCCACTCGAGGTCGCCGAGCGGGTCGCCTCCGAGCGCATCGGCCGGACGGTGCGGATCCCCGCCTGACCGGCGGCGCCCCGCAGTCGGGCTCGCACGAGCCGGCGCTGCTCCTCCTGCCGCTGAGCCACCAGGCGCCGCCACCCGCTCGGCCGGCGGGCAGCGGCGGTACATGCGCAGCACGTTGCGCCGGGTCGCCTTCGTCCGTGTCGCCCAGCGGGTGGGCCTCAGCCTGGACGAGATCCGGGCCGCCCTGGCCACGTTGCCCAGCTCCCGCACCCCCACGAAGTCGGACTGGGCCAGGCTCTCCGCCTCGTGGCGACCGCGACTGGACGACCAGATCGCCGTGCTCGAGCGGCTGCGCGACGAGCTCACCTCGTGCGTGGGTTGCGGGTGCTTGTCCCTGCGCTCCTGCACGCTCTACAACCCGGGCGACGTGGCCGCCCGCACCGGGCCCGGGCCGTGCTACCTCCTGAGCGACGAGCGGCCGCACCTGGAAGGGAGAGGCACCCGGCTGACGGTTGACGGCTGACGGCCCGGCCCGAGCAGGTCGTCACGACCCGGTACCGTGACAGCGGTGACGAGGGGACCGTCGGGACACGCCCGCCGTGCGTAGGGCGGCATGGCTGAGCGCGCTGTCGGGGGCCGCGCTGGCGGCGGGGTTGGTGCTGCCCGCGACGGCGTCGCCGTCGCGGCCCGCCGTGACCCGCTCGGGTCCGCTGACCACGCGGCACTCGGCCACCGCCGCCTACCTGACCGAGGCCCAGTGCCTGGCGACACGCACAATCCGGCTCCCCTGCTACGACCCGGCGCAACTGCAGGACGCCTACCGCGTGCCTCCGCTGCTCGCCCGGGGCATCGACGGCCGGGGGGTGACCATCGCGATCGTCGATTCCTTCGGCTCGCCGACGATCCGTCGGGACCTGGCCGCCTTCGACGCCAAGTTCCACCTCCCGACACCGCCGTCCTTCCAGGTGGTCGAGCCTGCCGGCGCCGTCCCGCCGTTCGACCCCCGCACAACAACAATGGTCGGCTGGGCCGGCGAGACGACGCTCGACGTCGAGTGGGCGCACGTGATGGCGCCCCAGGCGAACCTGCTGCTGGTGGAGACCCCGGTGTCCGAGACCGAAGGCACAGCGGGCTTCCCCCAGATCGAGGCGGCCATCCAGGACGTGGTCGACCACCACCTGGCCGAGGTGATCACCCAGAGCTTCGGCGCCAACGAGCACACCTTCACGTCCCTGGGCGCGTTGGAGCGGCTTCGAGGACCCTACGTCGCGGCCGCCGCGGCGGGGATCACCGTGCTGGCGGCCGCCGGGGACACAGGGGCGACGGACTACACCACAAACACAGCGGTGACGTACTCGACGTCGCCGGCTGTGACATGGCCGGCGAGCGACCCGCTGGTGACCGCGGTGGGGGGCACGCAGCTGCAGCTCGACGCATCCGGGGGCCGGACCGCCCCGGACCGGGCGTGGAACGACACCTACACACGCCACGTGAACGAGTTCGTGTTCGGCACAGCGAGGCCCCATCCCGACGCCACCGGCGGGGGCCTGTCGGCGATCTTCTCGCGTCCGTCGTTCCAGAACGGGGTGGCCGGCGTGGTGGGGGGCCAGCGGGGCGTCCCCGACATCGCCATGAGCGCGGCCTGCAGCGGCCTCGTCGACACCTACCAGAGCTTCGCCCCCACACCCCCTGGCTGGTACTACGTCTGCGGCACCAGCGAGGCCACGCCCTTGTTCGCCGGCGTGGTCGCCCTGGCCGACCAGGTGGCGCACCACGGCCTGGGCTGCATCAACCCGGCCCTCTACGCCATGGCCGCCGCCCACGACCCCGGGATCGTCTCGGTGGACCGGGGCGACAACACCGTGTCGTTCTTCGCCGGCGACTCCGAGCACACGGTCAAGGGGTACGCCGCCGCCCGGGGGTACAGCCTGGTCTCGGGGGTGGGCACCGTCGACGCCGACCGCTTCGTGCCCGAGCTCGCCCGGACCGTCGCCTCGGTCGGCTCGCAGGTGAGCTACGGGTATCTCCCGACCGCCGCGTCGGCGACGCAGGGCGCCTCGTAGGGACGCCCCCCCATGGCGCTCGCGTTGACCTGGGGAGATGCAGGCACGGGGTACCCGCCACCTATAGTTCTGCTCCACACTGTGGCGGGTATCAGCCGGGGGCACGAGCAGCCACGCCCCGCTGCGGCAAGGAGATCCATGAGGAGTCGGTCGGAATTGGAGTCACCGGTGATCTGGCGCTGCGCGCAGTGCGGCGCGCTCGTCCACCCCGCCGACGAGGGGGCGCCGGCGGCATGGTGCATGCGATGCCGCCGGATGGTCCAGGCGGTGCAGGACGGCGCCCACCGGCCTGCGTGACGAAGGCGGGCGCCTCAGGCGCCCGGCCGTCGCCTGCCGACCTCGACCGCGCTGCGGCGACCGGGGCCCGGGTTCCAGACGTGGTGGGCCCCGGCCTCGACGTGCTCTTCTGCGGCATCAACCCGGGACGCTGGTCCGGAGCGGTCGGCCACCACTTCGCCCATCCCGGCAACCGGTTCTGGAAGGCACTCCACCTCGCCGGCCTCACCGCCGAGCTGCTCAGCCCGGCCGAGGAGCGCCGCCTCCTCGACGTCGGGTTGGGCATCACGAACCTCGTCTCGCGCACCACCGCCACTGCCGCCGAGCTGTCGGCGGACGAGCTGCGTCGCGGGGCGGTCGCCCTGCGACGCAAGCTGGCGCGCTACGAGCCGCGAGCCGTGGCCTTCCTCGGGCTGGGTGCCTATCGGACGGCCTTCGCAGCTCCTCGAGCCGGTCTCGGCGAGCAGACGGAACCGCTCGGTGCCGTCCTCGTCTGGGTGCTGCCCAATCCCAGCGGCCTCCAGGCGCACTATCCGCTGCCCGTCCTGGTGGCAGAGCTCCACGCCCTGGCGTCGAGGATCGGCCGGTCGTTGCCCGGGTAGCCGCCCGGGGTCGCCGCCCCCGGGGGAGAGCGCTGGGACGCCGACGCCGGCGGCATCGGTAGTGTCTGGCCGTGCGACTCGTGTCCTTCCTGCCGCCCGACCAGCTCACGGCGCCCGGCGCCGATCGACGCCGCACCGGGGTGGTGGACGGCGACGACATCGTCGACCTGACCGAGGACCCCCTCGGCCTGCCCGGCGACATGGCCACGTTCCTCGCGCTCGGCCCGGAGGCGATGGAGGCGGCGGCCTCCGCTCGGACCCGGGGGGGACGGAGATGGAGGCTCGAGGACGTGACCCTGCTCGCCCCCGTGCCGCTGCCGCCGAAGATCCTGGCGATCGGGATGAACTACCGGGCGCACGTGGAGGAGATGGAGGAGCTGGGGCGGCAGCTGCCCGAGCACCAGTACTGGTTCAACAAGCAGCGCACGTCTGTGGCCGCACCCGAGCAGGACATTCTGATCCCCGCCGTGTCGGACCAGGTCGACTATGAAGGCGAGCTGGCCATCGTGATCGGCCGGCGGGCCAAGGCCGTTCCGGCCGACCGCTGGCTCGAGGTGGTTGCCGGGTTCACCGTCCTGAACGACGTGAGCGTCCGCGACTGGCAGGGGCACTCGCCCACGTTCACGGTGGGCAAGTCGTTCGACACCCACTGCCCGATGGGCCCCTGGCTCGTCACGCCCGACGAGGTCGGGGACGTCGGCTCACTGTCCCTGCGGACCTGGGTCAACGGTGAGCTGCGCCAGGACGCATCGACGGCGGACCTCATCTTCACCCCGAGCGAGATGATCGAGTACCTCACGACGGCGTTCCCCCTCGAGCCGGGGGACGTGCTCGCCACCGGCACCCCCTCGGGGGTGGGTGCCGGGTTCCGCCCGCAACGGTGGTTGCGGCCCGGCGACCGCGTCCGCATCGAGATCGAGCGCGTGGGGACCCTGGAGAACCCGGTCGCGGCCGAGCCTGCCCCGGCGCCGCCCCCCGCTCCCTGAGCACCGGCACGTGACCGTGCCCTGCACGGCAGAATGGGGACATGGATCGACCCGAAGGCGGCGACAACCGTGACACAGCCGTGACCGATGACGCAGGCGAGGGCACGGCGACGGCGCGTCCGGCGGGCGAGGGCGTGCCCGTCGCCGTGGGTCGCGCATCGATCGACGACCGCGAGCGTGCCGACCGCCTGCGCCAGCTGCAGAGCCTGATGGATCTCATGCGGCCGGCCGTGCAGGCCGACGGGGGAGACCTGGTGCTCGTGGCAGCCGACGTGGAGGCTGGCACGGTGGAGGTCCAGCTGCAGGGCGCCTGCAGCTCCTGCGCCATCAGCTCGGCGACGCTCCAGGGCGGGGTCGAGCGCATTCTGAAGGACCGCCTGTCGTGGGTCACCGAGGTGACGGGTGGCGTGACAGAGGACGTGGACTTCTACGAGAGCGCCGCCCTGGGCCACGGCGGCTACGTGCCGCGTCTGTGACCTGACGGCCCGGAGACGGGTCGTGGCACGGCCGGCTCGCCCGTCCTCCCAACGGGCCGCCCGTCGCGCCTGCCGACCCGACGCGAAGCCGCGAGCTTCCAGGTGCAGCTTAGTTAGAAAAACTAAGTAGAATCCGGGGCATGCCCCCTGGCCCCCCTGGCCCCCCTGGCCCCTCTGGCGACGACGAGCTCGCCGCCCGGCTCCGGGTGGCCGTCACCCGGTTGAACCGCCGGCTCCGGCAGGAGTCGATGACGGGCATCTCGCCCAGTCAGGAAGCCGCCCTCGCCGCCGTCAAGCGTCTGGGCCGGCCGACCCTCGGCGAGCTGGCTCAGGCGGAGCAGGTCCAACCCCCCTCGATGACCCGTGTCGTGGCGGCGATGGAGGCGGCCGGGCTCATCGTGCGCTCCGGTGACGAGGACGACCGTCGCGTCACCCGGGTGGAGCTGACGCCGAAGGGCCGGACGACCCTCGACCGCATCCGGTCGCTCAGGACCGCCTATCTCGCCCGTCAGATCGCCCTGCTGTCGCCCGACGAACGGAGCCGGGCCGAAGAGCTCGCGCAACTCCTCGAGCGGTTCGTGGGGTCGTCATGAGCCGATTGCGACGGGCCGGCGCGAGGACGTTCAAGGCGCTTCGGGTGCGGAACTTCCGGCTCTACTTCCTCGGCCAGGTGGTGTCGGTGTCCGGCACGTGGATGCAGACGGTTGCCCTGGGGCTGCTGATCCTCTCCGACCAGCTCCACGGGAACGGCTTCGACGTCGGCGCTGCGACGGCGCTGCAGTACGTGCCGATGCTCCTGTTCGGCACCTGGGGCGGCGTGGTGGCAGACCGCGTCAACAAGCGCAACCTGCTCTTCGTCACCCAAGGCGCGGCCGGGGTCTTGGCGCTGGTCATGGCGATGCTCACCGGCCTCCACGCCATCACCCTGTGGGAGGTCTTCCTCCTTGCGACGCTGCTCGGGGTGGTGAACCTGCTGACAAACCCAACCCGTCAGGCCTTCGTCTCCGAGATGGTCGGGCACGAGCTCCTCCCCAACGCCGTCAGCCTCAACAGTGTCCTGATGAACTCGGCCCGGGTGCTCGGGCCGGCCATCGGAGGCGTGCTCATCTACACGGTCGGGTTCGCGGCCTGCTTCTACGTGAACGCCGCGTCGTACGTGGCGGTCATCGTCGCCCTGGGGCTGATGCGCACGGCAGAGCTCCTGCCGATCGGCCGGGTGACCCGGGCGAAGGGCCAGGTCCGAGAGGGCCTGCACTACGTCTGGTCGGAGCCACGGTTGCGCAATCCTCTCCTGGCGATGGCGGTCGTGGGCACGCTGGCGTTCAACTTCACGACCACGTTGCCCCTCCTGGCCGAGTACACGTTCCACGGGGGCCCCGGCACCTACAGCATGTTCACTGCGGCAATGGGCGTCGGTGCCGTCGTGGGCGGCCTGCTCGTCGCCCACCGCAGCCGGCCGACGCCGGGCATGCTCGGGCTGATCGGGCTTTGGTTCGGGGCGATGATGGTCCTCGTCGCCGTGCTGCCGACGAAGTCGGCCACCGCGGCTGCCCTCGTCTTCATGGGCATGGGGAGCATCGCCTTCATCGCCACGGCCAACGCCACGATCCAGCTGACGGCGGACCCGTCCATGCGTGGCCGGGTGATGTCCCTCTACGCCATCGCCTTTCTCGGCTCGACCCCCATCGGGGCGCCGCTCATGGGATGGATCAGCGACACCACGTCACCCCGGGTGGCGCTCGCGATCGGCGCCGCAGCCACGCTGGCCGCATCGGTGCGGCTCGCCCGAGGCCGGATGCGCCGCGTTGCGCACCACGCGCACGAGGCCCCAGCCGGTCACGCCGCGTCGGGCACGGAGCGGACCTGCCTGGACCCCGTGGGCGGCGAGGGTCCGGACGCGGCCGCATCCTGACGAGCGGCCGGGGACACCGGCCGAGGCGGCCGTGCAGCGGGGAGCGGCGGGCCGCGGGCCCGGTGCGACGGGCCGGGCGGCTCCCGGGCTCACGTGGTGCGGAGGGTGCAGGTCACGTGGGCCCGGTCGGCGTCATCGGTCGCCGCGGCCCCGTCGCCGTCCACGCACTCGAGCACCTCGAAGTGCCGGCGAAGGCGCTCGGTGAGCTCGTCGAGGGGAAGGCCGAGCTCGGCGATCGTCGTCTCGTGGAGCGTGTACCGCCTTCCGTGCAGCGGTTCGAACACGCGGAGGTGCCATGTGGTGCGCATCCGCCCGTCGCTCGGTGCGGGTGCACGCCGTACGTCCATCACGAGCGTGTGGCCGTCGAAGTCGTGGACCCAGGCCTGTGCCTCGGCGAGCCGGCGCAGCCGGCCGACGGTGTTGACGTCGAAGTGGAAGATGCCGCCGTCTGCCAGGTGCTCGGCCGTCCGGTCGAACACGGCCTGCCAGTCGTCGGCCGAGGCGAGGTGGTTCAGTGAGTCGTAGACGCATGCGACCACGTCGAAACGGCGCTCGGTGCGGTACGACGCCATGTCGGCCTCCACGAGCGCCGCATCAGGATCCCGCTCCCGGGCGATCTGCAGCATCGCGGGCGACCGGTCCACGCCGGTACGGTCGGGCAGGCAGGTCAGGCCGGCCAGAACGGCGCCCGTCCCGCACCCGAGCTCGAGGACCGACCGGGCGGCCGGGCGGTACCGGGCGATGGCGTGCCGAACGGCGGCCAGGCGCGGCTCGGCGTCCCCCATCACGGTGTCGTAGAACCGGGCGAACGGGTCGTAGGAAGCCACTCGTGCAATCCTGCACGGTGGCGGCAAGCATGTCCACCGTCCGACGCCGCCGGCTCGCCAGCCCGTCCAGTGGCCGGCTCGCCCCCGGGCCCCCCGGCCGGCCTTCCTACCGGCCCGCCATGCTGGCGCCCGCCATGCTGGCGCGTGCTGGCGCCCGCCAGGCTGGCGCCCGTCAGGCCGAGAGTGGCTTCGGCTCCTTCGGCAGGCCCAGCACCCGCTCGCCGACGATGTTGCGCTGGATCTCCGCCGTGCCGCCCCAGATCGTCTCGGAGCGGGAGAAGAAGAACGATGCCTGGAGCTCGTCCACCGGGTAGTCGGGCCGGCCCCGCCGAGCGGACGAACGACCACCGATGAGCGTTGCCCCGCTGGCGGGATCGCCCCGCAGGACCTGGGCGTCCATCCCGAGGACGTCCATGGCCAGCTCCATCGTGCGGCGGTGGGTCTCGGACCAGAACATCTTGTTGCAGGCGCCCAATGCCGCCGCGTGGTGCGTGCCGTTGAGCGCGTCGGTGAGGGTCCGGTACCCGTTGATCTGCATGATCTTGACGGCCGACCACGCCGCCGCCAGGCGTTGGCGGACGATCGGGTCCCTGTCCTTCCCCCGGGTGCGGGCCTCGGCCACGACCGCGTCGAGCTCACGGCTGAACCGCCGCCATCCGGTGCTGGCGGACGAGCCCCGCTCGAAGCCGAGGGTCGTCATCGCCACCTTCCAGCCGTTGTTGACCCCGCCCACCACGTTGTCCCTGGGGCAGCGGGCATCGGTGAAGAAGACCTCGTTGAACTCCGTCGACCCGTCGATCTGGGCGATCGGCCGTACGTCGATGCCCGGTTGGCGCATGGGCACGAGCAGGTACGAGATGCCGGCGTGCTTCTCCGCCTCGGGGTCGGTGCGGGCAAGGAGGAAGATGAAGTCGGCGTACTGGGCCTGGGTGGTCCACACCTTCTGCCCGTTGACCACCCACTCGTCGCCGTCCAGGACGGCCCGGGTCGTGAGGGAGGCGAGGTCGCTTCCGGCGTTGGGCTCGGAGAACCCCTGGCACCACGAGATCGTGCCGCTCAGGATGCCGGGGATGAAGCGTTGCTTCTGGTCCTCGGTGCCCCACTGCAAGATCGTGGGGCCGACCAGGGTGTCGCCGAAGAAGTCCGCCCGCAGCGGGGCGCCGGCGCGGGCGAACTCCTCGGTCAGGACGACCTGCTGGAGGAGCGTCAACCCCTTGCCGCCGTACTCGGACGGCCAGCCGGCGCAGATCCAGCCGCCGGCAAAGAGCCGCTTCGTCCACTCCTCGTTGAAGGCGGACCGCTCCTCGGGGGAGAGGGTGAAGCCGGGGGTTCCCCATCCCTCGGGAAGGTTCTCCTCCAGCCAGTCGCGGATCTCCTGGCGGAACGCCTCCGCCTCGGGCGGGTAGTCCAGGTCCACGCGGTCGACACTACCGGGGCTCGGTCCGCCGGGTCGCTTGCCGCCGCGGTCGCCACGGCGGGCCGTGGGCCCGGGAAGCGGGGCACCGGCTCCGCCCGCGGGCGCGCTACCGTTCGTGCGTGACGGCGACCGAATCGGCGGTGCGGATCGTCCACTTCTCGAGCGTCGTCCGCCGGCAGCTGGTGGACGACCGGGGGGACCGCATCGGGCGGATCGAGGATCTCGTGGTCCACCTGGGTGCGCCGCACCCGCCGGTGGTGGGCGCAGTGGTGCGCATCGGCGGCCGGGACCTCTTCGTCCCGATCCGCAAGATCGCCGGGCTGGGGGAGCGGCGGCTCGCCTTCACCGGCAACCGGGTGGACCTCCGCCGGTTCGAGCGCCGGCCGGGCGAGCTCCTGCTCGGGCGCGACCTCCTGGCGCGCCACCTCATCAACGTCGCCGGAGGCCGGCTGATCCGGGCCAACGAGATCGACCTTGCCGAGCTCAACGGGCGTTGGGAGGTGATCGGCGTCGACCCGTCGCGCCGTCGGGTGCTCCGGCGCCTCTTCCATGGGCACCTGGGGGGGCAGGACGGCCGGTCGCGCGTGGTGGACTGGGCCAGCATCGAGCCGTTCGTGGGCCACGTGCCGACCGCCCGGCTCCGCATCCCGTACCGCAAGCTCGCACGCCTGCACCCGGCCCAGATCGCCGACCTGGTCGAGCAGGCGTCGCACGAGGAGGGTGAGGAGATCATCGAGGCGGTGGGTGCCGACCGGGAGCTCGAGGCCGACGTCTTCGAGGAGCTCGATCCCGAGCACCAGGTCGAGTTCCTCCAGTCGCGCTCCGACACCGACGCCGGGCGCCTCCTGGCCAGCATGGCTCCCGACGACGCTGCCGACCTCATCATGGAGGCGGACCAGGACCGCCGCCTTCGCCTGCTGGAGGCCCTGCCTCAACCCCAGCGGCGCAAGGTCCGCCAGTTGCTGAGCTACAACCCCGAGACGGCCGGCGGCCTCATGAGCCCGGACTTCGTGACCCTCCCCGAGACCGCCTCGGTGGAGGAGGCGCTCGACGCGGTGCGCCACAGCACGGCCGCACCGGAGTCGCTGCAAGTCGTCTTCGCCCTCCACGAGGACGGGACGGTTGCCGGGTCTGCCTCCATCGTGGCCCTGCTCCGGGCCCCCGCCGATGCGCCGTTGTCGTCGGTCGTCCGGGTGATCCCGGCCCACGTCCACCCCGACTGGGACCTCGGGGAGGTCGTGCGCAAGATGAGCGACTTCAACCTGATGGTGGCGCCGGTGCTGGATCCCGAGCACCTTCACATCCTGGGTATCGTGACGGTGGACGACGTGCTCGAGCTCATGCTGCCCACCGGGTGGCGCCGGGACTTCGGACCCATGTCGGCCGAGGACTGACCAACCGTGACCAGACAGACCCGAACGATCGAACCCCCACATACCGGTCTCCCGGAGCGCGGCGCGCTCCAGGCTCCGGCCCAGAACATGAGCGGACCGCCATCCCGGCGGGCCGCGTGCCCGCTTCCGGGCGGCACGGCGCAGGCAGCCTCGCTGCGCTGAGTCCGGTGGCGTGCGCGCACGCCACCGGTACGACAGCGAAGGGAGGTGAGCAGTGGCAGAGATCGGTGCCGTGGGCGCAGAGGAGGAGGCCGGGGCCTCCGCCGTGCTGGACGAGGCCCACCTGGGCGACATCCAGGGCGCCTTCGGCACCATCCGACAGCACACAACAGGGTCGACACGCTCCTGGAAGCGCCGCTTGCTCACCCTGCTCGCCATCCTCGGGCCGGGCATCATCGTCATGGTCGGCGACAACGACGCCGGCGGCGTCTCGACCTATGCGCAGGCTGCCCAGAACTACGGCCTGACCCTGCTGTGGACCCTGCCCCTCCTCATCCCGGTCCTCGTCGTCAACCAGGAGATGGTCGTCCGTCTCGGCGCGGTCACCGGGGTCGGGCACGCTCGACTGATCAACGAGCGCTTCGGGAAGTTCTGGGGGGCCTTCTCCGTCGGGGACCTGTTCATCTTGAACTTCCTCACCATCGTCACCGAGTTCATCGGGGTGAGCCTCGCCCTCGGCTACTTCGGGGTGACGCCGTACCTCTCGGTGCCGATCGCCGCCGTCGCCCTCGTGGCCATGACCGCCACCGGGAGCTTCCGCCGGTGGGAGCGGTTCATGTTCGTCTTCATCTTCGCCAACTTCCTGGTGATCCCCTTGGCTGTCTTCAGCCACCCCCATGCCTCGGCGTTCTTCCACGGCATGGCCGTGCCGGGGGTGCACGGGGGGTTCACCTCGACCTCGGTCCTGCTCGTCATCGCCATCGTCGGGACCACGGTCGCCCCGTGGCAGCTGTTCTTCCAGCAGTCCAACATCGTGGACAAGCGGATCACCCCGAAGTTCATCCCCTACGAGCGGGCCGACACGGTGATCGGGTCCTTCGTGACGGTCTTTGCCGCTTCGCTCATCATCGCGGTGGTGGCGGCGGCCTTTGTCGGGCACAACCTCTTCGGCCACTACACCAACGCCGAGGCGGTGGCCAAGGGCCTCAACCGCCTGGTCGGGCACGGGTCGGGGGCGCTCTTTTCGGTGATCCTGCTCAACGCCTCCCTCATCGGGGCCGCCTCGGTGACCCTCGCCACCTCGTACGCCTTCGGTGACGTCTTCGGCGCCCGCCACTCGCTCCACCGAAGCTGGCGGGATGCCAAGTTCTTCTACGCCTCGTTCTCCGCCATGGTGGTGGTGGCGGCCGGCATCGTCCTCATCCCCCACGCCCCGCTCGGGCTCATCACGACCAGCGTCCAGGCGCTCGCCGGCGTGCTGCTCCCGAGCGCCACCGTCTTCCTCCTCCTGCTCTGCAACGACAAGGAGGTCCTCGGGCCGTGGGTGAACCGCCCGTGGCTCAACGCCGTGGCCTTCGTCATCGTCTCGCTGCTCCTCGTGCTCTCGCTCGTCCTCATGGCCACGACGGTCTTCCCCCACGTGGACGTGCGCACGCTCTCGCTCGGGATGGGTGCAGCCCTGGTCCTGATCTTCCTCGTGGGTGGCATCGGCTACTGGAGGGCGCTGCGGCTGCGACCGCCCGAACCCCCGGTGCCCCGGGCGCGCCGCGAGCGCTGGCGCATGCCGCCCCTCAACCGCCTCGAGCGCCCGACCTGGTCACGGGGCCGCCTGGCCGCCATGTACGCCCTGCGGGGCTATCTCGTGCTGGCGGTGGCGCTCCTGGCGGTGAAGGCGTTCCAGCTCGGGTTCCACCACCACTGACCGCCCGCCACCACCACTGACCGCCCGCCGCCACCACTGACCGCCCGCCGCCACCACTGACCGCCCGCCGCCACCACTGACCGCCCGCCGCCGCACCCGGCTCGGTGCGCCGGCCAAGAGCGACGGGCGGGCCACCGCCGTTTGCGCCGGGCGTGCGGCACCGGGAAGGCTTGGCGTCCATGACGCTGCCAGGACGCATGGGCGCGCCCCGTGCCTGACGGGCTGCGGCGCTCCTGGAGCGAGATGCGCGAGTCGTGGGCGCGCTCGGCGGCCATCGAGCTCCCGCCCCCGGTCCCGGCCTCCCCGCCGGCCCCTGGCGGCCTGCGGATCGCATTTCTCGTGTACCGCGGCAACCCGCAATGCGGCGGGCAGGGCGTCTACACCCGGCACCTCACCCGGGAGTTGGTGGCCCTCGGACACTCGGTGGAGGTCTTCTCCGGACAGCCCTGGCCGTCGCTCGACCCCGGCGTGGGGTTCACCCCGGTGCCTGGTCTCGACCTCTACCGCGAGCCCGACCCCTTCCGGCTCCCGCATCCGCGCGAGGTGCGCGACCTGCCGGCGGCGGTGGAGCTGGGCGTGATGCTGACGGCCGGCTTCGGCGAGCCCCTCGCCTTCTCGCTCCGGGCCCGGCGCGTCCTGCGGTCGCGACGGGGCGACTTCGACGTCGTCCACGACAATCAGTGCCTCGGCACCGGGATGCTCGGCATCCTGGCCGACGGCTGGCCGCTCCTCACCACCCTCCATCACCCGATCACGGTCGACCGCCAGCTGGCGTTGGACCACGCCGAGACGCCGTGGCAGCGCCTCGCCACCCGGCGGTGGTTCGGTTTCCTCGGCATGCAGGTGCGGGTGGCTCGGCGCCTCCCCGCCGTCCTGACGGTGTCGAGCTCCTCCCAGATCGACATCGCCGCCCAGATGGGGGTGGACCCGGGGCGCATCACCGTCGTGCCGGTCGGGGTCGACCACACCGTCTTCCGCCCCCAGCCCGGCGCCCGCGCCGTGCCGGGCCGGATCATGGTGACCTCCTCGAGCGACGTGCCCATGAAGGGGCTGGTCCCGCTGCTCGAGGCGGTGGCCAGGCTGCGGTCGGCCCGCCCCCTGGAGCTGGTCGTGATCGGTCGGCCCCGTTCCGGCGGCCGGGTGGACCGGGCCATCGACCGCCTGGGCCTCCGCGACGTCGTGCGGTGCGTGAGCGGCATCAGCGACGAGGAGCTGGCCCGCTGCTACGCCGAGGCGGAGGTGGCCGTGGTGCCCTCGTTGTACGAGGGCTTCTCGCTCCCAGCGGTCGAGGCGATGGCCTGCGGCGTGCCCGTGGTGGCGACCACCGGCGGCGCGTTGCCCGAGGTCGTGGGACGGAGCGGCGAGACGGGCGTGCTCGTCCCGCCCGACGACCCGGGTGCCCTGGCGGCCGCCATCGGCCGCCTGCTCGACGACCCCGACGAGCGGGCCCGCCTCGGGGCGGCCGGCCGCCAGCGGGTGCTGGAGCGTTTCACCTGGAAGGTCACGGCCGAGGGGACGGCCGAGTGCTACCGCGCCCTCCTCGTCGAGGGGGCCCGCCCGCACGCACGCCCCCTGGCGCCGCCCGACCCCGGAGCGCCCGACCCCGGAGCGCCCGACCCCGGAGCGCCCGACCCCGGGGAGCCCGACCCCGGAGCGCCCGAGCCGGCGGCGGCGGCGGCGCCGTGCTGACGGTCGACTACCGCCGGCTCGGGCTCGACCCCGCAGCCCGGGTCCTCGACCTCGGGTGCGGCTTCGGCCGGCACGCCTTTGCCGCCGCCCGCCTGGGCGGGGCCGTGGTGGCGGTCGACGCGGCGGAGGCCGAGGTGCGCGACGTCCGGGCCACCCTCGCCGCCATGGTGGAGGCCGGCGAGCTCGACGCCCGGGACTGCCGGGCGGGGGCGGTCCAGGGAGACGCGCTGCGCCTCCCGTTCGCCACCGGGGCCTTCGACCGGGTGATCGCCTCCGAGGTCCTGGAGCACATCCCGTCCGACGGGGCGGCGATGGCCGAGCTGGCGCGGGTGCTTCGCCCCGGCGGCACCATGGCGGTGACGGTCCCGCGTTGCGGGCCCGAGATCGTGAACTGGCTGCTGTCCGACGCCTATCACGATGTCCCTGGAGGCCACGTCCGCATCTACCGGCGGTCGACGCTCCTGCGCCGACTGGCCGGCGCCGGCCTCGCACCGGTCGGGTCGCACCACGCCCACGGGCTGCACTCGCCCTACTGGTGGCTTCGCTGCCTCGTCGGCACCGACAACGAGGACCACCCCCTCGTCGCCGCCTACCACC
>JAJYVT010000062.1 GCA_021791845.1 Actinomycetes bacterium | reverse complement strand
TCGACCTCGTCGGCCGCGAGGGCCTCGGCCAGGACCGCCTCGGCGGGCCCGTCCGTGTCGGGGCCGCCGGCGGTCTCGACGTCGGTGCGCTCGGTGGTGTCGTCTGGGTTCTCGATGGTCACGTTGGTACCGGTCACTTCTGGAACATGAAGATGACGCCCTTGCCGAAGGCGAAGTTGAGCAGGAAGATCAGCGCCGTCATCACGATGAGCGTGACGAGCACGATGGTCGAGTAGTTGACCATCTCGATCCTCGTGGGCCAGGCAACCTGGCGAAGCTCCTCCCTGATCTCCCTGGCGAACTGCATCGGCGTGGTGCGATGGCGGGAAGCCCGCTCACGGGACCGCGTGGGCGCGGAGGCGAGGGCGACCGTCGCCAGCTCGCGGTCGTCGTCAGCCGCGTCCTCGCCCGGGACGTCGGCGTCCTGCCGCCGCCCCCGGCGCTCCATCATGCGCTTCGTCTCGCGGTTCACTGCATGGCTCCGGCTGTCAGGTTGTCTCGAGCGGTCTCTCCGCCCTTGAGGGGCACCGAGCAGGGCAGGAGGGACTCGAACCCCCAACCGCCGGTTTTGGAGACCGGTGCTCTACCAGTTGAGCTACTGCCCTCTGTCACCGAGCGGATCCTCTCGGGTCGATCCCGGCCGCCGGGGCCTGGCGACCGTCGCGACCTCGGAGGCAGGGAGCGAGGTTACCACCCGCAAGGGGTCCCCGATCAGCGGGTCTCCTTGTGCAGGGTGTGGGCGCGGTCCCAGCGGCAGTACTTGCGCATCTCGATCCGCTCCCGGTCGTTCAGCTTGTTCTTGGTCGTGATGTAATTCCGCCGCTTGCAGACCTCGCAGGCCAGCGTCACCTGGACTCGCTTCTCGTTCTTCGCCATCGCCGTCCTCTTGTCGCTCGATGCGCCGGTCCCCTAGGCCCGGCCCTGCCCGCGACCGGTCGCCCGGTCCTCCGTAGCGGCGGCGGGACTCGAACCCGCGACAACACGATTATGAGCCGTGTGCTCTGACCAACTGAGCTACGCCGCCGGGGAGCCCCCTGTCGGAATCGAACCGACGACACCAGCCTTACCATGGCTGTGCTCTGCCGACTGAGCTAAGGGGGCGCGCGGCCGGGCCGCTTGCCGGGTCAATGATAGTGCGGCCGCCCGCGACCCGCTTCCCGGCCTTCCCGGGCGCCGGCGGCGGCACCGGTAGCATCCTGCGATGCAGCTACGGCTGGTGCAGCTGGAAGACGCCGAGGCCGTCCGCGCCATCTACAACCGCGAGGTGGCGGAGGGCCTCAACACCTTCGACCTCGAGGTGCGCAGCCTGGCCGACCAGCGGGAGTGGATCGCCCGGCACCAGGGCGCCCATCCGGCCATCGTGGCCACCGGGCCCGGCGCCGGCGGGGTCGAGGAGGTGCTGGGGTTCGCCGTCGTCTCGCCGTACCGGGACCGCGCCGCCTACGCCACCACGGTCGAGGACTCCGTCTACGTCCACCACGGCCACCGGGGCCGCGGCCTCGGGCGGGCGCTCCTGGAGGAGATCCTCCGCCTGGCGGGCGACCACGGGTTCCACGCCGTGATGGCCCGCATCTCGGGGGAGAACACGGGGTCGGTCCGGCTCCACCAGGCCTGCGGGTTCGAGCTGGTCGGGGTGGAACGGGAGGTCGGCCGGAAGCACGGCCGGTGGCTCGACGTCGTGGCGATGCAGCGGATGCTCTGACGCCGGGCACCCTGGCCCCGGGCCTGGCCCCGCCCCCGCCCACGCGGCCGGAGTCAGCGCCGGGCGGGCTCCAAGCGCTCGAGGGGCACGGCCGGGTCCTGCCAGGCGCTCGACCACCGCCCGATGGGCGCCAGCAGCACCCCCAGCAACACCAGCAGGGCGGCAGCCACGGCGATCGGGTTGTAGTGGATGAGGTTGTCGAGCAGGGTCCTGCCGCCGGGGAGCCCGATGAACGGCGCCAGGGCGGAGACGGCCACCAGCACGACCCGCAGCTTGGGCGTCACGACGGCGGCGAGGAGCACGACCCCCCAGGTCAGGTACCAGGGCTGGACCACGGGCCCGAGCGCCACGAACAGGAGCATGCTGATCCCCATGGCCCGCAGTGCCCCCACCCGGTCGCTGTTGACGAGCAGGTAGACCGAGATCACCGTGGCGGCCGTGAGGCCGAGGACGCGGGTGACCGACAGGACGGTGGCCGTCGAGATGGCGGTCAGCCCCACCGTGTGGAGCAGCCCGCTCAGGCCCATGCCGATGCCGGTAGCCGGAGCCAGCCAGCTCCGCACCGTACCCGGGGTGCCGAGGTTGCCGATCCAGCCCAGACCGAGCCCACTTCCCACCGACAGCCCCAGCACGACCGCGCTGGCCAGGGCGCCCGCCTTGGCCAGCGGCTTGACCCGCTGACGCAGGGAGAGGCCGGTGCCTGTCCAGTCCCAGCCGATGTAGACGACGCCGAGGGCCGCCGGCACCTTGATGGCAGCCGCCAGCGCGCACAGGAGGACCCCCCACACCGGATGCTTGTAGCGGGCCACGGTGACCCCGGCCACGAGGAGCCCGAGCATCAGGGCGTCGTTGTGGGCCGCGCCGATGAGCATGAGGATCACCAGCGGGTTCAGCACCCCCATGACGAACACCGCGCCGTGGTCCTTGCCGAACGAGCGGGCCAGCGCCGGCATGCAGGCGGCGAACAGGGCCACACCGGCCACCGACGAGAGCCGGAGCAGGACCACCGTCATCAGGACGTGGTGCAGGCTGAGGCTGGCGAACAGCCCGTCCATGAGGAGGAACAGCGGACCGTAGGGAGCGGGCGTGTTGAGCCACAGCGGGTCGACCCCGTTGACATAGGGCCCGGCCCCCAGCGTGTACGGCCCGTACACGTAGGGGTTGATGTGCCGGCTCATCATCTCGCCCTGGGCGGCGTAGGAGTACACGTCGCGGCTGAAGATCGGGGCGATGACGAGCATCGGCACGATCCACAGCACGAAGATCCACCCGAGGTAGCGCATGGGCACGCCGGGACGGCGGGCGAGCGCCTTCATGAGGCCGTACCAGACGCGGATCAGGAGGACGAGCCCCCCGTAGACGGCCACGAGGCCGAAGAGCATGAAGCTCTGCGAGGAGGTGTTGGGCGCCGGCTCCCCGAAGTACCAGGTCCCGGACATCTCCAGCTTGAACGGCGAGCTGGGCAGCGACGCCCCGACGGCGATGGCGCACAGGGCGATGAAGCCGAGGACGGCCGGGCGGACGAGGAAGCTCCACCCCTGGTCGTCGCCCTCGGGCTGGACCCGCTGGGAGAGCATGGAGGCCGGCAGGACCCGGACCTTGGCCATCTCGAGCCGCACGGCCAGGCGGTCGGCCGCCTGGGCGGTGCGCTCCGCCGCCACTGCCAGGCGGTCGCGCTCGGTCCTGGCACGGTCGCGCAGGCGGTCCACGGCCGGAGGGACCCGGACCGAGCGCTTGGGGTCCGCCCCGGTGGTGCTCACGGTGTCTGGCACGACGTCGTCGACCTCATTCGGGCTGGCGGCACCGGACGAAGCGTCCAACGCCGACGCTGGGCACTGTCTCGCTGGCACTGCTGGGGCGGACCGGAAGCCGACACCCCCAGCCGAGCAGCCTGCGTCCGCCGGAGTCCTGCTCCGACGACGCGGCTTCCCATCGACCGGTCCTCCCGGCATTGTAACCAAACGCAAAGGCACAGAAACAGCGCGCCGGGCCGGCGCCCCAGGCCGGGTTGCGTCAGGCGACGACGTCACCCAGCGCGGCACGGCGCTCCTCGTCCCGCAGAAGATCGCGCGCCAGGCGGTCGATCTCCCCCGCCAGGCGGCGATCCTGCTCGTCCGACCAGCTGCCCAGGAGCTCGACGAGCCGGGCCCGGCGGGCCGCCACCAGCCGCTCGACCGCCTCCTGCCCCGCCGCGGTCAGCTGTGCGACCTCGGGCGAGCCGGCGCTCGGCGCGGCCACCGCGAGCCTGGCGGCAACCAGCGGTGCGAGCAGCCGGCACGCCTCCTCCACGGAGAGGCCGAGCCGGCCGGCGAGAGCCGGCACGTGGATGGTCGCCCCGGGGTCCAGCCGGAGCAGGACCCACGTCGAGCGGGGGTCCGTCGGGACCCCCGCATCGCGGGCCAGCGCTCGGTAGATCCCGGCCGGGTCCTCGGCGCGCGCGAGGAGCGAGAGGACGCGCACCACCTCGCCGGGCCCGTCGTCGGCGGCCGGCATCGAGCTCGGGGCGAGTGCCTGCGCCTGGTCGGGGACGCTGGCGGCGCGGCGGAGCGGGACCTCCTTCAAGAGGAAGGTCAGGAGGAAGGCCGCGACGGCAATGGGCGTCGAGAAGAGGAAGACGGTGTGCAGCGACGCTGCATAGGCGTGGACGAACCCGGCGTGCACGGGCGCCGGCAGGGCCCCGAGCGCCGCCGGGCTGGCTCCCGCGGTCACGTTGAAGTGGGCGGGAACGTGGACGCCGGCGAGATCGCGAACCAGGTCAGCCCGCAGGGAGTTGGCGAAGATCGCCCCGAAGACGGCCGTCCCGAACGACCCCCCGATCGAGCGGAAGAAGGTCGCGCCCGAGGTCGCCGCCCCGAGGTCCCGGTAGGGCACCACGTTCTGCACGGCGATCACCAGCACCTGCATGACACCGCCGATGCCGACGCCGAGCACGAACATGAAGGCGGACGACTCGAGGGTCGACGACCCGACCCCGAGCAGCGAGAGCAGGTAGAGGCCGACGGCCATGAGCGCCGTGCCCGCGATGGGGAAGATCTTGTAGCGCCCCCACCGGGTGATCAGCAGGCCCGACCCCATCGAGGTGAGCAGCAGGCCCGCCATCAGCGGCAGCAGCTGCAGCCCCGATCCGGTCGGGCTCTCGCCCCGCACGACCTGCATGTACTGCGGGAGGTAGGTGATGGCGCCGAACATGGCGAAACCGACCACGAAGCCGATGGCGCTGGCGACGGAGAACACCCGCTCGGTGAAGAGCCGGAGCGGCAGCACCGGCTCGGTGGCCCGGCGCTCGACGGGGACGAAGGCGACGAGGAGCACGACCCCGACGACGGCGAGCACGGCGATGGGGACGGACAGCCAGGGATAGGTGGTGCCGCCGAGGGTCGTCACCAGCACGAGCGCCGTGGCGCCGCCGGCCAGGAGCAGGGTGCCGACGTAGTCGATGCGGTGGGCGACCCGACTGCCGCGGGCCGGGAGCGCGGTCGCAGTCACGACGAGGGCGACGATCCCGATCGGCACGTTCACGTAGAAGACCCATCGCCAGCTCAGCTGGTCGACGAGGAAGCCGCCGAGGAGCGGCCCGACGACGCTGGCCACGCCGAAGACCGCCCCGAAGACACCCTGGTACCGGCCGCGCTCGCGCGGTGCGACGACGTCGCCGACGATCGCCTGGGCGCCGATCATGAGCCCGCCGCCGCCGACGCCCTGGAGCGCCCGGAAGACGACGAGCTCGACCATCGAGCTGCTCAACCCGGACAGGACCGATCCGACGAGGAAGACGACGATCGAGACCTGGAAGAAGACCTTCCGGCCGTAGAGATCGCCGAGCTTGCCCCACAGCGGCGTGGAGGCCGTCGAAGCCAGGAGGTACGCGGTGACGACCCAGGAGATCTCCGACAACCCGTGCAGGTCCCCGGCGATGGTGGGCAGCGCGGTGGCGACGATCGTCTGGTCCAGGGCGGCCAGCAGCATGCCGAGCAGCAGCGCGCCGATGATCACCCGGACCCGCCGGCGCTCGAGCGAGAGCGGCTCCGCCGTGGCCGAGGCGCCGGGAGGGCCGTCCACGGAGGCTCCGTCGGTCACGACCCCTCGCCAGCCCGCATGCCAACCCCCCGCTCCGGGTCACCGTGGCGATGGAAAGTCCCCCACCGTAGTGGGCGGCCTCTGATCGTCGTCAGTGGGAGGCCGCCACCCAGGCCGCCTCGGAGGCTGCGACGTCGCGCACGAGGTTCCCGAGCACCAGGTTCATGTCGTCGGCGTGGTAGCCCCAGTCCGGCCCCTGCGACTCGGCCACGACCGGCCGGGTGTCGCCCGCCGCCGCGATGTCGGTGACCTGGAGCCACGTCGCCCCGCCCCGGTGCTCGCAGGCGCCGGTGTAGAGGTCGGGGAAGGTGAGCCACTGGGTGGGGGGCGGAGGAGCGACCTTCTCCACCTCTCGGAGGAAGAAGTAGTCGTCGAGGGGCGCCGTCCCGCCGCCGACGGCCGCCGGGTTGACGCAGGCCACCTGCTGGCCGGCCGACGACCTCTGGCCGCTCTGGAGGCTCACCCCCTGCCCCGGGCGCCCGAACAGCGCATCGGCCGGCGGTTCCCCGGGGAAGCTCGACCAGGCGATGACGCAGCCGGACCGCGTGCCGCCGGTGCACAACGGGACGTGCGCGAAGCTCCCCCCGACCGTCCGTCCGGTGGGCACCTGCACGTTGCCGCCGGCGAGGATGGCCACCACCAGCTTGGCGCGGCGGGACGGTGTGCGATCGAGCTCGCCGGCGATGAGCTCGATGAGCAGCGCCGCTCCCTGCGAGTGCCCGATGAGGACCACGGGACGGCCGCGGTCGTCGCGGGCGAGGAACGACGTCCACGCCTGACGAAGGCTGGCATACGCCACGCGCTCGGCCTGCGCGAGCTCGTGGGTCACGCGATGGGGGGCCAGGCCGGCCACGGCCCGGGCCGTGGCCTGCGCGTACATCGGGGCCCAGACTGTGCAGACCTGCGAGAAGAGGGAGGCTTCGTCGATCGCCACGCCGATCTCGTTGCTCTGGACCTCGAGGTTGGCGTTGCGGCCGGGCTCGGTGCTGACGGTGGGATAGACGTAGAAGCAGTCGAAGCGTTGCCCGGTCGGCGGGCGGACTGTGCCCAGGCCCGCCGGAGCCCGAGCCCCCGACGCCGCCACGCTGGTTGCAGCACGAGTGAACGAACAGGGGTCACCCTTCGCCCCGGGCCGGCAGAGCCACACCACCGGGCCGTGGGTGCCCCCTCGGGACGAGATCGCCGGAGCGGCGGCTGCGGTCGCCGGGGTTGCGCCGGATGCGACCACGGACGAGAGGCAGGCGACGGCGCAGGCGACGGCGGCCGAGAGCGACCACGCGCGCCGGTGCTGGGGCCGGTGCGGACGCGGCACCGGGTGCGGCCAAGATACGCAACCAGGTTGCATACCTTGAGTATGCTCCGAGCCGATGGACCCTGCAACCCCCGGCACCGGTCGCTACCAGTTCGGCGACCTGCTCGCGCTCGCCCGGCGGAGCTGGGTCCGGCGGCTCTCCGAGCAGGCGGCGGCGGAGGGCTTCTCGGAGTTCCGGCGCAGCGACACCCTCCTGCTCCGGATCCTCATCCCGGGGGCGCAGCCGATCGGGCGGATCGGCGAGGGGATGGGCGTGTCACGGCAGGCGGCCCGCAAGCTGGCCGACGGCCTGGTGGCACGCGGGTACGCCGAGCTGGCGGCCGACCCCGACGACGCCCGGCGGACGCTCGTCCGGCTGACCCCACGCGGCGTCGGGTACCACCGCGCGCTGGCGGGCGCGTCCCAGGCGCTCAACGACGAGGTGCGCCGCCAGCCACCGGCCGACCTGCGAGCCGCCGACGCCGTCCTGCGGGCGGTGCTGACCGACGACGACCGCCGGTTGGCCGACGCCGCCGTGCCCCCGCCTTCCGATCGAGTGGTGGGCCGGGGAGGATTCGAACCCCCGTAGGCTTTCGCCGACAGGTTTACAGCCTGTTTCCTTTGGCCACTCGGACACCGACCCTTGGCGGCCGACATTACCGCGTCCACCGGGGGCGCTCGTCAGGCCGGGAGCGGCTCCTCGACCCCCGGTAGGGTGGGTGCATGCCGAGCTTCGACATCGTCTCCCAGGTCGACATGCAAGAGGTTCGCAACGCCGTGGACCAGGCGAACCGGGAGGCGACCACGCGGTTCGACTTCAAGGGGACCGACTCCCAGATCGACCTCGGCGAGACCGAGATGACGCTGCACTCCTCGACCGAGGACCGCCTCCACGCTCTCCGCCAGGTCCTCGAGGAGAAGCTGGTGCGCCGGCAGGTCTCGCTCAAGGCGCTGGACCCGGGCAAGGTGGAGGAAGCCGCGAAGGGCACCGCCCGGCAGCGGATCGCCATCCGGGCGGGCATCTCCCAGGAGCACGCCAAGAAGCTGAACAAGTTCGTGAAGGACCTCGGGCTGAAGGGCGTCTCCTCGCAGACCCAGGGGGACCAGCTCAGGGTCAGCGGGAAGAAGCGCGACGACCTTCAGGCCGTGATCGCCGCCTGCAAGGCAGAGGACTTCGGCATCCCGCTGCAGTTCGAGAACTTCAGGGACTGACCCCGCCGGCTCAGCGAACGCCGAGGCGCTCCGAGTCGCCGCCCGCCGGAACGCCCGGCGCCGAGGCGCCGTCCTCGGCGCGCAGGTGCTCGTCCACTTCCTCGAGCAGCGTGGGAACCTTGAACGTGCGGTTGAACACCATCAGCTTGAGCACCCAGAAGATCCCGAAGGAGAGCACGTTGGCGGTGAGGACGAGGATGGTCTCGTCGAAGTGGTCCAGCCGGAAATGGTTCCCGACGTACCTGGCCAGGCTGGCGCCGACCATGGAGAAGGCGATGCTGGCCAGCGACATCACCCAGAAGGGCAGGACCTCCTTCAGCACGTGCGACCGACCGGACTTGCCCCACGCCCACCGGCGGTTGAGCCAGTAGGAGGGGAAGGCGGCCGTCACGTTTGCGAAGAGGGTGCTCGGCACCTCCGACCACAGGCGGAGCACGCCGAAGACGAGCCCGAGGACGAACAGGGAGACCCCCGTCGTGATGACAGAGGTCATCGTGTAACGGAAGATCTTCCGGCCCTCTCGCGTGTGGAGCCAGTCCCAGACAACCTTCACCAGGTCGGACATCGGACTGTAACCATACCCCGTCCCCTCCGTTTCCGACGTTCCGCCCCGTCGGCACGCCCCGGTCCTGCCAACATGGCCGCCATGAGCGACGCCCTCGACCTCCTCGTCCGCCTCCTCGACCTCGAGCCCATCGAGGTCAACATCTTCCGAGGGGTCCAGCCCGACGAGGCCCGCCAACGGGTGTTCGGCGGCCAGGTGGCGGCCCAGGCGCTCATGGCGGCCGGACGCACGGTGGAGCACGGCCGGGTGCACTCGCTCCACTCCTACTTCCTCCGGCCGGGTGACCCCTCGGTGCCCATCCTCTACGAGGTCGACCGCATCCGCGACGGCCGGTCGTTCACCACCCGCCGGGTGGTGGCCATCCAGCACGGCCGGGCCATCTTCAACCTCTCCACCTCGTTCCACGACACAGAGCCGGGGTTCGAGCACCAGGTCCCCATGCCCGACGCCCCCGATCCCGAGACGCTCCCGACCCTGGCCGCCCAGCTCGCCCCCCTCCGCGACAAGCTGGGCGAGCTTCTCGACCGCCCCCGGCCGATCGATCAGCGCCACATCGGCCCGCACCCGTGGTTGCGGCGTGAGCCGAAGGAGCCCTACCAGCGGCTGTGGATCCGGGCCGACGGCGCGCTGCCCGACGACCCCCTCCTGCACGCGTGCGTGGCCACCTACGCCTCGGACATGTCGCTGTTCGAGGCCATCCTCCAGCCCCACCTCGTCCGGTGGGACGATCCCCGCTTCATGGGGGCGAGCCTGGACCACTGCATGTGGTTCCACCGTTCCTTCCGGGCCGACGAGTGGCTGCTCTTCGACACCGAGTCCCCGGTCGCCGCCGGCGCCCGGGGGCTCGCCCGCGGCTTCCTCTTCGACCGCTCCGGGCGGCTCGTGGTCTCGATGGTCCAAGAGGGGCTGGCCCGGCTGCGGACCGGCGGTTGACGGCCGCCGGCTGGCGGCTCAGGACGAGGCGCCCCGCCCGGCCATCGGGACGTAGTCGCGTGCGTCGGCGCCGATGAAGAGCTGGCGAGGACGGGCGATCTTGGAGTCCTGGTCCAGCATCTCCTGCCAGTGCGCCAGCCAGCCGGCCGTCCTCGGGATGGCGAAGAGCACCGGGAACATCTCCAGCGGGAAGCCCATGGCCTGGTAGATGAGGCCGGAGTAGAAGTCCACGTTCGGGTAGAGCCGGCGAGAGATGAAGTACTCGTCGTTGAGCGCGATCTCCTCCAGCTTGAGGGCGATGTCGAGCAGGGGGTTCTTACCCGTGATCGAGAAGACCTCGTCGGCCGTCCGCTTGATGATCTTCGCCCGGGGGTCGTAGCTCTTGTAGACCCGGTGCCCGAAGCCTTGCAGGCGGCCGTGACCGGCCTTCACCGCCTCCACGAATGCGGGCACCTCGTCCATCGAGCCGATCTCTCCCAGCATGCGGATCACCGCCTCGTTCGCCCCGCCGTGACGGGGGCCGTAGAGGGCGGCACAGGCTGCGGCGCACGCCGAGTAGGGGTCGGCGTGCGAGGAGCCGACCACCCGCATGGCCGTGGTCGAGCAGTTCTGCTCGTGGTCGGCATGGAGGATGAAGAGGATGTCGAGCGCCCGGGACAGCACCGGGTCGGCGTGGTAGGTCGGCTCGGCGACCTTCCACATCATGGAGAGGAAGTTGGACGGGAAGTCCAAGGAGTTGTCCGGGTACACGAAGGGCATGCCCACGCTGAAGCGGTGGGCGGCGGCGGCGAGGGTGGGCATCTTGGCGATCAACCGCGTGATCTGCTTCTGGCGGGACGTCGGGTCGAAGATGTCCTTGGCGTCCAGGTAGAAGGTGGACAAGGCCGCCACGGCCGAGACCAGCATGCCCATGGGGTGGGCGTCGTAGTGGAAGCCGTCGAGGAACCGCTTGCGTACGTTCTCGTGGATGAACGTGTGCATCGTGACGTCCTCCCGCCACGAGGCGAACTGGTTCTCGCTCGGGAGCTCGCCGTTCAAGAGGAGGTACGCCACCTCGAGGTAGGTCGACTGCTCAGCCAGCTGCTCGATCGGGTAGCCCCGGTAGCGGAGGATCCCCGCTGTGCCGTCGAGGTAGGTGATGGCGCTCTCGGCGGCGGCGGTGGACATGAACGCCGGGTCGACGAACCAGATGCCCGGGAGGATCTTGCTCCACTCGATGGCGCTGACGCCGCCGTTGACGATCGGGATCTCATAGGTCTCGCCGTTGCGATTGTCGGTGATCGTGATGCTCTCGGGCACGGGCGGGACGTCCTCCTCGACTGGTCGCCAGCACGGCCGTACAACCACGACCGTGCGGGCGCCGCATCGGCAGTCAAGGTCGCTACAGCGCCCACTCGATCCTAGGGGTCGTCACCGACGAGGGCACAACGCGCCGTCACCCCCCGGCCGTGGTGGCCGACGAAGGGGTCGTCGTGGCGGTGGTGGCGGTGGTGCTGGTGGTGCTGGTGGTGCCCGCCCCGCTCCCCGAGCGGGGGTGCTCGTAGGTGTACTGGTTGCCGGCCGAGTAGCCCGAGGGGCCCCCTGCGTTCTCCACCGTCACGGTCACCGTGCCGGTCCCCGGAGGGACGACCGCCTTGATCTCTGTTCCCGACACGATGGTGAAGCTGGCGTCGGTCGTCCCGAACTTGACCGCGGTGGCCTGCCGGAAGTTGCTGCCGAGGATGACGACGGTGTTCCCGCCCCGCTCCGGCCCCTTGGCCGGTGTGACCTGGGCCACGGCCGGCGGGCTGGGTGGCGCCACCGTCACCGACAACGTGTCCGAGGTGGCGGCGCCCGTTGTGGCGTCCGGCACCGGCGGGGCGACGGTCACGGTGACGGTGTAGCTGTGGGCAGGGGCCACGGGAGCCGGGGGGAGCGTGACCGTGGTCGAGCCGCCCGGCCCGATCGAGACGGTCCGGGAACGCCGGGTCGGGGCCTTGCCTGTCTGGGGGGCCACCTGCACCTCGACCGTGACGTGCCGGGCCGGCACGTTCCCCCGGTTTGCGACCACCGCCGACACCGCGAGCTTGCTCGTGGGCGGGACCTCCACGGCGTTGGCCGGGGCCGACGCGCCGTTGGCCGGCGGGACCGGGGCGGGGATGAGCGCCAGGGCGCCGGTCGCGAGCACCACGTCGTGCACGGCCGCCAGAGTGGGCGACGCCCCGAGCGCCGCAACGAGCGATGCCGCCCCCGTCGGTGTCCACGCCGCCGTGGCGGTGCGCCACGACGAGGGGGGCAGGGACGCCCGGCCCGGCGATGCCCGCAGGGACCGCCGTCCTGCGGCGTAGCTGCGATTGGACGACGCGATGGTGCCCCCCACCCGCTCGAGGGCGGCGGTCGCCGCCGCGGCCGAGAGGGCGGGTGGTGTGGGCGCCACGGTGGCGGGCGGGTCGGCCGAGGTCACCGTCGGGAGCGGGCTCAGGACGAGGAGCCGGTCGAGCGTCCGCCGCAGGTCGATGATGGCCGTCGCCCGCTGGGCGAAGGCGGTGGCCACGTCCGCCCCCGCCCCGCCGGACGGAGCGGGCGACTCGAGCACCGCCGCCTGGCGGGCGATCGACTCGGCCTGCTGGACCAATGTGTCGAGCGAGGCCTCGAGCGCCGGGCGCGAGCTGGCCGCCATGGCCGGCAGGAGCGTGCCCAGCTGGCGGCCGAGGGCGTTCGACCGGGCCGTGAGGACCGCCACCTGGTCGGCGAAGGAGCGGTTGACGTCGCGGAGGTAGGACGCGGACTGGGGGCCGGTGCGCAGCGCGCCGCCGATGAGCAGGAACGCCACCGCCGCCGCCGCGACCGTCCCGACAGCGAGGGCCCGGGCCGATCGCGACATGCGGCGACGCCGCCGACGGGACGGGAACGGTGACATCGGCGCGTGACGCTACTTCCGGCCTCCGGCGTCCGGGGACGCACGGTCCCGCCCGACGTGCGGTGCAGTGCGGGTGCCCGCCCGCCGGCGGCCTCCGCCGCCCGCCGGCGGGTCAGCGGCTCAAGCGTCCGTCGACTCGGCCTCTCGGGCGTGGCCGGCGGCACCCGACCCGGCGGTGCGCAGCGTGCTGGCGGTCGAGCGCCACTCCACGGTGGGCTCGATGGCGACGGGGTCCACGCGGTCGCGGAAGCGGTCCACCACCGCCAGGAGGGACGAGAGCGTGCGGGAGCTCAACAGGTGGGGGACGAGGCCCAGGTCGAGCAGCTTGGTGTGGGCCGCCCGGTAGTAGTGCTCCTGCTTCTCCACCCGGGGGTCGTCGAGGTGGACGATCTCCACGTTGCCGGGGTACGCGTCGACCACCATCTCCGCCAGCTGCTGGACCGAGAACGACTCGGTGAACTGGTTGAACACGCGGTACTCGCCGGCCTCCGGCGGGTTGTCGCACGCCAGCTCCACGCAGGCCAGCGTGTCCCTGATGTCGAGCATGCCGCGCGTCTGGCCGCCCGAGCCGTAGACGGTGAGCGGGTGGCCGATGACGGCCTGCACGCAGAAGCGGTTGAGCACGGTGCCGAAGACCCCGTCGTAGTCGAACCGCGTGGCCAGGTCGGGGTGGAGGACGGTCTCGGGGGTCTCCTGCCCGTAGACGATGCCCTGGTTGAGGTCGGTCGACCGCAGGCCCCAGATGCGGCAGGCGAACATGATGTTGTGGCTGTCGTGCACCTTGGACAGGTGGTAGAAGGACCCCGGCTGCTTGGGGTAGGGCAGCACGTCGGTCCGGCCCCGGTGCGTGATCTCGATGAAGCCCTCTTCGATGTCGATGTTGGGCGTGCCGTACTCGCCCATCGTGCCCAGCTTGACCAGGTGGATCGCAGGGTCCACCTCGGCGATGGCGTAGAGCAGGTTGAGGGTCCCGACCACGTTGTTCACCTGCGTGTACACGGCGTGGTTCTGGTCGATCATCGAGTAGGGGGCGGACCGCTGCTCGGCGAAGTGCACCACGGCGTCCGGGCGGAACTCGGTGAGCGTCTTCCTCACGAAGGGCGCGTCGGTCAGGTCCCCGACGTAGGTGGCGATGCGCAGCCCGGACACCTCCTCCCACACCCGGACCCGCTGCTGGAGGTGCTTGATGGGGACCAGGCTGTCGACGCCCATCTCGTAGTCGTACTGGCGCCTGGCGAAATTGTCGACGACGCCGACCTCGTGGCCGCGGCCCGAAAGGTGGAGCGCCACCGGCCAGCCGAGATACCCGTCGCCACCCAGAACCAGGATCCTCACGGACCGTCTCCTCTCGTCTGCTCGCCTGGTCGCGGCCGGGGCGCGCTCTTGCACGCGGCCGCGGAGCGAGGAGGCAATCGATTCGGAACGCTACTTTGCCTCGCGATCCTGAGATAACGCTGAGAATCGCCGAAAAACAACCTTACGCCGGGGACACGACCGGGACACCGCCGCAGCGGTACCGTTCCCCCATGGGGTTCCTGGCGGGCATCGGCAACCCGGTCCAGCGGGTGCGGCCCTCGGGTCGGGACGACAAGGGGCAGGCCCGGGACGCCGCCGGTCCCGGCGCCTCCGACGCCTCCGGGTCCGGTGCCGCGGCGCTGGCGGAGATCGAGCGACGGTTCGTCCAGGTGTTCGCCCTGGTGGGTGAGGCCATCGCCGGCGCCACCCACGCCCTGTTGGCGTGCGACCGCGAGGCGGCCAAGCAGCTGGTGGCCCGCGACGACGAGGTCGACGAGAGCATCGACGCCATCACCACGCTGGCGCAGCGCGAGCTGGTGAGCGGGCACACCACCGAGCAGGAACGCCGGGAGCTCGTGACCGTGCTGCGGATGCTGCCCGACCTGGACCGCAACGGGGACCTGGCCGAGCACGTCGCTCGGCGGGCGGCGCGGGGGCTCGGGGCCGAGATGTCGCCCCGGAGCCGGGGGCTGGTCGAGCGGATGGGAGAGGTGGCGGCGGCCATCTGGTCGAGCACGGCCGACGCCTTCGCCGAGCGGTCCGTCCACCTGGCCCACGTCGTGGACGCCCTCGACGACGAGATGGACGATCTGCACGTCAGCCTGACCGCCGAGCTGGCGACGGGCACGATGCCGGTGCCGGTGGCCATCGAGCTGGCCATGATCGGGCGCTTCTACGAGCGCTTCGGCGACCACGCCGTCAACCTGGCCCGCAGGATGGCGGCCCTGGTGGCGGGGAGCCCCGAGCCGGGCGGGGCCGGCGCCGACTGAGCCTGCCGGGTCAGGCCGCGGTGCCCTCGGCGCCGCGGGCCAGCACGGCCTCGGCGATCTGGACGGCGTTGAGCGCCGCCCCCTTGCGCAGGTTGTCCCCCACCACGAAGAGGGAGAGGCCGTGCGCCGCCGGCCGGATGCGCCCGACGTAGGAGGGATCGCGCCCGGCGGCCTCCAACGGGGTGGGCACGTCGGAGAGGACGACGCCCGGTGCGGCGGCGAGGAGCGCCGTGGCGTCGGCCGGCGAGAGCGGGCGGTCGAGCTCGGCCACGATGGCCGCGGCGTGCCCGGTGAAGACCGGGACCCGCACGCACGTGCATGTGACGACCAGGTCGGGAATGCCCAGGATCTTCCTGCTCTCGTTGCGGTACTTCTGCTCCTCGCCGGTCTCGAGCGAACCGTCGGGGACCAGCGAGCCGGCCAGGGGCACCACGTTGTGGGCCACCGGGGCGGCAAAGACGGCCGGTGGTGCGAGGTCCACCGAGGCGGCGTCGGCGCCGAAGGTGAGGTCGGCGGCATGCCCGGCCGTGGCGTCCAACTGGGCCGCGAGCTCGGCGACCCCCGCCCGCCCGGCGCCCGACACGGCCTGGTAGGTGGCGACCACCAGCCGCCGCAACCCGGCGGCGTCGTGCAGTGGCTTCAAGACGGGCATGGCCACCATCGTCGTGCAGTTCGGATTGGCCACGATGCCCTTGGGCACCGAGGCGAGCGCGCCGGCGTTGACCTCGGGCACCACCAGCGGGACCTCCGGGTCCATCCGCCACGCCGAGCTGTTGTCGATCACCACCGCGCCGGCAGCCGCGATGCGCGGGGCGAGCGCCTTGGAGGCGTCCGCCCCCATCGAGCACAGGGCGATGTCGATCCCCGAGAGATCGGCGGTGGCCGCGTCCTCCACCGGGACCTCCCGCCCCTCCCAGGGCAGCGTCGTCCCGGCGGTGCGGGCCGAGGCGAAGAACCGCATCCCCTCCACCGGGAACCTCCGCTCGGCCAGGACCGACCGGAGAACCTGGCCGACCTGTCCCGTTGCCCCGAACACACCCACTCGCGCCATGGGGCTGCAGCCTACCGAGGGAGGCGGTTGGTTCCCGGAGCGCGGGTGCGCTCGGTGCGCTCGTGTGCGATCAGGCGAGCTCGAAGGCGCCGTGCAGGGCGCGCACCGCCCGCTCGACGTCGTCGCCCCGCACGACGCAGGAGATCCGGATCGTTGACGTCGAGATCATGTCGATGTTGATCCCCTCGCCCGCCAGCGTCTCGAACATCGTTGCCGTGACCCCGGGGTGGGACCGCATCCCCGCCCCGATGACCGACACCTTGGCCACCCCCCGGTCGGAGTGCACCGCGGTGGCGCCCAGCTCGCCCGACAGCGCCTCGGCCACGTCCACCGCCGTCTGGAGGTCCGTCCGGGGCACGGTGAAGGAGATGTCCGTCGTGCCGTGGACGGAGGTGTTCTGCACCACGTCGTCCACGTTGACGGAGCGGTCGGCCAGGGCCCGGAACAGCCGGGCGGCGATCCCGGGCCGGTCGGGGACGCCCGAGACCGTCACCTTCGCCTGCGAGGTTGTGTGGATCACCGCCGTGACCACCGCCTGCTCCATGGACGCATCCTCCTCCACGATCCAGGTCCCCGGCTCCCAGGTGAAGCTGCTGCGCACCTGCAGGGGGACATGGTGGTTCCGTGCGAACTCGGCGGACCGTAGCTGCAGCACCTGGCCCCCCGCCGCCGAGATCTCCAGCATCTCCTCGAAGCTCACCCGGCCCAGCCGGTGGGCGTCCGGCACCACCCGGGGGTCGGCGCTGAACACGCCGGTCACGTCGGTGTAGATCTCGCAGGCCGCCGCGCCCAGGACCGCGGCCAGGGCCACCGCCGTGAGGTCGGACGCGCCCCGCCCCAGGGTGGTCACGTCCCGCTCCGTCGAGACGCCCTGGAACCCGGCCACGACCGGCACCTTGCCCTCCGCCAGCGCCTCGGTCAGGCGGGTGGCCCGGATCTCCACGATCTTGGCCTTCGTGTGGTCGGTGTCGGTGACGATCCCCGCCTGGCTGCCGGTGAAGGACGACGCGGCCACCCCGAGGTCGGCCAGCGCCATGCACAAAAGGGCGGTGGAGATGCGCTCGCCCGCGCTGACCAGCATGTCGTACTCGCGCGGCGGCTGGACGCTGCTCACCTCGTCGGCCAGGCGGATCAGGTCGTCGGTGGTCTTGCCCATGGCGCTCACCACCACGACCACGTCCTTCCCCTCGCGCCGCGTCCGGGCCACGTGGTCGGCGACGGCGCGGATGCGGTCGGCGTCGCCGACGGACGTGCCGCCGTACTTCTGGACGACCAGGGGCATGGCCGAGACGCTATCCCGCCGCCGAGTCCGCATTGGTGGCCTGCGCTCCAGCCATTAGGGTGTCGGGCCGTGCCGACGGAGAAGCGAGCAAGGCAGAAGGCCGCACGCCAGCGCAAGAAGGCGGCCGAGGCGCGGCGGAGGCGCATCCGCCGCGGGCTGCGGAACGGCGCGTTCATCGTGGGCGGCGCCGCCGTCGTGATCCTGCTCGTCCTCGTCTCGACCGGCGTCTTCTCCAGCCACACGCCGCCGGCGAAGAAGAGCACATCGGCCACCAAGAACCATCCCTCGGCCCAGGCGGCAGCCAACCAGCTGGCCGTTGCCGCCGGGTGCCCGGCGTCACCGGCGGCGCGGACCAACACGCTGTCGTTCTCCAAGCCGCCCGCCATGACCATCGACCCGACAAAGGCGTACACCGCCACGGTGAAGACGACGGCGGGCACCTTCGACATCGCCCTGGACGCCAAGGCCGCGCCCACCACGGTGAACAACTTCGTGTTCCTGGCCGACCAGGGCTTCTACAAGTGCAACACGTTCCACCGGGTCATCCCCGGGTTCATGGACCAGACCGGGGACCCGACCGGCACGGGCACCGGCGGCCCGGGCTACAAGTTCGCCAACGAGAACGTCCCCGGCTCGTACGCCGCCGGCGACGTGGCCATGGCCAACTCCGGCGGGACAGACACGAACGGGAGCCAGTTCTTCGTGCTGGTGCCCGGGGGGACAAAGACCTTGAACGCCGATCTCACCGGCGGCAACAAGTACTCGCTCTTCGGCAAGGTCACGAAGGGTATGTCGGTCGTTGAGAAGATCAACTCCGAGGGCGGCACGACATCCACAGGCAAGCCCAAGGTCGTCCAGCGCATCCTGTCGGTGACGATCGCCACGAGCTGACCCACCGAGAAAGCAGAGGCCGCAATGACCGACATCCCCGCACCCGACGGATCCAGCCCGAAGCGGCAGCACTTCGACGCGCCGCCGCCCATGGTCATCGACCCGGAGCGGCGGTACACGGCGACCATGAAGACCTCGAAGGGGACGATCGTGATCGCCCTCGACCCCATCGCCGCGCCGGCGACGGTCAACAACTTCGTCTTCCTGTCCCGCTACCACTACTTCGACGGCATCGTCTTCCACCGGATCATCCCCGGCTTCGTCATCCAGGGCGGGGACCCCGAGGGCACCGGTCGGGGCGGCCCGGGGTACCGCTTCGCCGACGAGCTCCCCAAGCCCGGGCGGTACCAGGTCGGGTCACTGGCCATGGCCAACGCCGGGCCCGGCACCAACGGCAGCCAGTTCTTCATCATCAGCGGGCCGGACGGGGTGCGGCTGCCGCCGCAGTACTCGCTCTTCGGCTCGGTCGTCTCCGGCGGGGACGTGGTGACCGCCATCGACGCCGTCGGCACCCGGTCGGGGTCGCCCACGGAGCGGGTCACGATCGAGTCGGTGACCATCGACGAGCAGTAGCGCCGTCAGGCGAGTCCCGCGTCGAGGG
>JAJYVT010000153.1 GCA_021791845.1 Actinomycetes bacterium | reverse complement strand
TCCCGTAGGATCCGCGCCCGGGAGACGAGCGGCGGAGGCGGGCCCGTTGCCGACGCAACGAGGATCGGCGAGGAGCATGCGGGTGCTGGCGACCACGCTCGTCGCGGTCCTCGTCGCGCTCCTCCTCGTGAACGCCGGCGCCGCCTTGTACGCCCGGATCCGGGTCGCCCGAGCCCAGACGACGCTCGACCAGCACTGGCTGGCCGCCCAGACGGCGACCTCCCACCTCCTGTCCACCTACGTCGACGAGGAGACGGGCGTGCGGGGCTTCCTCCTGACGGGCAACCCGGTCTTCCTCCAGCCGTACACGCGTGGCGAGGTGAGGGCGGCCGACCTGCACCATCAGCTCGCCGCGCTCCTGGCGGCCGACACCACGGGCCGGACGCTGCTGCGGCACGTCGTCGCTGCGTATGCCGCCTGGCGCGACCGGAGCGCCCTCCCCGAGATCGCCGCCCGGCGTGCGGGCCCCCTCTCGCAGGCTCAGATGAACACCACGGTGCTGGAGGGCAAGGCGCTCTTCGACTCGCTGCGGTCGCAAGTGGCCGGCCTCGCTGGCCGGATGACGTTCCTCATCCGGAGCGCCCTCCGGAGCAGCGCCAGCGCGCAGGCGTTGGCCGACGTCGTGACGGCCGTCACCGTCGCGCTGGCCCTCCTGGCGGCCACGCTCGCCCTGCCGGCAACCCGTCGGATCCTCACCCGCCCCCTCGAGCGCCTGCTCGCCCAGATGACGCGGGTTGCCGGCGGGGACTACACCCAGGCCATCGAGCCGTCGGGGGCGGCCGAGCTGGTGGCGATGGCCCGGGCGGCGGAGCAGATGCGCGAGAGCCTGCTCGAGCACTCCGCCGAGCTCGTGCGAGCCCAGCGGACACTCACGCTCAGAGGCGAGCGCGACCGGGTCGCGGCGGACCTGCACGATCGGAGCATCCAGCGGATGTTCGGCCTCGGCCTCTCGTTGAGCTCTTTGGCCAAGCGCCATCCCGATCTCGCCCCGACCTTCGTCCGTCTGATCGACGAGACGGATCGCGGCATCCGAGAGCTGCGGGGAATCATCTTCAACCTCTCGCACGAAGGCGAGACCACCGTGCGGCGCGGGATCGACGAGGTCGTCCGTGACTCGGCCCGTGCGCTGGGCTTCACGCCAGAGCTCGAGGTTCTCGGCCCCGTCGACCACGTGGCTGACGAGGCGCTCACCCGTGAGCTGCTGGCGGTGCTGCGGGAAGGGCTCAGCAACGTGGTACGCCACGCGCAGGCGTCCGCGGTGAAGGTGACGATCAGCGCCGACGGCCACGATCTGCGCCTCGTCGTTGCCGACGACGGCATCGGCCTGTCCGGTGGGCCAAGGGGCCACGGCACTCGCAACATGGCGGCGCGTGCGGCCCGCCTCGGTGGGAGCTTCGAGCTTCGCACCGGCGTCGACGGCGTCTCGATCGAGTGGTGCGTGCCGGTCGCCCCCCGCCCCGACGACCGGCCACCGGGATCGGACGGCAATTACCCGCCCGATCCGTGACCGGCGCCGGCCGCGGTCTCGACGGTGCGCTCGAGCACCGCCATCATTCGCGCCTGCATCGGCCAGGACATCGAGACGAGGAGCCACGAGGCGACAAACCGCTCCACCCATCGCGGGCGGAACGTCTGGTAGCCGCTGATGACGAGACGGGTCCGCCCGTCGGGCCGCTCCTCGAGGCGGAAGCCCCACAGCGCCTCCATGGAGGACCGCGGCCGCGGCTTCGCCGGGTCCAGCCATCGGCCTCGAAGGTCGGTGCAGCCGTACAGTCCAAGGAACCGGTTCGGCTCGACGACCGCGACGCGGTACGCGTCCATGACGCGCCCCAGCGCCGAGAACTGCAGTTGGTCGCCGACGGCGATGTCCTGCCACTCGGGATGGACGGCGGTGGCGCTGCGACGCCCTCCGTTGTCGAGCAGGTCCCAGGAGTACCACCCGCCACGGTTCCACCCCATCTGGACCAGCCAGGGCCAGACCTCGTGGGGAGCTGCGTCGATCGTGACCGCCATAGTGGACGACCGCTTGCCCTCGGGGACGAGCGCCGCGCCCGGGTACGGTCCGGTGACCTCCTCGTCGGTCGCGCCCCAGCGCAAGAGCCGGGGGACGACCCAGCGTCCGTAAGCCACCGCCGCTGCGCCGATGCCCACGACGATGCTTGCCGTGCGTCGCATCTCGGCATCGTGGGTGAACCACGACCGTCCCACCCAGGGCCGAAGGTCACCACGAAGCGACGGGGTGCGCAGCCCTGGCGCCCTGCCGGTCCTCGCACGGCACCGGTCCTGCGAGACTGGGGCGATGTGGCCATCCGGGCGCGTCAGCTCCGTCAATGTCGGCGTGCCGACGTCGGTCCGAGCGAAGTCCGGCCTGAGCGGGATCGACAAGCGCCCGGTCGCGGGGGCGGTCCGGGTCACCGTCCCCGCCGCCGGGTGCAGCGGCCTGGACGGCGACAGCATCGGCGACCCCGCGAGCCACGGGGGCCCGGGCCAGGCGGTGTACGCCTTCGCCCGGGAGGACCTCGACTGGTGGCAGGGACGCCTCGGGCGGTCCCTCCCCAGCGGCACCTTCGGCGAGAACCTCACCACCAGCGGTCTCGACCTCACCTCGACGCGCCTGGGTGAGCGGTGGCGAGTCGGCGAGGACCTGGTCCTGGCGGTCACCGGGCCTCGGATCCCCTGCGCCACCTTCGCCGTGTGGATGCACGAGCGCGGATGGCTGAAGGCGTTCACCGACCGGGCACACCCGGGTGCCTACCTCCGGGTGCTCACGTCAGGATGGGTGCGCGAGGGCGACCCGATCCGGGTCGTCGACCGGCCCATCCACGAGGTGGACGTCGGCCTGGCCTTTCGGGCGCTCACCCGGGCGCCGGAGCTCCTCCCGCGACTGCTCGACGCGGGTGACGACCTCGAGCCCGAGCTGCGTGCGCTCGCTCGGGCCGGGCGAGGCTACGAGCTCGACCTCGAGCCGGACATCGAGGAGCCGTGAGGGAGACCTCCCGCGGCCGGGTCGTGCGGCTCTCCGGGGGCAGCGGCCGAAGCCCTCGTTGCAGCCCTTCGGGGTGACGTGGTGCAGCCCGCGCCGCACGCGTCGCCCGTCCGGCGGGCTCTGCGTCGGGACCACAGGAACACGGCCGTCCCTGCCGCGATCGCCATCACCCATGCGACCGCGGCATCGCCGGCCAGCGCCCCGAGCGAATAGCCCACGATGGCCGCCACACCGATGCGGACGCCGAGACACGAGCTCACGGCTCCGACCCTAGCGGGAGTTTCCGGGCTATTTCGTTGAGCGCAGTTTTCCGGGTCTGAGAAATTTCTTCGGAAAGTCGCGCTGACCAGCGCGTTTGTCCAGGTCGGGTGCTCGCGTTCTGTCGGCCCAGGGTGTA
>JAJYVT010000061.1 GCA_021791845.1 Actinomycetes bacterium | reverse complement strand
GGCGGCGGCGTGGAGGAGCTCGCCGGGATCCTGGGCGTCCGGGCTCAACGCCGCTGCACCCGGGCCCCGAGGGAGGCCAGGCGACCGGCAAAGTCCTCGTAGCCCCGGTCCACGTGCCACGCCTCGGACACCACCGTCTCGCCCTCGGCCACCAGCCCGGCCAGCACCAGCGCCGCCCCGGCCCGGATGTCCGTGGCCTTGACCGGCGCGCCGGAGAGGCGGGGCACGCCGCGCACCACGGCGTGGTGGCCCTCGGTGCGCACGTCGGCACCCATCCGGCGCAGCTCGTCGATGTAGCGGAAGCGGCCGGCGAAGAGGTTCTCGCTCACGATGCCGACCCCGTCCGCCACCGTCAGCATGGTGACCAGGAACGGCTTGTAGTCCGTGGCGACGCCGGGGTAGGGCAGGGTGGCCACGTCCACCGACTGGAGGCGCCCGTCGGCCACGGCCGCGAGACCCTCGGGCCGCTGCTCGATGGTCACCCCCATTGCGCCGAGCTTCCGCAGCAGCATGTCCATGTGATCCACCCGGGCGTCCTCGACCACGACCTCGCCGCCGGCGAGCCCGGTGGCCGCCAGGTAGGTGGCGGCCACCACCCGGTCGGGCACCACCGTGTGGCGGGCCGGGGCCAGCTCGTCCACGCCCTCCACCTCGACGTGGGAGGTGCCCACGCCCCGGATGCACGCCCCCATGGCGCCGAGGAACGCCGCCAGGTCGCACACCTCCGGCTCGCGGGCCGCGTTCTCGATCACGGTCGTGCCCTTGGCCAGCACCGCTGCCATCAGGATGTTGTCGGTCGCGGTGTGGCTCGGGTACTCGAGCACCACCGTGGAGCCCACGAGCCGCGAGCCCCCGATCTCGGGGTCGACCCGTCCCTCCACGTTGCCGTGCACCGTGTCGAACCGTGCGCCCATGGCCCCGAGGCCGCCCAGGTGGAAGTCGATGGGACGGTCCCCGAAGTCGTCGCCGCCGGGCATCGAGACGCTGGCCCGTCCGCACCGGGTGAGGAGGGGCCCGAGGACCACGATGGAGGCGCGCATGCGGTCCACCAGCTCGTAGGGCGCGGCGGGCACGATGTCGCCGGCGGCGGGCGAGTCGACCACCAGGCGGCCCTCGCCGGCCCACGACACGCCGGCGCCCAGCGCACGCAGCATGTCCGCCATGATCTCCACGTCCTCGATCCGGGGAACGTTGGCGAGCTCGTGGCGCCCCTCGGCCAGGAGGCAGGCGGCCATCAGCTTGAGGACCGAGTTCTTGGCGCCGCCGGCGCGCACCGTGCCCTCGAGGGGCCCGGACGGTTGCACCACGAAACGATCAGCGCCCACCGGGCGGGCGGGCGCCTGCCCGTCCGTGCTGAAGGACTGGACCATCGGGGGACCATTATTGCCACGCCGGCGCGCCGGTCCGGAGATCCGGCGCGACGCACAGGCCGTGACCGCCCCCGACTGCCCCACTAGGGTCGCGGCCGTGGACAGCCAATCCCACGTACCCGCAGGCCCGCAGACCCCGCAGGCCCCCGACCGCAACCTGGCCCTCGAGCTGGTGCGGGTGACCGAGGCCGCGGCCATGGCCGCCGGCCGCTGGATGGGACGGGGCGACAAGGAAGGCGCCGACGGCGCCGCCGTGAACGCCATGCGCATCGTCCTCCAGACCGTCGGCATGGACGGGGTGGTGGTGATCGGCGAGGGTGAGAAGGACCACGCGCCCATGCTCTTCAACGGCGAGCGCATCGGCGACGGGTCGCCGCCGCTCACCGACATCGCCGTGGACCCGATCGACGGGACCACCCCCACCGCCCTCGGCCGCGGCGGGGCGCTGTCGGTGATCGCCGTGTCCGGGCGAGGATCGATGTTCAACCCCGGCCCGTGCGTGTACATGGAAAAGATCGCCGTCGGGCCGCGCGCCCGGGGCGCGGTCGACGTCAACCGCAGCCCCACCGAGAACCTGCACGCCGTGGCGGACGCCACGGGCGAGTCGGTGCGGGACCTGACCGCGGTCATCCTGGACCGGCCCCGCCACACCGACCTGATCGCCGAGGTGCGCGACTCGGGCGCCCGCATCCGGCTCATCACCGACGGGGACATCGCCGGCGCCATCGCCACGGCGTGGCCGGGCGCCGGCGTCGACGTCCTCTTCGGCATCGGCGGGACGCCCGAGGGCGTGCTGGCGGCGGCCGCCCTCAAGTGCATGGGAGGGGAGATCCAGGGTCGGCTCTACCCCCGCGACGAGGGGGAGCGCCAGGCTGCGCTCGACGCCGGGTACGACCTGGACGCCGTGCTCACCACCGACACCTTGGTCCAGGGCGACAACTGCTTCTTTGCCGCCACCGGGATCACCGACGGGGAGCTGCTGCAGGGCGTCCGTTACCACCGGAACGGCACGACCACCCAGTCACTCGTGATGCGGTCGAAGTCCGGCACGATCCGCAAGATCGAGGCCATCCATCCCCTGGCCAAGCTGGCGACCTACAGCGCCATCCCGTTCACGTGAGCCGCCCGTCCTCCCTGGCACCGGCCCCCTCGGCCGGCGGGCCCGGCGCGGCGCAGGCCAAGGGGGCCGGCCTGCGCATCGGAGACGCCGCGGCCCGCGTCGGGCTCTCGGCCCGCACCCTCCGTTACTACGAGGAGCTCGGGCTGCTCGCCCCTTCGGGGCACACCGCCGGTGGCGAGCGGCGCTACGGCCCCGCCGACCTCGAGCGGCTCCAGCGGATCCTGGAGCTGCGCGACGTCCTCGGGATGAACCTCGACGAGGTGAAGGGCTTCCTCGACACCGAGGCCCAGCTGGACCACGTGCGGCAGGCCTACCGGGCCCGGAAGACCGACGAGGCGCCCGGTGCCGTGGCCCGACGGCGGGAGCTGCTCGAGGAGATCCTGCGGCTGAGCGAGTCCCTGGCCGACCAGCTCGCCTCCAAGATCGAACGCATCGAGTCCTTCCGGGCCGACCTGCTGGCGCGGGCGGACCGGTGCCGGGAGCTGCTCGGGCGCCGCTGACCGACGAGCAGGCGCGGCCAGGGACGACGGCGCGGCCAGGGGCCGGCGTCAGTCCCGGCCCGCGTCCTCGCCCGAGCCGAGCTCGCCCTCGATGCGGCGGGCCCGCCGCTGGACGGCGGTGGCGAGGAGCTCGAGCCGGCGCGGGTCCAGCCGCTCCGCCGGCACCGAGAGGGTCAGGGCGGCGATGGCCCGGCCGCGCACGTCCCGCACCCCGGCGGCCACGGAGGCGAGCCCGAGCGCGCTCTCCTCGATGCTCGAGGCGAAGCCGGTGCGACGCACCTCCTCCAGCTCCTGCATGAGGGCGGAGCGGGCGGTGATCGACCGCGGCGTCCGGCGCGGCAGGCGCGAGGACGGGTACAGCCGCAGCAGCTCGTCGCGGGTCAGCGCGGCCAGCAGCACCTTGCCGGCGGCGGAGGCGTGCGCCAGCACCACGACGCCGGTGCGGCTGCTCACCCGCACGATCTCGGAGCCCTCGACCGAGTCGACGAAGCGGACGGTCGCCCCCTCGGGCACGGCCAGGCTCACCGTCTCCCGGGTCTCGGCCGCCAGGGCCGAGAGGTGCGGACGGGCCACGCGGGCCACGTCCACCCGCTGGAGCGACGCCAGCGCAACGGCCAGGAGGGCCGGCCCGGCGCTGTAGCGGCGGGTGGACGGGTCCTGCACCACGAACCCGCTGGCCTGCATGGTGGTCAGCAACCGGTGCGCCGTCGACGGTGCGGTGCCGAGGAGCTCGGCGCTCTCCCGCACGGCCAGGGAGGGGTGGTCCCGCAGGGCGTTCAAGAGGGTGAGGGCGTGGTCGACCGAGCCCACGAGGTACGCGCGACCGGAGCGGGACGGTGGGCGCCCCCTGCTCGCCACCAGCGCCTCCCTCCCATGGAGACCACCGCCGCCGGCGGTCCCTGCGGCATGCGCCGCCCTCTTTACCACAGTGGTCCCAAGCGAGCGTTGGCCCGCACCGCACAACGGCGACCGATAGCCTTGGGTGGCCCAGGACCACGGAGGGAGACATGGCGTTCGACGTCGCCCGAGCACTGCAGGAGCGGCACGGCGAGAATTTCGCGCTCCATTCGGAGCTCTTGAACCCCCAGCTCGTGCGCGTGCTGAAGACGATCGGGTTCGACCGCTACTACGTCCGGGGCGAGGGGTGCTACCTCTACGACGACAAGGGCGACCGCTACCTCGACTTCCTGGCCGGCTTCGGCGTGTACGCCCTGGGGCGGGGCCACCCGGCGATCAAGGCCGCGCTCCACCAGGCGATCGACCTGGACCTGCCCAACATGGTCCAGATGGACTGCGCCCTGCTCCCCGGCCTCCTGGCCGAGCAGCTGGTGGCCCGGGCCCACGACGGCATCCGCCGGGTGTACTTCTGCAACTCGGGCACCGAGGCCACGGAGGCGGCCATCAAGTTCGCCCGTCGGGCGACGGGCCGGACGCGCGTGCTCTTCTGCGACCACGGCTTCCACGGGCTCACCACCGGGTCGCTGGCGCTCAACGGCGGCAAGGAGTTCAAGGAGGGGTTCGGACCCCTGATCCCCGGTGCCACCCAGGTGCCGTTCGGCGACGCCGACGCCCTCGCGGCCGAGCTCCGTCGGGGCGACGTCGCGGCGTTCGTGGTCGAGCCGATCCAGGGCAAGGGCGTCAACGTGGCCGGCGAGGACTACTGGCACGCCGTCCAGGAGCTGTGCCGGCGGCACCGCACCCTGCTCGTGGCAGACGAGGTCCAGGTGGGCATGGGACGGACCGGGCGGTTCTTCGCCCACGAGCACTATGGCCTGCAGCCCGACATCATCACCCTCTCCAAGGCCCTCTCGGGCGGCTACGTCCCCGTGGGCGCCATCCTCACCACCGAGCGCGTCTACATGAGCGTCTACAGCTCCATCGAGCGGGCGATGGTGCACTCCACCACCTTCGGCCGGAACCAGCTGGCGATGGTGGCCGGGCTGGCGACGCTCGACGCCTTCGAGGAGGAGGGCATCGTGGAGCGGGCGCGCCGGACCGGCGAGGCCTTCGAGCGGGCGCTCGCCCCGCTGGTCGAGCGCTACGAGATGCTCCACGCCGTGCGGGGCAAGGGGCTCATCATCGGCCTCGTCTTCGGAAAGCCGTCGTCTCGCAGCCTGCGGATGCGGTGGAACGCCCTCGAAGCCGTGCGCACCGCGCTCTTCTCCCAGATGGTGGTGGTCCCGCTCTTCCACCGGCACCGGATCCTGACGCAGGTTGCCGCCGACAACATGAACGTGGTCAAGCTGCTGCCCCCGCTCATCGCCGGCCAGGAGGAGGTCGACGCCTTCGTGGGCGCCCTGGACGACGTGCTGCGCGACGCGCACCGCGGCTCGGGCCTGCTCGTGGAGTTCGGCTCGACCATGGCGAAGAGCGCGCTGCGCCGGAACGGCTCGAAGCCGGTGATGGCACCGGCGTGACGCCGGCCGGGACGGCGGACGAGGCGAGCCCGCCCGTCGTCGGCCTGCGTGCCGGCGACCGCGTGGCCGTGACCGGCGCCGCCGGCTTCATCGGCTCCGCCGTGGTCCGTCAACTGCTGGAGCGGGGCGCGTCCGTCGTGGCCGTGGTGGAGCCGTCGGGGGACCGGCGCAACCTGGACGACCTCGACGTCGAGCGCCGGTCAGCCGACGTGCGCGACGCCGGGTCGGTGCGGCGAGCACTCGACGGCTGCCGGTTCGTGTTCCACGGCGCGGCCGTGTACGGCTTCTGGGCGCCGCGCCCGTCGATCTTCTACGAGGTCAACATCCACGGGACGCGCAACGTGCTCGCCGCCGCCGAAGCCGTCGGGTGCGAGCGCGTGGTGTACACGAGCACCGTGGGCACGCTCGGGTTGGAGGGGACGTCCAGGGGCATCCCGGCGACGGAGGACTGCGCGGCCGACGTGGCCCACCTCTACGGCCACTACAAGCGGTCGAAGTACGTGGCCGAGCACGAGGTGCTTCGAGCGGCGGCGCAGGGGTCCCCCGTCGTGCTCGTGCTCCCCACCTTCCCCCTCGGGCCCCGCGACCGCCGCCCGACCCCGACCGGGAAGGTGGTCGTCGACTACCTCAACGGCCGCATCCCGGGGTACGTGGACACGGCGATGAACGTCGTCCACGTGGACGATCTCGCCTTCGGCCACCTCCTGGCCCTCGAGCGGGGGCAGGTCGGCCGGAGCTACATCCTGGGCGGCGAGAACCTGCCGATGCGCGACCTGCTGCACCTGCTGGCCGAGGTGACGGGACTGCCCGCGGTCTCCCGGCGCTTCCCCGGCGCGCTGGCGCTGGCGGCCGGCGCCATCTCCGAGACGGTCGAGGGTCGCCTGCTCCGCCGCCACCCGTCGGTCCCGCTGGAGGCCGCCCGCATGTCGGCGACGACGATGATCTTCGACGACAGCCGCGCCCGCAGCGAGCTCGGCTACACGTCGCGTCCGGCGGTGGCGGCGGTCGAGGACTCCACCCGGTGGTTCGTGGACAACGGGTACACCGCCTCGCCGCGACGCCGTCCAACGGCATTGCAGCAACGCTGAATCCAAGCAGCACCGCTGCATCCAATTGGCGCGGCCCCCGGGCTCCCGGCCCCCGGCGGGCAGGCCTGGCCGGCCCGGCCGGCCCGGCCGCCCGGCCGAGGTCAACGCCATGCAACGTGGGTTGGACCCCAACTGGCGAACGCCCTCTCGTTCCCGCTAGGTTGCCCGGCCGGTACCGAACCGGGCCATCGTGACGGCGGACGGGCACGATGGAACCCGCTGATCGGTGCCAGCGACGACCCCCCGTCGCGGCCATCGGACGAAGGAACGACTCCACGACGCACCGACCGGGCGACCACGACACCGGCCGCACACCCTGAGGCGTACCGCCAGGACGGAGCCTGCCTCCCGCACTCCGTCCGGGGCTTGCATGCGTTGGGCCGGCGCCCCGCATACCACCGAGCGGAGGGAAGCGCGCCGCGCGCGCTCGACTGACGGGAGGTGCAATGCGGACCCGCATCGCACTCGCGGCGGCAGCGACCGCCGCCTTGTCCATTGGCATCAGCAGCACCGCCCCGACCGGCGACGCCGGCGGGAGCCCAGCCCGCGCCGCCCGCCTGACCGGTCCGGCGCACCAGGCCCGCGGGTCGGGAGCCGATCGCATCGGGCGGACGGCCGCGGTGGCCGTCGGCGCCCCGGGCGCCTTCTCGACCACGCCGGCGATCTCGCTCGCCCGAGGCGTGCCCCTGCCCGTGCTCAGCGCGGCGCACCGCGCCGGCACGCAGCGCGCCGACACGCACCGCGCCGACACGCACCGCCGGGCACGGCCCGGCCTACCGGCCCCGGCCGACCTGGCGCGCACCGGCGCCGCCGCGCACCTGCTCCAGATGGAGCGCACGGTCGACGCCTGGCGCGCCGCCCATCCCGCGCCGGTGGCCGCCCCACCACCGGCGGCTCAGCCTGCACCCCAACCGCAACCAGTGGTGGTGACCGACGCCACCAGCACCACAACGCCGGACTGGGCGTGCATCCGGCTGCACGAGTCGGGCGACCGGTACAACACACCGTCCGTGCCCGGCGGCGCCTACGGCTTTCTCGAAAGCACGTGGCTGTCGCTCGGCTACGGCGGCTGGCCCTACCAGGCGCCGGCGGCCGTCCAGGACCAGGCGGTCCTGTACCTCTACCACGAGTTCGGCTGGCAGCCCTGGAGCACGCGCTTCGTCTGCGGCCTCTGACGTGCGGGACCTGTCGGGACCGGGCCGGGTCGAGGGTCCCAGGTAGGATCGGCGCGTCGAGACGACTGCCCCAGGAGCGCCGTGAGCCAGCTGACCATGCCCGACGTCGAGGTCGACCGGGCCGCCGAGGAGGACGTTGCCGCCAAGGTGCGCGACCTCTTCGGCGAGGACTACGCCGTCATCATCATGGACAGCGACTTCACGACCTTCGACGAGGTGGAGCGGGCCTGCATGGCCCTCTTCGGCTACAGCCGCCCCGACGCCGAAGCGCTGTCGATGCGGGTGCACACCACCGGCGAGGCGCTGGCCGCGGTCCTGACCGAGCTCGAGGCCCGGCAGGCCGTGCGCCAGCTGCGGCGTCGCAACGTGCTGGCCCGCGCGGAGAAGGTGTAGCCGCGGCACCCCGATGATGTCGCGGTGAGGCGGAAGGAGGTCCGTATGCGCATCGCCGACATCCTGGCCACCAAGGGATCCACCGTCGTGACGATCCCCGGGGAGGCGTCGGTCGCCGACGTTGTGGCCGACCTGGCGTACCACCGGATCGGCGCCCTGGTGGTCTCGCCCGACGGTGCCCACATCGAGGGCATCGTGTCCGAACGCGACATCGTCCGCCTGCTCGCCGTCGAGCCAGACGGGCTGCTGGAGCGCAGCGTGCGGGCGATCATGTCCTCACCCGTTCGGACCTGCACCCCCGACACCGAGGTCGCCACGGCCATGGCGCTCATGACCGACGAGCGCATCCGCCACGTCCCGGTGGCCGAGCAGGGCGTCCTGCGCGGCCTGCTGAGCATCGGCGACGTGGTCAAGGCGACCATCGAGCAACTGGAGCGGGACCGCCGCACGCTCGAGGAGTACATCGGCGCCCGGTGAACGCCGGCCGGCCCGGGACGGCCCGGGCCGGCCGGCACCCGACGAGCCCGTGGGTCAGACGGTGATCGCTTCCCGCTCGCCCGGGGTCTTCACCTCGATCCGGCGAGGCTTGGCGTGCGCCGCGACCGGGATCGACAGCGTCAGAACGCCCGCCTCGTAGTTGGCCTCGATGCGGTCCACGTCCAGGTTGTCGCCGAGGAACATCTGGCGTGAGAACGTGCCGTACATACGCTCGGCGACGAGCGTCTGAACGCCCTCGCTCGTGTCCGGGGTGGGCCGCTCGGCCTTCACCGTGAGGACGTTGTCCTCCACCGTCAGCTCGACCGACTCTCCGCGGACGCCGGGCAGGTCGATCTGGACCAGGAACACGTCGCCCTTGCGGTAGGCGTCCATCGGCATCGACAGCGTCGCCGGCCTGGGCCGCCCGTCACCCCACAGCTGCTGGGCGAGCCGATCGAGCTCCCGGAACGGATCGCTGCGGACGAGAGCCATGACCATCACCTCCTGCTGCGCGTGGTTCGCGTTGGTGAACCTCTGTCTCGAAGCGGCCGGACCCGGCCGCAACCGCCACTTTAGCACTCTCCCCTTGAGAGTGCTAACGGCGCGCGCCGACCGTCCGCCGCCCGCTGCGCCGGCCGCGCCCTGGCCGGGAAGGGCCCAGGAAAGGGCCTCCCGGCGCCCCTGTCCATCGGAACCGGGGTGTCTGCGCCTCCCGCCAGGGGTAGATGGCGACCGAACGCAGCGGGCGCCGATGACTCCACCGGTGCCCCGACGAGGGAGGAGACCGCGGCCGATGGCTGAACGACGCGTGGCGGTAGTGACGGGTGCGAGCGCGGGCGTGGGACGCGCCGTGACGCTCGAGCTTGCCCGGCGGGGGTTCGACGTGGGGCTCGTCGCCCGTGGTCACGCCGGGCTGGCCGCCGCGGCGCGGGACGTCGAGAGGCATGGGGGCCGCGCCCTGCCGCTCCCCGTCGACGTGGCCGCCTACGGCGAGGTGCGGGAGGCGGCGCGAGCGGCGGAGGCGGAGCTGGGACCCGTCGACGTGTGGATCAACGACGCCATGACCACCATCTTCGCCCCGGTGTGGGAAGTCGATCCCGACGACCTCCGGCGAGCTCTCGAGGTGACCTTCCTCGGCCAGGTCTGGGGGACCAAGGTCGCCCTCGAGTCGATGATGCCCCGTGACCGGGGGACCATCGTGAACGTGGGGTCCGCCTTGGCCTTCGTGGGTATCCCCCTGCAGTCGGCGTACTGCTCGTCCAAGTTCGCGTGCCGGGGCTTCTTCGAGTCGGTCCGGGCCGAGCTGGCGCACCAGAAGAGCAACGTCCGCCTTTCCATGGTCCACCTGCCCGGTGTCAACACGACCCAGTTCAACTGGTGCAAGAGCGTGTTCGACACGCACCCTCAGCCCGTCCCGCCGATCTACCAGCCCGAGGTGGCAGCGACGGCCATCGTGGACGCGGCCATCGACGGCCGGAGGTCCAAGGTGGTGGGGTCGTGGAACAAGCTGCTCGTGGCGGCGGCGAGCATCTTCCCCGGGCTGGCGACCCAGTACGCGGCCCTGGGCGCGTGGGAGTCGCAGCTGACCGACAAGCCGGTCGCCCCCGACCGGCCGGCCAACCTGTGGCACCCGGCCGACGAGGAGGAGGACAAGGGGGCGCATGGCATCTTCGACGCCAAGGCCGGCGGCGTCCGCAACCCCGAATTCGTGGAGTCGTTGCCGACCAACGCCAAGAACCTGGCGCTGGCCGCCGCCCGGGCCACCAAGGACGCGCTGAGCCACCTGCCCGTCGGACGCCTCGCCACGGCGCAGGACCTGGACGGCCGCTCCGCCAGCCGGGCGTGACCACCAGGCCGGACGTGACCACCGGGCCGGACGTCAGCACCGAGCGCATCGACGGCTTCCCCCCCATCGAGGGGCTCGCTGCCGTGGGCGACGGCAGGACGGTGGCGCTGATCGCCGCCGACGGATCGGTGGAGTGGTGGGCGCTCCCCGTTGCCGACTCGCTGCCGGCGTTCGCCTCGCTCGTGGCGGGAGACGAGGGAGGGCGGTGGACCCTGGCCCCGGCGGCTCCCTTCCAGGCGACCCGGCGCTACGTCGAGGGCACGAACGTCTTGGAGACCACGTTCACCACCGAGGAGGGCTCGGTGCGGGTGGTGGACTCGCTCAACCTCAGCGCGACGGGGCAACTGCCGTGGGCCGAGCTGGCCCGGGTCGTCCACGGAGTCGACGGCGAGGTGGCGATGCGCTGGGAGGTGGCTCCGGGCGACCGCTTCCGCACGGGGCAGCCGTGGACCGAGCTGAGCCACAGCGGCATCCCCATCGTCCAGCTCGGTGACCAGACCCTCGGCGTCGTCTGCGATGCGGCCGGCGAGCCCGAGGTCGCCCGGCGACGGGTGAGCGGGAGCTTCACCACGGGACCGGGGAGCCAGCACCTCCTGGCGGTGGTGGCCACCGACGCCGAGCCGCTGTTCTTCCCCGCCGCCGCGTTCGTGGTGCGACGGGCGGAGCAGACGGTGGGGTGGTGGCGCGCCTGGGACGAGCGCGTGCACTACGAGGGTCGCTGGCAGGAGGCCGTGCGGCGCAGCGCGCTCGTGCTGAAGCTCCTCACCTACAGCGAGACCGGAGCGATCCTGGCCGCGCCCACCACCTCCCTGCCCGAAGTGGTCGGCGGCACCAAGAACTACGACTACCGCTTTGCGTGGGTGCGCGACATGGCGTTCGCCATCGGCGCCATGATCCGGCTCGGGGTGGAGGAGGAAGTCCACAAGTCCCTCTCGTGGCTGCTGTCCACCGTGCGGCGCACCGCGCCCGACGTCCACGTCTTCTACTCCCTCGACGGATCGGTCGCCGACAGCGCCGATGAGGCACCCGTCCGCGGCTACCGCGACAGCCGCCCCGTGCAGTCCGGCAACCAGGCCGAGCAGCAGACGCAGCTCGAGAGCTTCGGCGCCCTGTTCGACCCCGTCTGGGCGTACGTGGACCAGGGCAACCACCTCGACGGGCGGACCGCGGCGATGGTCGTCGCCTGTGCGGACCGGGTGTGCGACATCTGGACCCATCCCGACTCCGGCCTGTGGGAGCTCACAGACCAGCAGCACTACACGGCTTCCAAGGTGGGCTGCTGGACGGCGCTCGACCGGGCGGTCCGATTGGCCGACGCGGGCCAAGTCGCCATCCGGCACCGGGCACGCTGGGAGCACGAGCGCGACGCGATCGCGACATGGGTCCGAACGCACTGCTGGTCCGAGTCCAAGCAGGCGTACACCTTCTACGCCGGCACCGAGAGCCTGGACGCCGCCGTGCTGCTGTCCGCCCGCATCGGGTTCGACCGCGGGCCACGGATGCGCTCGACCATCGACGCCCTGTGGTCCGAGCTCGGGCCGGGGCCGCTCCTCTACCGCTACAGCGGCACCATCGGCCAGGAGGGTGCCTTCCTCGCCTGCTCCTTCTGGATGGTCGAGGCCCTGGCGCTCAGCGACCGGGTGGAGGAGGCGGTCTCGCTGATGGACGAGCTGGTGGGCCTGGCCAACGACGTCGGCCTCTACTCCGAGGAGATGGACCGCGCCTCGAGGCGGATGCTCGGCAACTTCCCGCAGGCGCTCACCCACCTGGCCCTGATCAACGCGGCCGCGGTGGTGGAGCAGTGCGGCGGGGACGGGCCGGCCGGCGGCGGCGGCAGCCGGGCGAGAGGCGGGGACCGGCAGGAGAGGGGCGGGGACCGGCAGGAGAGGGGCGGGGACCGGCAGGAGAGGGGCGGGGACGACGAGAGCCGCCGGGTGGGGGCGGTGCCGGCGACATGACGGCGCACGGGGCCAGCCGGCGGCGGAGACAGCCGAGGCACGCCGTCGCCTGGGGCGCCGAGATCGCAGCGTGGGCGGTGCTCTTGTGGGGCGCCTGGCTGCTCTCCCTGTCGGCCGTGGGCATGCCCGACCTCGTCGTGGGAGGCGCATGCGCGCTCCTCTGCGGGGTCTGTGCCGCAGCCGCCCGGCGGGCGATCCGACAACGGTGGCGGCCGACCTGGCGGGACGTCGCCCCGGCGGCGTGGCTGCCGGTGGCCGTCCTCGCCGACACGGCGGCCGTCCTGACCTCGCCATTGCGGCCCGGCGCCCGACGGGGCGAGCTGCTGACGGTGCACGTGGGCGCGGCCGGTCACGGCCCTCGGCAGACCGCACGTCGCGCGCTCGTCGCGATGATCGTCAGCGCGACGCCGGCCACCGTCGTGCTGGACGCCGACGACACGAAGGGCACCGTCGTGGTCCACGCCATGCGCTCCCCCGGACCGTCGCTCCAGGACCGCTACGCCGGGGACTGACGGCGGTCGGGCCATGACAGGGTTCGAGATCTGCATCGTGGTCCTGCTGGGGGGAGGCCTCGGGCCCGCCCTCCTCCTCGGCTGCCGCGGGCGGCCGAGCAACCGCCTCGTCGGCCTCGAGCTCGCCGGCGCGGTGGTCACCGTCGTGTTCTTCCTCGTCGCCCTGGTCACCAAGGAGAGCTACGACTTCGTGCTCCCGTCGGTCCTCACCCCGCTCTCCTTTGCCGGAACCCTCGTGTACACGCGGCTCCTCGCCTCGGTGCCGCACGGCAACGAGCGGTAGCGGTGGGCCACGACGTCGCCCTCGCGCTGGTCGGCCTCGGCACCGCGCTGATCGTGGCGTCGGCTGTTGGTGCCGTGCTCGCCGGCGACGCCCTGACCCGGGTGCACTTCCTCACCCCGATCACGTCGCTCGGCGCGCCCGTCGTCGGGGCCGGCGTGTGCGTCGCCGAGGGGTGGGGTCTCATCTCGGGGGAGATCATCCTCGTCCTCTTCGTCCTCTTCATCTCGGGCCCGGTGCTCAGCGCCGCCACGGGCCGGCTGATCGCCCAGCAGGACGGGCTCTTGTCGGAGAAGGGGCCGGAGTGACGGTCGTCATCGCCGTCATGCTTGCGCTCGTGGCCGTCGTCGGCACGGTCATCGTGTTCACCGACGACCCTGGCCGCCAGGCCGTCACCCTCTCGCTCTTCGGGCTGTGCCTCGGCGTGCTCTTCCTCGCCCTCGGCGCCCCCGACGTGAGCCTGAGCCAGATCACCGTGGGCGCCGCGGTCGTGCCGTTGATCGTGCTGCTCACGATCCGCAAGACCCGGTCGATGCGATGAGCCGGCCGCTCCGCCTCGTCGTGTTCGCCGCCGGCGCCGGCGGCACGGCGGCGCTGTTCCTGCTCGCCGTCCTCGACATGCCCCCCTTCGGCAGCCGGTTCCACCCGTACCGCAACCACTCCGTTCCGGCCGCCCTGGCCCATGCCACGGCGAACGTGGTCTCCTCGGTCAACTTCGACCAGCGGGGAATGGACACCCTGGCCGAGGAGTCGATCCTGTTCGCGAGCGTGGTGGTGGTGGCGACCCTCTTGCGCAAGACCGACGACGAGGAGTGGCGGAAGGAGAGGCGTGGCCGGGTGCTCGACTCCACGCTGCTCATGGGGTGGATCCTCCTCCCCTACACCCTGCTGCTGGGGTTCGACGTGGTGGCGCACGGGCACCTGACGCCGGGCGGCGGCTTCCAAGGCGGCGTGGTGCTGGGCACCGGGATCCACCTCCTCTACGTGGCGGGGCGCTACGACATGCTGCGCCGGGTCCGCCCCATCCGGCCCTTCGAGTGGGGCGAGGCCATCGGCACCGGCGCCTTCGCCTGCCTCGGTGTGGCCGGCGTGCTGGCGACCGGAGCGTTCCTGGCGAACGTGGTGCCCCACGGCACCTTCGGCACACTGCTGTCGGCCGGCACGGTGCCCATCCTCAACGGGGCCGTGGGCGTGGAGGTGGCCTCGGGCGTGGTGGTGCTGGTCTCCGCCTTTCTGGACCAGGCCATCGGGCTCGAGACCGCACCTGCCGGCGGCGGCAAGGGGGGCAGGGCGGGGAACGGGCGAGATGCCGAAGGCGGCGGCAACCGGTGAGCATCTACGCCTACGTGGTGGCCGGGTGGCTCCTCGTGATGGGCAGCCTCGGCATCGTCCGGAGCCGCAACCTGGTGCACGCCGTCGTGTGCCTGGGCATCGCCCAGTCCGCCACCTACGTCCTGCTGTTGGGCGTGGGGTACCAGCGGGGTGCCAAGCCACCGGTCTACGGGTCGGCCCCCGCCCATCCCAGCCTCCACGTGATGGACCCGGTGGTGCAGGCCATGACGCTCACCGACATCGTCGTCTCGGCGACGGTCACCGCCCTCCTCCTCGCCCTCGCCATCCAGATCCGAAAGCGGCGGGGCACGATCGACCCGGACGAGCTGACGGCGATCGAGGGCTGAGATGCCCGTCGTCGACCACGGCGTCGCCGACCTGGCGCCGATCGCCGTCGCCGCCCCCATCCTGGGCGCCGCCCTCCTGATGCTGCTCGGCCGCCGGGTGCCCCGCCTCGCGCTCGACGTGGCGGCACTGGTGGTGGCGGCGGCCGAGGTCGCGCTGGTGGCCGACGTGTTCGCCACCTCCACGTCCGGCCGGGTGGTGACCTGGGTCGCCGGCTGGACCCCGCACAAGGGCTACAGCGTGGGCATCGTGCTCGTGAACGACCCCGTCGGGGCCGGCGCGGCGTTGTGCGCGGCCTCGCTCGTGTTCCTCGCCCTGCTCTACTCGGCCGGCTACATCGACTCCGTCCACGGCCACTTCCACTGCCTGATGCTCCTGTTCCTCGCCGGCATGGTGGGCATGGCGATGACCGGCGACCTCTTCGACATGTTCTGCTTCTTCGAGCTGATGGGCGCGGCCGCCTACGGCCTCACCGGCATGAAGGTGGAGGAGGAGAGCTCGCTCCAGGGTGCGCTGAACTTCGGCATCGTGAACAGCCTGGGCGCCTACATCTCCTTGGTGGGGATCGGCATCCTCTTCGCCCACACCGGTAGCCTCAGCCTGCCCATCCTCGGCCGCGACCTGGCCCACCAGCGCCCCGACGCCCTCATCGTGGCCGCCTTCGTGCTCGTCCTCACCGGCTTCCTCGTCCGGGCGGCCATGGTGCCCTTCCACTTCTGGCTGGCCGACGCCCACGCCGTTGCCCCCGCCCCGGTCTGCGCCCTGTTCTCGGGGGTCATGGCCCCCCTCGGGGCGTACGCCGCCTTCCGCATCTACTGGACCGTCTTCGCCCCGGTGGTCCCCGTGGGCGACGTGCGGCGGGCCTTCCTCGTGCTGGGCGCGACCACGGCCGTCGTCGGGGCGATCATGACCCTCGGCCAGCGACACGTGAAGCGGCTGCTCGCCTATTCGACGGTCGCCCAGCTCGGACTGCTCCTCCTCGCCCTCGCCTGCCTCACGTCGCAGGGCACGGCGGGGGCGCTGCTCGACGCGGCCGGCCACGCCGGCGTGAAGGGCGCCCTCTTCCTCATCGCCGGCGTCCTGCTCGATCTCTACGGCACCATGGACGAGGCCGAGCTCTTCGGGCGGGCGGCGCGGCACCGGGTCCTCGGCTGGCTGTTCGTCGCGGGCGGCCTCGCCCTCGCCGCCCTGCCTCCCTTCGGCACCGGGTTGGGCGAGGCGGTCAGCGCGGAGGCGGCGGTCAGCCTCGGCTACACGTGGGTGCCGGCCGTGTTCGTTGCCGTCTCGGCCGCCACCGGCGGCGCGGTGCTCCGGGTCGGTGCCCGTGCCTTCTTCGGCCTGGGACGGCGACCCGTCGAGGAGGACGGGGCGCCTTCGTCCGACGAGGAGCCGGACGTGCACCTGCGACGGGTCCCGGTGTCGATGACGGTGCCGGTCGTCGCCCTGCTCCTCGCCGCCCTCGCCACCGGCGTGCTCCCCGGTGCCCGTTCGGCCGCCGAGCGCGCCGGCGCCTACTTCGTCGACCATGCCGGCTACGTCTCCCAGGCGCTCACCGGAGCGCAAGCCCACATGGCCGTCCACGCCCGAGCCAACTGGGCAGCGCTCGGGGTCGGGCTCGACGTCCTCTCGGCGCTGCTGGCCGTGGGCATCGCCGCCGCCGCCTGCTACGGGCCGCGCCTCCCCGCCCTCTTGGCGCTGCAACGCCGGCCCATGCGCATCCTGCGCGCCGTCCACTCCGGACGCGTGGGCGACTACGTGGCCTGGCTCATGGTGGGGGTGGCCGTCCTGGCCGGCCTGGTCGGGCTGCCGCTGCGATGAGCACGACCCCGCGGGCAGCGGCCCGAGGGCCGGCCGTTCAGGCCGCCAGCTGCCTCCAGGTGGCGTCAAAGGCTCGGGCCTGCACGCTCGTGCCCGGGAGGCCGGCCACTACGTCGACCACGTCGACGAGCTGCCGGGCGAGCCACAGCCCCCGGCCGCGCTCACTGGCGGGGTCGGGCCAGCGGTAGCCGGCCAGCGGGTCGGTGAGGCCCGGGCCGTCGTCGTCCACCTGGGCGCCGATCTCCCCGGTGCTCCGCCAGCACGTCACCGCCACCGAGCGGGCCCCCGCCTGCCAGGCGTTGGTCACCAGCTCGGTCACGGCCAGCGCCAGGTCCTCCACCACGTCGCCGGGGACGGGGGGCCGTTCTCCCGACGACCGGGCCAGGGCCCGGCGCACGAAGCCGCGGGCGGCGGCGGCGGTGACCTTGCCCGAGAGCGAGGGTGCGCCGGCCGGCACCGGGACCGGCGGGACGCGGTGGTGGGCCAGGTACCGCTCCGGTTCGAGGTAGGAGGACGACCGCTCCGCCGGCGACAGCCCCACGAGCGGGTGCGACCACGGCGCCCGGTCGACCACGTCGGCGGGGAGGGCCGACTCGTCGTAGATGCAGACGACGGTGACGGGCATCCCCGCCAGCGCCACGTTGAGCAGGGCGTCGAACCGCTCCCACTCCGGCACCATCGCCGCCACCGGCGGCATCGGGCACCCGCCGACCAGGCGCAGCCGGCCGACGCCGTGGCGCTCGGTCCCCTCGACCAGCTCGCGGATCGCCCGGAGCCGTCGCATCGGGTGCGGGTGCCAGCGGGTGGCGTCGGTCCAGCGGACCCGGTCGGCGTCGCGGCCCAGCTCCGCCTCGAGGGCCGTCAGGCTGGAGGGAGGGAGGCTCACGTACACCGGGTCGCCCACCTGCAGCGCCTCGTGGATGAAAGGGGTGAGCAGTGACGCCAGCTCCGCCGGGGTCCGGTGGCGTACGGCCGTGTGCATGAGCCCGATCGGGTGGTGGAGCGCCGTCGGCGCCGGGACGGCTGCCGCCGCCAGCGCGCTGCCGAGCCGGCCCGCCGTTCCACGCACCACTCCCATCCCCCGGAACCTCCAGACCGGTCGCATCCTGCAGACCAACCTTTTCGAAACTCTGCAGCAACCGTACTGAACCCAAAGGGCCCGATGGGGACACCCCCGCATGACCGGTTGGCGACCGCCGCGGGCGCACACGGCAGGTGCCGCAGCCCGGGCTGCAACCCCCCACCGGGCCGCGGTCGGGCGCGGCCGGTCCTGCCGACGGCCCGATAGGTTCCGGGCATGCCCACCGCACCGGGGATGGAATGGCACGACGAGGGGCCGGCCGGTGCGGCGCGCGAGCGCCGGTTCACCCTCGTTCGGGACGGGCGGACCGTCCCGGGCGTGCTCTGGACCCCGCGCCAGGGTGCGGGCCCGTGGCCGCTGGTCCTCATCGGCCACGGGGGGTCGGGCTCCAAGGACGAGGGCTACGTGGTCACGATCGGGCGCGGGCTGGCCACGACCCACCGGGTGGCGGCAGCCGCCATCGACGGGCCGGTCCACGGTGACCGGCGGAATGACCCGGACGCCACACCCATCCTCGTGATCGCCCAGTTCGCGCAGCTGTGGGCCGGGGACGGCGAGACGATGACCGACACAATGGTGGCGGACTGGCGCGCCGTGCTCGGCACCCTCCTGGAGCTGCCCGAGCTGCGCGGCGGGCCGGTGGGGTGGTGGGGCGTCTCGATGGGCACCATCCTCGGCCTTCCGCTGGTCGCCGCCGATCCCCGGATCAGCGCCGCCGTGCTGGGCCTCATGGGGCTCACCGGGCCCACCCGGGCCCGCATCGAGCGAGACGCGCCCCGGGTCCGCTGCCCGGTCCTGTTCCTCGTGCAGTGGGACGACGAGATGTTCCGCCGCGAGGACGCGCTCGCCCTGTGGGACGCGCTCGGGTCGTCGGACAAGCGCCTCCACGCCCACCCCGGGCCCCATGGGGCGCTGCCGAGCGAGGCGTTCGAGTCGAGCGTCGCCTTTCTCGTGGCCCGCCTCCGGGCCCCGGCGCCAGGCTGACGCCCCCGCTCGCCATCACCGACGGGGCGTGCGGGCCGGCGTCGGGGCTCAGGACGCGGCGGTGGCCGCCACGACCTGGCCGTGGAAGCCGGGGTCCTGTGTCGACACGTCGCCCGAGAAGGCGGCGCTGCCGAAGGCGGCCACGTTCCCGCCGGCCGACGCCACGACGTAGCCCGTGGCCGAGGTGGCGACCACCTGGGCGGCGCCGGCACCCGCCGGCGTCCCGACGGCCGAGCCGAAGAAGCCGGCG
>JAJYVT010000007.1 GCA_021791845.1 Actinomycetes bacterium | reverse complement strand
AGCTCGGCGCGCCGGCGGCGGCTCCCGAACACAAGCCCAGCGCCCGCCGGCCCCACTCTGAGGTACAGCCGACGGGCCGATCCAGGAGGAAACCCGAATCATGATCAGACTACCTCGTCGACTCGCGCTCTGGGGCGGCGCCGCGGCCGTCGCCGCCGGCGGCTTCGCCTTCATGGCCCAGAACGTCGTGTACGGAAGCAGCGCCGGTGAAGGCGTGGGCACAGTGACCGGCTACACCGTGACCCACCAGACGTACGGGTTCACAAACACGGGCAAAGCCGAGCTGCACTCGGTCACGTTCACACTGACCTCGATGTCGACCACATCGAACGCCAACGGACAGCCGACCAACGTCCAGGCGTACCCGCAGGGGCCCGGAGGCTCGCGCCCGTGGGGGAAGAGCCTCAACTGCTCCCTCACAGGCTCCTGGACGCTCTCGGGGACACACGGCACGGGCAAGTACACCTGCATCTTTGCGCCCAACGTCACGCCAATCGCCACATTCGTGTCACTCGACGTCGAGGCCAACCAGTAGCGCCCCGTCGTTGAAGGGGCAGCCGTGCCGGGGCAGGGTGCTCCCCTGCCCCGGCACCGCCCCGACGTCCGATACCGAGAAGACCGACAACGGAATGAGACGAGCAGCAACCGGGCCCGGCTGAGCCGGTCGGAGGAACCTTGAGCGCAACGCCGACCGATGGGACCAGCACCGCAGACCCACCCCGCCTGGCGGTGGGCGTGCCGGTCCCGGTCCTCGAACGCCCGATGGCAGTCTCCGAGCCCTGTCGCGCCTGGCGGAGCTCGCGGTCGGCGGCGATGTTGCTGGGCCGAGGACGGCCGCACGCGCTGCCCAAGCTGGTGCTCGCGAGCCTCGTCGCGCTGGTCGTGCTGTGGGGCGGCTGGTTGCCCGAGCAGCTCGGTGGACGAATGTCGTACGTCATCACCGACGGCACCAGCATGCTCCCCCGCTACCACGCCGGCGACTTCGTCGTGACCCGGAGCGAGCCGAGCTACCACGTCGGGGAGGTGGCGGCCTTCCACAACCAGCAGCTCGGCGTGATCGTGCTCCACCGGATCGTCGCCATCCACGGGAACCGCTACGTCTTCAAGGGGGACAACAACAGCTGGGTGACATCGTACGAGCCCACCAAGTCCCAGATCGTGGGCGCCGAGTGGCTGCACCTCCCGGGCGCGGGCCGCCTCGTGCTCGACCTCCGCCACCCGGCGGTAGCCGCGTGCCTGCTGGCCGCCGTCTGGCTCTTCTCGTTCTCCCCCGCCGCCCGCTCCAGACGTCAACGAAGGAGGCATCGACGTGGACATTGATGGTGGAGCACCAGTGGAGCGGCACCGACGGGTGCCCCTCCGGGCCTCGACCGATGCGCTCCTGCTGTGCGGTGTCATCGCCCTGTGCGCCGCGGTCGCCGCCGGGCTGGCCTGGACCAGGGCGACATCCCTCCCGAGGACGACGTCGTACACCCAGACCGGACGGCTCGCCTACCGCGCGGCGACGCCTTCCGGCTCCGTCTACGGCGCCGCCGGACTTCGGACCGGACAGCCCGTCTACTGGAACGTCGTCACAACGTTCACCGTGACCTACCACTACCGCTTCTCGGCCAGCGCACCGGTCCGACTGACCGGATCCGAGCAACTTGTGGCGACCATGAGCAACGGGCAGGGCATCTCCCGCTCCCTCCCGATCCAGCCACCCACGTCCTTCACGCACGGGCAGTTCGTGGCCACCGGCACCCTGTCGCATCGCGCGCTCGGTGCCATCGCGACGATGTTCGGTCTGGCAGCCGGCTCGTCACCGGCGGGCTACACCGTGACGATCTCGCCGGACGTGAAGGTGTCCGGGCGTCTCGCCTCCGCGCCGGTGCGGACGACCTTCGATCCGGTGGTCGCCTTCACCTACGACACGACATCGCTGACGCCGTCGACCGCTTCCAGTGCTACCACCTCGAGCTCCGGCAACGGATCGGGTACCCGATCTGGCGGGCACCCGTTCAGCGCCGTCTCCTCCGCGTCGATCCGGGAGGGCGCCGGCGCACCAGGCAAGTTCCTCGGCCTGCCGCTGAGCGCTGCTCGCCTCGCGTCGTCGGCCGTGCTGCTCGTGGCCCTCCTCGCGGTCACGTTCCTGGGCAGGTCGGTCTTCCGCCGCCTCACGTCAGAGGACGAACGGCTCCGGATCGCCACCCGGTACTCGTCGCTGCTGGTGGAAGCCGAGGCCATCCCACCCTCGAACGTCGCCCTTGTCCCCCTTCGCTCCTTCGAAGGTCTCGCCAAGGTGGCGCGGCGGGTCGAGTGCCCGATCGTCCACGTCCAGGACGATGACGGGGACGTGTACGCCGTCGTCGACAACGGCACCGTCTACCGGTACCGCCGCGGCGGGAGCGCGTTGGCGTGGCAGGATCTGCCACCACCGAGCGGGAACGGGCGGCATCACACGCGGTACGCCGGCATCGCCGCCGAGCCCTCGGGAGAGTGACAAGAGAGACGACGGCCGGTGGCCGATGCGCCCATGCTGGAGCGACGCCCCGTCGGGCGCACTGGAAGGTGCCGAGGTTCGAACCACGCCGCTCCCGGTGCTGTCATGCTGCGTGCGCCGAGCGGGCCTGGGTGGGCGAGGTCGTCAGAGCCCGAGCGCCCGCAGCAGCTGGCCGGTCTCCCCCGCGCCGGTCAGCGCGACCGCGCATGCCGCCCCGGCGACGGCCTCGACCGCCAGGACGGCCGACACGAGCCGGTCGGGCCTCGTGGGCACGACCATGAGGCCGGTCACCCCGAGGAGCACGATGCCCTCTGCGGTGGGCACGTGCAGCCCCAGCCACGTGGCGAGCACGAGGTCCAGGGGAACGACCAGCAGCCCGGCCGCGACGAGGGGGCGTCGCCGCCACAGGCAGATGGCGGCGACAAGGAGCACCGGTGCGCACGACAGTTCCCAGCCGACCCGGCTCGCCGCCGCTGCGAGGCCGGCCAGGACCCCCGTCCTGAAGTGGAACGCATACGGCGCGAACAGCAACGAATGCCGGACGGCCCCGGTGAAGCGCCACTCGAGGAACGCCCAGGCGCCCAGGACCGCCACCGTCGGGAAGAGGACGACCGCCGTCCCCGAGAGGCTCGAGCCCAGCTCGCGGCGGACCCGCTCCCAGCCGAGGAGCGGGACGGCGAGGACGACGCCGGCGGCGAAGGCGAGCGCGGCCGGGTCGCACAGCACGGCGAGCGCCAGGCTCAGCCCCGCGGCGTACCCCCCCGTCGTCCGATTGAAGTGGAGGAAGTCCACCATGCCGGCGACGGCGACGGCCAGCAGCACGACTGCGAGGAAGCCCATCACGTTCCCGGCGGCGTCGAGCCAGAGGACCGGGCATGCGCCGGCGGCCGCCAGCAAGACGGCGACGAGCCAGCGGGGCACCGACGCCCGGACGAGCCGCTCCCAGCACAGGTGCAGCAGGCAACCGGCGGCCAGCGCGCCCACGATGCCGAGCGCCTCGGCGCCCCCGGGCAGCAACCGGGCCGCCGCCGGTGCCAGCGGCGGGAAGATCCGCGTCACCGCTCCCGGCGAGGTGCCGGAACGGCCGAACGCTCGGGCGAACTGCTCCAGCCGCACGTTCTCGGTGAGGATCCCGCGCACGTGGAGCCAGACGGCGATGGCGACGTAGGGCGCACTGAGGGCGAGACGCATCAGCATGCGCCGTCCGAATGTGGCCGGCCACCGGACGGCGGCCCAGCGTTCAGCGAGGGCCGGCGGAAGGCTGTACGGAGGTGAGGCCATGGTCCGTCTTCTCCCAGTAGTGCGGCCGGAGGACGAGCTGGCCGAGCGCCTTGTAGGCGGCAACGGCGTGCAGCAGCCAGTAGAAGGGGTTCAAGAGCGCCCACAGCACGAGCCGGTGCCGGCGGCGCTTGAAGACCCCCATCATCGAGACGTAGACCATGAGCGCATTGCCCAGGAGGAAGTTGGCGAGGCTCATCCACAACACCCAGCCCGGGAACACGGCCGCCATCGCCGACGGCGGGAGCACGATCGACGCCACCAGCAAGGCGTAGAGCGGGGGCATCGCCAGGAACGAGGCGGGGGTCCCGGCGATCAGGAGGGCGAACCCGACCGCCTGGCGCCATCCGACCGTGCGCACCAGCTCGACCGGGTGCCGGAGGTGCACGAGCGTCGTCTGCAGGTAGCCCTTGATCCATCGGGAGCGCTGGCGGACGAAGTTGCGATAGGCGTTGTTGGCCTCCTCGAAGGTGGTCGAGTTGACGACCCCCACCCGCCTGCTCAGCGCGGCCGCCCGGATGCCGAGATCGGCGTCCTCGGTGACGTTGAAGGGGTCCCAGCCGCCGAGGAGCCGGAGCTCGTCGGTCCGGAAGTGGTTGGAGGTCCCGCCCAGGGGGATGGGCAAGCGGAGCGCCGAGAGACCCGTCAGCATGTAGTCGAACCAGAACGAGTACTCGAGTGCGAACATCCGCGTCAGGGCGTTCTCCTCGGCGTTGAAGTAGTTGAGCGCCGCCTGCACGCAGACGAGATCGGGGCCTCCCTTGCGGAAGGCGGCGACCGACCGGCGGAGCTGATCGGGATCCGGCTTGTCCTCGGCGTCGTAGATGACCAGGTACTCGCCTCGGGCGAAGACGAGGCCGACGTTGCAGGCCTTCGGCTTGGTCTGGGGCTGGCCCCGGGGCACGGTGACGAACGTGACCGTCGCCGGCGGGCGGGCGGCGATCGCCGCGGCCCGGGTCTCCTCGTCGTCCTCCTCCAAGAGGAGGAGCACGTCCAGCTTTTCCGCCGGGTAGTCCAGCGCGGCGAGATGGGCCATCAGGTTCGGGACGACGTTGGCCTCCCGATAGCAGGGAACGAGGATCGTGTACGTCGGAAGGTCGCCATCTTCGATCGCGGCCGTCTCCTCGTCGGTCACCTGGACGAAGGTCTCGTGGTAGGCGCCCACGAGGCAGACGGCGAACTTGAACGCCACGGAGACGAGAAAGCCGCAGGCGATGACGGCCGAGCAGAAGGCCACCGTCGGCCCCGGCTCGGCCACGAGGCCGCCGACCAGGACGAGCAGGCAGACGAGGAAGACCGCTCCCTGCTCCCGGGTCACCACCGCCCGTGCCGAGTGCTCCCGGTCGTTGCGCCACAGCCCGTGGCTCGCCGCGTCGAGCAGCTGGTCACGGAACAGGTGACGCAAGGCGTAGTCCACGTCCCAGTCCGTCGTCGCCATCAAGAGGACCGGCCGCCCGAGCTCGCGCTCGATGGCCGCCTGCCGCTCGGCCGTGGGCTGCTGAGACGTCGCCACCACCACGCTGCCGTCGCGCCGCCGGTGGATGGGCACCCACAGCTCGCGCGCCAGCCGGACCGGGTCCAGCTTCTTCCATGTCGACAGGCCCAGCGGCACCTTGGTGACGTCGACGAACGGGACACCCCACTGCTCGGCCAGGGTCTGGTAGAGGCTGGGGCGGGAGACGAGCCCGGCAGCGAGGAGGATGGCGCCGAGGCGCGAGCCCGTGCGGTGCTGGACGCCGAGCGCCCAGTCGAGCTGGTCCCGGGTGATGTGGCCGCTCGAGACCAGGGCGTCGCCGATCCGGTCGGCGCCCAACGGGACCGCCCGGCGCCGGTGCCCCTCCGGCAGGGGCGGCATCGCTGCGGGTGCCGCCTGGTTGCTCCCCGCGTGCGGCATTGCTCATCCTTCGCTCGATTGCCGCCAAGGCGCGCGGCCGATCACGGGCGCGTGGAGCGCCACCCACGTCATCGGCAGCATCGGTCCCCAGCTGAACCAGCGACCTCGCCGAGGGTCGCCTGCATCGTGCATTGCGGTGCGGTGCGGTGCGGGGCGGGGCGGGGCGGGGCGGGGGCCGATGGCCCGGCCCGGTACCACGAGCTGCGCCGTAGGATGGGCCCGTGATCGAGCGTCGCCGCTTCGGCCGGACCGGTCACTCGAGCTCGCGAGTGATCTTCGGCTCCGCCGGCATCGGCGACGTGGACCAGCGCACCGCCGATCGCCTGCTGCCGCTGCTCGACGAGTTCGGGGTCAACCACCTCGACACGGCTGCGTCCTACGGCGACGCCGAGCTGCGGCTGGCGCCGTGGCTCCGCGGCCGGCGCGGCGACTTCTTCGTGGCCACCAAGACCGGGGAGCGCACCGCCGAAGGGGCCCGGCGCAGCCTGGAACGATCCCTCACCCGCCTCGGGGTCGACCAGGTCGACCTCATCCAGCTCCACGACCTCGTCGAAGACGACGAGTGGGAGGTCGCCTACGGCCCCGGCGGAGCGCTCGAGGCGCTGGTGCAGGCACGTGACGAGGGCCTGGTCCGGTTCATCGGCGTCACCGGCCACGGTCTGCGCATCCCGGGCATGCACCTGCGCAGCCTCGAGCGGTTCCCGTACGACTCGGTGCTGTTCCCCTACAACTTCCCCCTGCTGCTCGACGCTGCCTACCGGGCCGCCGTGGAGGCGCTGCTGGCCGTCTGCGACGAGCAGGACGTGGCGGTGCAGACCATCAAGTCCATCGCCCGCCGCCGCTGGTCCGACCCGGCGTCACCCGAGGCGCGGGCGGCCCACAGCTGGTACGAGCCGCTGCGCGATGCCGGCGCCATCGGCCGGGCCGTCCGCTACGTGCTGAGCCGCCCGGCGCTCTTCCTCGACTCCTCGTCCGAGTTCGAGGTGCTCCGGGCCGTTCTGCAGGCCGCCGACGCGCCGACGCCCGTCCCCACGGACGCCGAGCTGCACGAGGACATGGCCTCGCTGGCCATGGCGCCGCTGTTCGACGGTGCCTCGCTCGAGCGGATCTGACGCCCACGGGTCGGCCCCGCTGACCCCCCGGGCCGGCTCACTCCCCCGGCTCGCCCGTCTCGCCCGACCGGCGAACGCTCCGGTACGGCACGACAACCGTCATCACCCGGACCCGTCTGCTTCCGGGGTGGCGACTTCGAGGTCGCAACCTGCCTCTGCCTCGTCGGCGACGTTCCTGGCTCGGGCCATGGCCGCCTTCCCGGTTGCTCCGCCGGCGCCGACACCACAACCTCGAGGGCTCGAGCAAGCGGAGGTGCAGGCAGCCCGGACATTGCGCACGGCCACCAGGAGGACGACCCAGAGAGCTCCGGGGGAGAGACTCGAACTCTCAACCTAGCGGTTAACAGCCGCTTGCTCTGCCGTTGAGCTACCCCGGACCGACGTCCGAGCGACGATAGCAGCCGCGTTCCCCGCCGCCGTCCCGGCGTCGGGTCGGCCCCGGCGGGGCCGGCGGCGCTCCCCCGGGGTGGTCAGGCCTCCTCGAGGTAGTCGCGCAGCAGGAAGGCGGCGTCCGGCCGGCGGAGCTTGGCCAGCGTCTTCGACTCGATCTGGCGCACCCGCTCGCGGGTGACGCCGAACTCCTTGCCCACTTCCTCCAGCGTCCGGATCTTCCCGTCGTCGAGGCCGAAGCGCAGCCGGACGACGTCCTGCTCGCGCTCGGTGAGGAACCCCAGCGCGGCCTTCACGGCCCGGTCGAGCATGGCCCGGGTCGCGGCGTCGTCGGGCACGACCGCAGCCCGGTCCTCGATCAGGTCCGACAGGCTGAAGTCGTCCTCGTCCCCCACCGGCTGCTCGAGGGAGACCGTGTCGAGGCTGAGCCGCTGGATCTCACGGACGCGCTCGATCGGGAACTCGACCCGCTGGGCGACCTCTTCGGGCGTGGGCTCGCGCCCGAGCTCCTGCAGCAGCTGGCGTTGCGCCCAGACGACCTTGTTGATGGTCTCGACCATGTGCACCGGGATCCGGATGGTCCTCGCCTGGTCGGCGATGGCACGGGTGATCGCCTGGCGGATCCACCACGTCGCGTAGGTGGAGAACTTGAACCCCTTCTCGTAGTCGAACTTGTCGACCGCCCGCATGAGGCCCAGGTTCCCCTCCTGGATGAGGTCCAGGAACGCAAGCCCCCGGTTGCGGTAGCGCTTGGCGATCGAGACGACGAGGCGGAGGTTGGCCTCGATGAGGGCCTCCTTCGCCTGCTCACCCCTGCGCATGGCCCGGCGGTCACGGAACTGCTTGTCGGAGGAGAGCAACTGCTCGGGCGGGCCGCCGTTCGCCTCCGCCTCGGCGTGCGCCGCCAGCCGGGCCGCGGCGTCGTTGCCCGCCTGGATGCGCCGGGCCATCTCGACCTCGAGCTCGGCGCTGAGCAGCGGCACCTTCCCGATCTCCTTCAGGTAGGTGTGGACCGGGTCCTCGGCACTGCCGTTGAAGTAGTCGCCGGACTGCCCCGACGACCCCGATGCGGACGTCCCGCCGGACGACGCCGCGGCCGCCTTGCGGCGGGCCGGCCGTCGTGTGCTGGTGGCCTCGTCCTCGCGGACGGCGCCGTCGTCCCCCCGACCCCCGCTGGTCATCATTTCGGCTCCGTCATCAATCCGGGCCCCTCCGATGGCGAGCCCCCGGTCTTGCCGGCGATCAACCACGCTACCAACCGGTCGGCCGCGTCGCGCCGACGCACCGGATCATCGAGGTCCTCCAGCGCGCGCCGCACCATGACCGTCTCCTCGGCCAAGGTGGCAAGGGCCGTGTGGCCGAGGCGGCCTTCGGCCTGGCGGTCGGCCAGCGCCCGGCGGCACCCCTCGCGCACCAAGAGGACGACCACCGGATCGGCCGGGTCTGTGTGGAGGACCTCGGGGAGGATCGGCTCTTCGACCGCCAAGCGCCGCAGCAGGTCGGCGACGTCGGGCTCGGCCTGCGCCACGGCGTCCTGCAACGTCGGGGTGGAGGCGAGCACCCGGAACGCCCGGCGCTGGAGGTCGTCCGGGAAGAGCACCTCCTCGAGCCGGTCGGCCACCAGCTCCGGCCGGTGCACCGCCAGCCGCAGGGCCTCGAGCCCGGGCCGGCTCCCATGCGGGCGGCGGGCGGCGGTGCCGCCCGGGGCGCCGGACGCCCTGCCGGACGGACCGGCTCGGAGCGCTCCGGTCACCGCCTCGCCCGGCCGGCCGGCGCGCCCGGCATGCCCGGCGTCGCGCCTCGGGCCGTCGGTCCGCCCCCCGGCGCCGGGGGGGGCAGCCCGGTCGCGCCCCTGCGCCAGCCGCTCGCGCAGGCGCTCGGGCTCGACCCTGGTCACGTCGGCGACCCGCATGACGTACTGGTCCCGCACCAGGTTGTCGGGGTGCTCGGCCACCGCGCCGATCGCCGCCTCGGCCGCCCGTGCCCGGCCCTCGACGGTCGAGAGGTCCTGGGCGCGCAGGATCCGGTCGACCCGGAAGGCCAGGAGCGGCGCCGCCGCGGCAACCGCCTCCCGCAGGCCGTCCGGATCCCGGCGGGCCAGGTCGGCGGGGTCGGCGCCGTCGGGCAGCGCCGCCACCCGCACGTCCACCTCGTGTCGGCGCTCCCACTCGTAGACGCGGGCGATGGCCGACTGGCCCGCCTGGTCGGCGTCGTAGGCCAGGACGATCCGGCGTCCGAAGTTGCGCAGGAGCCGAAAGTGCTCCTCGGCCAGCGCCGTGCCGCAGGTGGCCACCGCCCGGGGCAGCCCGGCCTGGAAGCAGCCGATGACGTCGGTGTAGCCCTCGCACACGACGATCTCGCCGGTCGCCACGATGTCGTGCTTGGCCCAGTTCAGCGCGTACAGCGTGCGCCGCTTGACGTAGATGGCGGTCTCTGGCGAGTTCTTGTACTTGGGCTCGGCCCGTCCCGTCCCGGCACCGGCGCCCGGGAGCACCCGTCCGCCGATGGCCACCGGCCGGCCCGAGGGGTCGAGGATGGGGAACAGCACCCGGCTCCGGAAGGCGTCCTGGAGGCGGCCGGCCCGGTTGACGAAGCCGAGCCCGCTGTCGACCGCCACCCGCTCGGGCAGTCGCAGGGCCTGGCAGAGGGTGTCCCAGCCGTCGGGCGCCCAGCCCAGCGAGAAACGGCGGACGACGGCCCCGTCGTAGCCGCGCGAGCGCAGGTAGTCCCGGGCCCGTCCGGCGTCGGGCGCCGAGAGCAGCCGCTCGTGGTACCACTGGACGGCGCGGGCCACGGCGTCGTACAGCTCCGCAAGCCGTTTGCGGTCCCCCGACGCCTCGGACGACTCGTGCAGCACGACGCCCGCCCGGTCGGCCAGGAACCGCACGGCGTCGACGAAGTCGACGTGGTCGACCTCGCGCACGAAGCTGATGGCGTCGCCCGAGGCATGGCAGCCGAAGCAGTAGTAGAAGCCCTGCTCGGCGTTGACGCTGAACGACGGCGTCTTCTCGTTGTGGAACGGGCACAGCCCGACCCAGCGGCGCCCCTGTTGGCGCAGGGCGGCGTGCTCGGACACCAAGGCGACGAGGTCGGTGGCCGCCCGCACCTGGGCCACCTCCTCGTCGGGAATGCTCACGGGCGGAGGGTACCGCCCCGCTCCCTCCCCGCGACCGCCGGAGGGCCGGACGGGGCGTGCGGCCGGCGTGCCGTCAGTGGCGCCGGCGACCTCCGGGGGCGGAGCGGGAGCCGTTGCGGGCGCTCGTGCCGCGGCGCGTGGCCTTGACCGGCCGGGACGCCCCGAGGGTCTTGGCGCCGGCACGCCCGGTGCGGGCCGCGCTCTTGCCCGCCCCGCTCGCCCGGCCCGCCGGCCGCTTCTGCCCCCGACCGCCGCCGGCGGAGCCCGCCGCCGGCCGCCGGCCCCTGCCCGGCTTGGTGGCGGCGGCCGGAGCCTTGCCCGCCTCGATCACCGCCTGGGCCGCCGCCAGGCGCGCCACGGGCACCCGGTAGGGGCTGCAGCTCACGTAGTCCAGCCCGGCGTCGTAGAAGACCTGGATCGACGCCGGGTCGCCACCGTGCTCGCCGCAGACGCCGACCTTCAGCTCGGGCCGGGTCGCCCGGCCGCGCGCCGTCCCCATGCGGACGAGCTCGCCCACCCCTTCGGGGTCCACGGTCTCGAACGGGTTGCGGGCCAGCAGCCCCTTGTCCAGGTAGGCGGCCATCATGCGGCCCTCGACGTCGTCCCGGCTGAACCCGAAGGTCATCTGGGTGAGGTCGTTGGTGCCGAAGGAGAAGAACTCGGCCGCCTCGGCGATCTGGCCGGCCAGGATGGCGGCCCGGGGCGTCTCGATCATCGTGCCGATGGCCACCTCGATCACCGCGGAGCCCCCGTTGGTCCTCGACGTGGCCTTGCGCTGGCTCCGCCGGCGCGGCGGCGCGGCCGCGGCCTCGGCCACGGCCTCCTCGACCCAGCTGCGGGCCAGCGCCAGCTCCTCGCGGCTCACGGTGAGCGGGATCATGATCTCCACCACGGGGTGGCCGCCCGCGGCCGCCCGCTCCGCCGCCGCCTCCATGAGGGCCCGCACCTGCATGGCGTAGAGACCGGGCTTGATGACGCCCAGGCGCACGCCACGGGTCCCGAGCATCGGGTTGGCCTCTTCCCAGGACCGGGCGGCGTGGTACAGCCGGCGCTCCTCGTCGGTCAGCCCCTCCGTCGCCTCCTTGATGGCGAGCTCGTGGGTGGAGGGAAGGAACTCGTGGAGCGGCGGGTCCAGGAGGCGAACGGTCACGGGCAGGCCGTCCATCGCCTCCAGGATGGCGACAAAGTCCTCCCGCTGGACCGTGCGCAGCTCCTCCAGGGCGTCGCGCTCCTCCTCCTCGCCCTCGGCCAGGATCATGCGGCGCACCACGGGCAGGCGGTCCTCACCCAGGAACATGTGCTCGGTGCGGCACAGCCCGATCCCCTCGGCTCCCAGCCGCCGGGCGTTGGCGGCGTCGGCACCCGTGTCGGCGTTGGCCCGCACCCCGAGCTCGCCGGCCCGGATCTCGTCGGCCCAGCCCAGTACGATGTCGAACTCGGGCGGCGGCTGCGCCTCGGTCAGCTCGACCTGGCCCACCACGACCTCGCCGGTGGTGCCGTCGATGGAGACCCAGTCCCCCTCCACCACGGTCACCCCGCCGACGGAGAAGCTGCGCCGTCCCATGCGCAGCGCCTCGGCGCCGACCACGGCCGGCTTGCCCCAGCCACGGGCCACCACGGCCGCGTGGCTGACCAGGCCGCCCCGGGCGGTGAGGACGCCGTCGGCGGCCAGCATGCCGTGGACGTCGTCGGGCGACGTCTCGTTGCGCACCAGGATCACGTGCTCGCCCTTGGCCGCCGCCGCCTCGGCGTCGTCGGCACTGAAGTACGCCTTGCCCACGGCCGCACCGGGGGACGCGGCCAGGCCCTTGGCCAGCACGTCGTGGCCCGAGCCGGCGAACTGCGGGTGGAGCACGGCGGAGAGGTGGTCCTCGGTGATGCGCCCCACCGCCTCCGCCCGGCTGAGCCTGATCTTGGGATCGGTCGTCATGTCGACGGCCATCTTCAGGGCGGCCCGGCCGGTGCGCTTGCCCACCCGGGTCTGGAGCATCCAGAGCCTGCCCTGCTCGATGGTGAACTCCGTGTCGCACATGTCCCGGTAGTGGCGCTCGAGGCGGCCGAAGATGTCGAGCAGCTGGCGGTAGACCCTGGGGAACTCGCTCTCGAGGGCCGAGAGAGGCTCGGTGTTGCGGATGCCCGCCACCACGTCCTCGCCCTGGGCGTTCACCAGGAAGTCCCCGTAGACGCCCTGGTCCCCGGTGGCCGGGTCCCGGGTGAAGCCGACGCCGGTGCCCGACTCGTCGTCGCGGTTGCCGAAGACCATGGCCTGGACGTTGACCGCCGTGCCCAGGGTGTGGGGGATGCGCTCGCGCTCGCGATAGGCGATGGCCCGGGGACCGCTCCAGCTGCGGAAGACCGCCTCGATGGCCCCCCGGAGCTGGTCGTCGGGGTCCTGGGGGAACGGGGAGCCGGTGTGGCGCTCCACGATCTGCTGGTACGACTCGACCAGGTAGCGCAGCAGCTCGGTGGGCACCCGGGCGTCCGACGTGGTGCCGGCCAGCTCCTTGGCCGCGTCGAAGAGGGCGTCGAACTCCTCGCCGGGGATGCCGAGCACGATGCGCCCGTACATGGAGACGAAGCGCCGGTAGGAGTCGTAGGCGAACCGCTCGTCGTCGGTCTGCTTGGCCAGCCCTTCGACCGACTGGTCGTTCAGGCCGAGGTTCAAGACGGTGTCCATCATGCCGGGCATGGAGAATTTCGCCCCCGAGCGCACGGAGACGAGCAGGGGGTCGGCCGCGTCCCCGATCACCTTGCCCATCGCCTTCTCCAGCCGCCCCCGCGCCCGCGAGACCTCGCCGCTCAGGCCGTCGGGCCACCCGCCCTCCATGAAGGCACGGCAGGCGTCGGTCGAGATGGTGAACCCCGGGGGCACGGGAAGGCGGAGCACCGACGTCATCTCAGCCAGGTTCGCCCCCTTGCCGCCGAGGAGGTCCTTCATCTCCATCGGCGGCCGGCGGTGCTTGTGGTCGAAGTCGAAGACGTACGGCATGGGGCCTCCTCGCCCAGTCGGGGCGTCGCGCGGGGACGCCGCCACCTTACGGCGTCCCCACCGAGGCAGGCGAGCCCCCGGCCCCCCCCGACGACGCCGTCCTATGCCGTGCCGGCCCTCGACCGCAGCTCCGCCAGCAGCCCGTCCACCGGCACCCGCACCTGCTCGGTCGAGTCGCGGTCGCGCACGGTGACGGCACGGTCCTCGAGCGACTGGAAGTCGACCGTCACGCACCACGGGGTCCCGATCTCATCGAAGCGGCGGTAGCGCCGGCCGATGCTCTGGGTGGTGTCGTAGTCGCACATGAAGTGCGGCTGGAGCAGACCGAGGACCTCCCGGGCCATGGGCTCGAGGGTCTCCTTCTTGGAGAGCGGCAGGACGGCCACCTGGTAGGGCGCCAGGCGGTGATGGAGCCGGAGCACGGTGCGGGCCTCGCCCCCGACCTCGTCCTCGTCGTAGGCGGCGAGGAGGAAGGCCATCATGGTGCGCGTGGCGCCGGCCGCGGGCTCGATGACGTGCGGCACATACCGCTCCCCCGTGCCCTGGTCGAAGTACTCGAGCCGGGCCCCGGAGGCGGCGGCGTGCTGGCGGAGGTCGTAGTCGGTCCGGTTGGCGATGCCCTCGAGCTCGTCCCATCCCCACGGGAAGAGGAACTCCACGTCGGAGGTGGCCGACGAGTAGTGGGACAGCTCCTCGGGCCCGTGGGGCCGGACCCGGAGCCGGTCCTCGGGCATGCCCAGCTCGACGTACCAGCGGTACCGCTCGCCGATCCAGTACTCGTGCCAGGTCGAGCTCTCGCCGGGCGGCACGAAGAACTCCATCTCCATCTGCTCGAACTCCCGGGTGCGGAAGACGAAGTTCTGCGGCGTGATCTCGTTTCGGAACGACTTGCCGACCTGGGCGATGCCGAAGGGCGGCCGCTTCCTGGTGGTCTGGAGCACGTTGGCGAAGTTGATGAACATCCCCTGCGCCGTCTCCGGGCGCAGGTAGGCGACCGCCCCCTCGTCCTCGACCGGGCCGGCATGGGTCTTGAACATGAGGTTGAACTCGCGTGCCTCGGTGAAGTCGGTCGACCCGCAGGTGGGGCAGGGACCGGTGAGCTTGTCCGCCCGCCAGCGGCTGTGGCAGGACCGGCAGTCGACGAGAGGGTCGGTGAAGTTGGCCAGGTGGCCCGAGGCCTCCCACACCGCCGGCGGGGAGAGGATGGCGGCGTCCAGGCCGACGACGTCGTCGCGCAGCTGCACCGTCGAGCGCCACCAGGCGTCCTTCACGTTGCGCAGCATGTTGACCCCGAGGGGCCCGTAGTCGTAGGTGGACCGGAACCCGCCGTAGATCTCAGCCGACTGGAAGATGAACCCGCGCCGCTTGCACAGGCTCACCACCTTCTCCATCACGTCGTCGGGCTGGGGCGCCGCGGGCTGGTCCGTCATGGCCCGGCAGGATACCGGCGCCCGCACCCCCCGGTGGTCCGGCCGGATCGGGAAGCAGCATGGCCGACACCGCGTTGGCCAGCAGCCGGCCGCGCACCGTGAGCACCAGCCGCTCCCCCACCCGCTCCACCAGCCCGTCCGCCTCGGCCGCCTGGGGCAGCGCCCACCGGGGGACGCCGGCCGGCGTCCGGAGCGACAGCATGAGGCCCTCGAACCGCCGGGCCCCGGGGTCGACATGCTCCTCGGCCGCCACGGGGGGGCGCCCGGCCTCCACCGCGGCCACGTAGCGGTCCGGGGTCCGGACGTTCCACCACCGCCGACCGGCGCGGTGCGAGTGGGCGGCGGAGCCGACGCCGCGGTAGTCACCCTGGTGCCAGTAGAGCTGGTTGTGGCGGCATTCGTGCCCGGGCCGCGCCCAGTTGGAGATCTCCTCCCAGCGGTACCCGGCCGCCGAGAGGACGGCATCGGCCTGCTCGTAGCGGGCCGCTTGGACGTCGTCGTCGGGATGGCGCGCCGGGTCGGCGGCCAGCGGGGTCCCGGGCTCGACCGTGAGGGCGTAGGCGCTCACGTGCGTGGGCGGGTCCGGGAGGGAGAGGACGTCGTCGAGCGTGCGGGCCCAGTCCCCGTCGGTCTCGCCGGCGGCCCCGTAGATCAGGTCCACGTTCACGTCGGCGAACCCGGCCCGCGCCGCCGCCCGCACGGCCCGGGGCACGGAGGCCGGGTCGTGGCGGCGGCCGAGGGCCGCCAGCACGTGACCGGCGGTGGACTGCACGCCGAACGACATCCGGGTGACCCCGGCGTCGCGGTAGGCGGCGAGGCGCTCGACCGTGGCGTCCTCGGGATTGCACTCGACGGTGACCTCGCAGCCCGGCCGTCGGGGGATGGCGGCCAGCAGGCGGCACAGCTCGGCGGCCGGGAGGCGCGACGGCGTGCCCCCGCCGAAGAACACGCTCGAGGCGCCGCCCAGCCCGTCGAGCTCCACGGCGCGGGCGACGTCGGCGATGCAGGCGTCCACGTAGCGGACCATCAGGGCGTCCCGGTCGGTGTAGGTGGCGAAGGCGCAGTAGTCGCACCGGTGCCGGCAGAACGGGACGTGCACGTAGACGCCGTGCTCGTCCGGCCCTGGCGCGGCCGGCTCCGGACCCGGCCGGGACACCCGGCCCGCCGGGCTCACCACGACAGCCCGGCCGTCGCCCGCACCGAGCGCAGGCGACGGTCCAGGTGCACCTCCATCGCCTCGGTCGCGAGCGCCGCGACCTCGTCGGCGCACTCGGGCCTCCCCTCTTGCAGCACCTGCCCCAGGGAGCCGCCGAGGATCCGGCGGACGAGCGCCAGGGCCGCCGAGCTGACCGGCCGCCCGCGCCGGCAGGCGGTGCACAGCGCGCCCCCCTCCACCAGGTCGAAGGCCACCAGCTCGGCATCGCCGGCCGTCTGGCCGCAGGACGCGCATCCTGTCAGGACGGGCTCGGCACCCTCGTGGGACAGCGCTCGCCAGAAGAACGCCGGGGGCACCATGGCCGGGTCGTGGCGAGGGTCGCCCAGGGCCCGCAGCGCCCCCACCAGCATCCGGTACAGCCCGGGGTCCGGATGCCCTTCCTGAGCCAGCTGGTCGGCCACCTCCAGCATGGACAGGCCGCCGGCAACGCGCTCGAGGTCCTCCCGGACGGGCCGGAAGTGGTCGACCACCTCCACCTGGTTGATCACCCCGAGCTCGCCCCGGCCGCGCCACAGCAGCAGCGCGACGTGGCTCATCGGCTCGAGCCGGCCCCCGAACTTGCTCGAGGTGCGCCGCACCCCCTTGGCCACCGACCGCACCTTGCCGTGCTCTTCGGTCAAGAGGACGACGATGCGGTCTGCCTCGCCGAGGCGGTAGGTGCGGAGCACCACCCCGGTGTCCCGCTGAAGGGTCACGGCTCGCCCTCGGGCCCGGCGTCGGGCGCCCCTTTCGCCCCCTTCGCCGGTGGTCCCGGCACAGGCGGGTCGGGCACCCTCGCAGGGGCAGGACCCCGGCGGGCGCCCGTGCGGCCGGCCAGGTAGTTGCCGCCGCCCACCAGGACCACCAAGGCGAAGAGGGTCAGAAGCCCCTCGCTGACCGCCCTGACGCCGATGGCCGCCATCCAGCAGGCGACGCCCAGGAGCACGACGCCCATGGCGATGGCGATCTTCGTGGCGATCACGAGCCGCTCCCCGACGTCACGATCCCGCCGTAGCGACGGTCGCGGCGCTGGTACTCCGCCAGCGCCTGGTCCACCTGGGCGCGCTCCACCGCCGGCCACGGGACGTCCAGCACCACCAGCTCGCTGTAGGCGACCTCCCACAGCAGCAGGTCGTGCACGTGGCGGTCACCGCCGGTCTGCACGAGCAGGTCCACGTCGGGAGCGTCCAGGCGGGCGCCGATGGCCTTCTCGTCCACGTCCGCCGGGCGCACGCCCTCCTCGGCCAGTCGCCGGACGGCGTCCACGATGGCGGCCCGGCCCCGCCCGCGTCCCGTGAGCAGGACGGTGAGGCCGGCCGCGGCGGGGAGCCCGCCCACGTCGTCGAGCGGCGCCACCCGCACGCTCCGCCGGGCCAGGTCGTCGGCGACGGACCGCAGGCCGCGACCCCCCGTCGGCTCCTGGACCGTGAGCCACCGGACGCCGGCGGCCGCGGCCGCCTCGACGAGCTGGCGCAACGCCCGGTCCTCGGCCGCCGCCAGCTCGTCTGGCCCGGCCCCGGTGGCGGCCGCCCAGGCCGCGCTCCCCGAGGCCACGACGGCCATGTGCACCGGCACCCGCCCGGGCGCGCCGGAAGGCTCGGTCGGCGCGGCGGACGTCACGGACCGAAATTACCCCCTGCGGCCCCGCGCTCCCCGCCGCCCCGTCGCCGCTCGGAGGGCAGGTTGGTAGGGTCGACGACGCGCCGGACGGAGACGGGTCGGCGGGTGGAGACGAAGGAGGCGAGCCATGGCGGCGCCCGAGATCGAGCTGAGCGACGAGGAGTGGCGGGACCGGCTCTCGCCGGACCAGTACGAGGTCCTGCGCCGGAGCGCCACCGAACCCGCCTGGTCCGGGAAGTACCTCCACGTGGACGAGGCGGGCGTGTTCCACTGTGCCGGCTGTGGCACGGCCCTCTTCTCGACCGACGCCAAGTTCGACTCCGGGTCGGGCTGGCCGAGCTTCGACCGGGCGATCGCGGCGGGGACCGTCGAGGAGCGGCCGGACCGCACTCACGGCATGGAGCGGACGGAGATCGTCTGCGTCCACTGCGGTGGCCACCTGGGCCACGTGTTCCCCGACGGCCCCACCGAGACCGGACTGCGCTACTGCGTCAACTCGCTGGCCATCGAGTTCGAGCCACGCGGCTGACCGAAGGCGGCGGCGCCGGCGGCGCCCATCGGCACCGGGCCGCCCACCGGTGCCGTACGCCTACCGGGTGAGGCCGGCCTCGGCCACCTCGAAGACGGCGCCGACCAGCGCGGCATCCGTCTCGCGGCCGAGCGAGCGCAGCACCGACTCGGCCAGCGCCAGCGCGCCACAGATCTCGAAGGCGTCGGCCTTGGAGTAGCGGACCGACGGCCCGACCCGTAGCGGCGCCGGCCCTGCCCGCACGCCGTCGGGCGGCGGGGCGAGCAGGGCCCCGGACGCGCCGCTCACGCCTTGGCGCCGGCCGGGACGGCCGCATCGGCGTCGGCGTCGGCATCGGCGGTGGCGCCGTCGGGCGCAGCGGCGGCGCTCCGCTCCAGCCGGTGGACCTCGGCGGTCGCGAAGCGGAGGCTCGGCCCGACCTCGTCGGCCACGATCTCCACCTTGGAGCGGCGCTCACCCAGCTCCGTCTCCCAGCTCCGCTGCTCGAGCCGGCCGGCCACCATCACCCGCGCGCCCTTGGTGAGCGACATGGCGACGTTCTCGGCCAGGTCCCGCCAGCAGACCACGTCGAAGAAGGACGTGGCCTCCTCCCATTCGTGGGTCTCCCGGTCCTGCCACCGGCGGTTCACGGCCACGCCCAGCAGGACGCTCGCCTGGCCGTCACGGGTATAGCGGACCTCGGGGTCCCGGGTCAGGTTCCCGGTCACCGTGATGCTGTTGCTCATCGTGGCGCTCCTTCGTCGGAGCGCCGGGCGGGCGCCCGGCGCGTCGCCAGGATGCGGGAGCGTGCTTGCCCCGGACCTTGCCGGACGCCTTGCCGGGCACCGGCGGAGCGCGCCGGGCGCCCGCCAACGGCAGGCGGGCAGGGTGGGCAGGCGGCGGCCGGCCCGGAGCGGTCAGACGTCGAGGAAGCGGCTGATGGCGAGGGCGGAGCCCCCGGTGCCGATCAGCACCCCGATGGCGATCACGACGAGATCGGTGGCGAAGACCTCCCAGCCCGTCATCCGCATCTGGGCGAGCACCGAGCCCGATGTGCTGGAGCCGATCTTGTTCAGCACCTCGTGAAGGCCGTAGACGATGGCCGCCGCCACCCCGGAGCCGAGGAGGCCCTGGACGAGGCCCTCGGACATGAACGGCAGGCGGATGAACCAGTTGGTCGCCCCGACCAGCTTCATCACCGACACCTCTCGGCGTCGGGCGAAGATGGCCATGCGGATCGTGTTCAGGATCAGCACGGCGGCGGAGATCAGCAACACCAGCGCCACGAGCAGGAAGACCCACTGGAGGATGTCGATCACGTGCTGCTCGGTCCGGATCTGTGTGAGCGGCGCCGTCACCTTCATCACCCCGGCCTGCCCGGAGAACTTCCTGATGACGGCGGTGGCATCCTGGGGATGGACCGGCGTGCACCGCCACGAGGTAGGCGTCTGCGCCGGCGTGACACCCGACTCCCCGTAAACGGGCCCGATCAGCTTTTTCGCCTCGAGGTAGTCGTACTGGTGGTTCTTGAAGCTGCAGGCGCGCACGTACGGCAGGACGGTGAGCTGCTTGCCCACCGCCTCGATCTCACTGTGGCTGGCGTTGGGCTGCATCCACACCATGACCTCGGTGCCTCGTTGCCACTCGACCTCGGCCCTGGCGGCGCCCTGCTTCAAGAGCAGGGCGGCACCCACGAGGGAGAGGGAGACCGCCACCGTGAGCACGGCGGCGATGGTCATGAGGCGGTTGCGCCAGAGATTGGACGCGGTCTCCCGCGCCACGTACTCCGTCGACATCGGCATCAGGGCCGCTCCTCACGGTCGACCCGCGTCCGGCCTGCCACCACCGGGACGCGCCCGCTCGGATCGACCGCGGGGACGCGCCCGCTGGGCGGCCCGACCACCGGCACCCGGCCGCTCGGCGGCCCGACCGCCGGCACCCGGCCGCTCGGCGGCCCGACCACCGGGACCCGGCCGCTCGGCGGACCGACCACCGGGACGCGCCCGCTGGGCGGCCCCGAGGCGGAGGAGCCGGCCGCCGGACCTTCGATGCCGTACACGCCACGAGCCTGGTCGCGGATGATGGTGCCGCGGGACAGCTCCACCACACGGCGGCGCATCCAGTTCACGAGCACCTCGTCGTGGGTCGCCACGACCACGGTGGTGCCGGTCCGGTTGATCCGGTCCAGGAGCTGCATGATCCCCTGGCTGGTGGACGGGTCCAGGTTCCCCGTCGGCTCGTCGGCCAAGAGGATGAGCGGCCGGTTGACGAAGGCCCGGGCGACGGCCACGCGCTGCTGCTCGCCGCCGGAGAGCTCGTGCGGGAGGTTGTCGCGCTTCTTGGACAGCCCCACCAGCTCGAGCACCTGGGGCACCTGGGTGGCGACCACGTGCTTGGGCCGCCCGATCACCTCCAGGGCGAAGGCCACGTTCTCGAAGACCGTCTTGTTCGGCAGGAGCCGGAAGTCCTGGAAGACGCAGCCGATGTTCCGGCGCAGGTAGGGCACGCGCCACTTGGGCAGGTGGACGATGTCCCGGCCCGCCTCCCAGATCCGGCCGCGGTCGGGGAGCTCCTCCCGGAGGAGCAGCCGGATGAAGGTGGTCTTGCCGGAGCCCGACGTGCCGACGAGGAAGACGAATTCCCCCTTGTCGATCTCGATCGAGACGTCCCGGAGAGCGACCGTGGAATTCTTGTACGTCTTCGTAACGTTCTGGAAACGGATCATTTGGGTATCTCTCCGTCCGACGTGTAGATGGCTGGAGGGCGGCCGACAACTGTGAAGCCGCGGACGTGCGATCGGCAGAAACACTAACCAGACGCGCCCCGCCAGCGCATCCTTTCTGGAAGAAGTTGGCTCTGAGCTGGGCTAACCGCCTCGAAGGCGGCGAAGTTCAGCCTCCATGAACGGGTCGAGGTCACCGTCGAGCACGGAATCGACATTGCCGGTCTCCACCCCCGTTCGGAGGTCCTTGACCAGCTGGTACGGCGCAAGGACGTAGGAGCGGATCTGGTTGCCCCAGGCGTTCTCGGCGCGCTCGCCGCCCAGCGACTCGAGCTCGGCCTGGCGCTCCGCCCGGGCGCGTTCGGCCAGCTTGGCCGCCAGGATCTGCATGGCCTTCGCCTTGTTCTGGTGCTGGGAGCGCTCGTTCTGGACGGCGACCACGATCCCGGTCGGCTCGTGGGTGATGCGGACAGCCGAGTCGGTCTTGTTGACGTGCTGGCCGCCGGCGCCCGAGGACCGGTAGGTGTCGATGCGCAGCTCCTTCTCGTCGATCTCGACGTCCGAGACGTCCTCCAAGAACGGCGTGACGTCAAAGGAGGCGAAGCTCGTCTGGCGGCGGTGCTGCGAGTCGAACGGCGACATCCGGACCAGCCGGTGCACCCCCCGCTCGGTCGCCAGGAGCCCGTAGGCGTGCCGGCCGCGCACGATGAAGGTGGCAGAGAGGAGGCCGGCCTCCTGGCCGGGCGTGGCCTCGTCCACCTCGACGGTGAAGCCCCGGCGCTCGGCCCAGCGCTGGTACATGCGCAGGAGCATCTCCGTCCAGTCCTGCGCGTCGGTGCCGCCCGCGCCGGCGTGCACCTCGCAGACGGCGTCCCGGTCGTCGTACTCGCCGGAGAAGAGGGACTCGAGCTCCAGCTGGCCGACGCGGGCTCGCAGCGCGTCCATCGAGCCGGCGAGCTCCTTCGCCAGCCCTTCGTCGGGGGTGCCTCCCGCCGCGGCCTCCTCGACCAGCTCGGCCAGGACCCTCGCCTCCTCGACCGCGCCCACGAGCGCGTCGAACCGGTCGACGTCGTCGGCCACCCGGCCGAGCTGGGTCGTCACCTCCCGGGCGCGGTCCTGGTCGTCCCAGAGATCGGGCCGGGCAGCCTCCTGCTCGAGCTCGCCCTTCCGGGTCCGGAGCGAGGCGATGTCCAGGTAGCCCTCTGCGTCCGCGACCCGCTTCGCCAGTGCGTCGATCTCGGCGGCGGCATCGCCCCCCGGCGGCTCAGGCGGCGCCATGGCAGAGCTTGTACTTCTTGCCGCTCCCGCACCAGCAGGGGTCGTTGCGCCCGACCTTGGCCGGACCTGCCGCCTCGCGGGCCTCGGCCGGTGCCGGGGCGGCCGGAGCGGCCGGCACGCGGGGCGCCGGGGACGGGCCGGCGGCGCGCGGGGGTCGGCGCTCGGCACGCCCCTGCTGGCGTCCGTCGGCCTGCCCGTTCTGCCGCTGGTCGGCTTGGCGTCCGCCGGCTTGGCCCCCGTCGGCCCCCCCGGGACGTGACGGCGCGGGCTGGGGCTGGCGGGCGGCGGCGTTGGCGAGGGCCCGGGCCTCGGCAGCCTGCATGGCCGCGACGTCCACGCCCTGGTCCGCCAGGAGCTGGGTGGCCAGGGCGACGGTGCCTTCCACCGGGTCCTCCGCCGCCTCGTAGACGGCGCGTTCGAGGCCGAGGTCGATCTGGGGCACCGTGATGGCCTCCACGTGGAGCACGTAGCGGAGGTAGTCGTCGTCGATCGCGTCCATCAGCTGCCCGAACATCTCGAAGCCCTCCTTCTGCCAGGCAACGAGCGGGTCCTGCTGTCCCATCGCCCGCAGGTTGATGCCCTCGCGCAGGTAGTCCATCTCGGCCAGGTGGTCCCGCCAGCGCTGGTCGATGACGCGCAGCATCACCTCGCGCTCGACCTCGCGAGCCTGCTCCTCGCCGCCCGGGAGCGATGCCGAGTGCTGCTCGTAGTACCCGAGGGCTTCGGCCGTGACGCTCTCCACCACGTGGGCGACGCTCGTGCCTTCCATCAGGTCCTCGGGGCTGAACGCCGTCGGGTAGTAGAAGGTGAGGTCCTTCACGAGCCCCTCGGCGTCCCACTCCTCGGCGTAGTCGCTCGGGAGGTGGTCGTGCACCAACGTCTCGATCGTGGACGTGAGCAGCTCGCGGGTGTAGTCCTCCAGGTCCTCGCCGTCGATGACCTGGAGGCGCCGGGCGTAGACCACCTTGCGCTGCTCGTTCATCACCTCGTCGTACTTGAGGACCTCCTTGCGGATCTCCGAGTTGCGCCCCTCGACGGTGTTCTGGGCCCGCTCGATGGCCTTGGTCACCATCTTCGCCTCGATGGGCACGTCCTCGGGGAGGGTGCGACCCATGACCCAGCTCATCGCCCCGGTGGCGAACAGCCGCATCAGGTCGTCCTCCAACGAGAGGTAGAAGCGGCTCTCCCCCGGGTCGCCCTGGCGGCCCGACCGTCCACGAAGCTGGTTGTCGATGCGCCGGCTCTCGTGGCGCTCGCTGCCCAGGACGTAGAGGCCCCCGGCCTCGCGCACCTGCTCGGCCTCGGTGGCGCAGGCCTCCTCGATGGTGGCGAGCAGTGCCTTGTGCGCCGCCTGCCCCTCGTCGGTCGAGAGGTCCATCCCGTCGGCGTGGGCCTGGTGGCGGGCCAGCAGCTCGGCGTTGCCCCCGAGGATGATGTCCACGCCGCGGCCGGCCATGTTGGTGGCGACGGTCACCGCGCCCACCCGACCGGCCTGGGCGACGACCTCGGCCTCCCGGAAGTGCTGCTTGGCGTTGAGCACCTGGTGCTCGATGCCGCGCTTGTCCAACAGGCGGGAGAGGAGCTCCGACTTCACGACCGACGCCGTGCCCACCAGCACCGGCTGGCCCCGCTCGTTGCGCTCCACGATGTCGTCCACCACCGCGTTGAACTTGGCCATCTCCGTCTTGAAGATGAGGTCCGGCTCGTCGGCGCGGATGAGGGGCTTGTTGGTGGGGATGGGCACCACCGGGAGGTTGTAGGTGTTGGCGAACTCCGCCGCCTCGGTCTCGGCGGTGCCCGTCATCCCGGCGAGCTTGTCGTAGAGGCGGAAGTAGTTCTGGAGGGTCACGGTGGCCCAGGTGTGGTTCTCCTCCTTGATCCGCACCCGCTCCTTGGCCTCGACCGCCTGGTGCAGGCCGTCGGACCATCGCCGACCCTCGAGCGTGCGCCCCGTGAACTCGTCGATGATCTTCACCTCGCCCTGGTCGACGAGGTACTCCTTGTCCCGGTGGTACAGCTCCTTCGCCTCGAGCGCCTTGATCAGGTGGTGGACGTAATTGGTCGAGACGGCGTCGTAGAGGTTGTCCACCCCCACCGCCCGCTCCACCTTCTCGATGCCGGGCTCGAGCGGCACGACGTGGCGCTTCTCCTCGTCCACCTCGTAGTCGGTGTCGCGCTCGAGGGTGCGGGCCACGCTGGCGAACTGGTAGTAGAGCTTTGCCGCCTCGTCGGCCGGCCCGGAGATGATGAGCGGGGTGCGGGCCTCGTCGATCAGGATCGAGTCGACCTCGTCCACGATGGCGAAGACGTGGCCGCGCTGGACCATCAGCTCCCGGGACATCTGCATGTTGTCCCGCAGGTAATCGAAGCCGAACTCGGTGTTGGTGCCGTAGGTCACGTCGGCGGCGTAGGCCTCCCGCTTCTCGGCGGGCTCGGTGACGTCCGGCCCCACCCGGCCCACCCTCAGGCCCAGCCAGCGGTAGACGCGGCCCATCCACTCGGCGTCCCGGGTGGCCAGGTAGTCGTTGACCGTGACCACGTGCACGCCCTTGCCGGCGAGGGCGTTGAGGTAGACGGGCAGGGTCGACACGAGCGTCTTGCCCTCGCCGGTCTTCATCTCGGCGATCCAGCCGAAGTGGAGCGCCATCCCGCCCATGAGCTGCACGTCGAAGTGGCGCTGGCCCAGCACCCGCCACGCCGCCTCGCGCACGACGGCGAAGGCCTCGATCAAGAGGTCGTCGAGTGTCTCGCCCTCGGCCAGGCGCTCTCGGAACTCGACCGTCTTGTGCTGGAGCTCCTCGTCGGAGAGGGCCTCCATCGACGGCTCCAGCTCGTTGATGGCGGGCACGATCTCCGCCAGCCGGCGGACCTTCTTGCCCTCGCCGGCGCGCAGCACACGGGTGAACACGGACATGGCCTGACAATGCTACCGGGCGGGGCGAGCCGGCGACCGGCGCGTGCGTGACGGCCGTTGCCGTGCGGGCGGGGAGGTGGACGGTGGGCTGCGTGCGGCTGACCTGGTCTTTGGCCCCACACTCGCCTGCTGCAGGGATGGCGGCCCGGCACCGGCGACCGCCGAGGCGGTCCTGCGGTGCCGCACTCGGCCGCGTCCCCCCGTCGCCGCCCTCCCCCGCGTGTCGGGAGATCCGGGCGGGCAGGGCTTACCCCTAAGCCGCACCATGCTCGGCAACCACGAGTTGCCTTACGTGGGTCGTTTCGCCTGCGGCTGGCCTCGACTTGCAACCACAGACCCGCACGCAGCCCAGCGTCATGCTACGCGGCGCCGCCGCTCCTACCCGCCCGGTGCCCGCCGGCGGCGGAGCGCCTCGTCCACGAGGGCCGCCGCCAGCCGCACCCCCAGCACGCCGGCGGCCAGCGGGAGGGCGGCGCGGGCCGGGCCGCGCGCCCGGCGCTCGGCAAAGCGCAGGGCCGAGCGGTGGTGGGCCACGAGCATCCGGTAGGGATGTCGGCGCCGCGAGACGCCCTCGACGTGGGTGACGACGGCGGCGGGCTCGACGCCCACCTCCCAGCCCGCCTGGTGCGCCCGCCAGCAGAGGTCCATGTCCTCGGCGAACATGAAGTAGGCCTCGTCGAACCCGCCCAGCTCCTCGAGAACCGCCCGGCGGGCGCAGAAGCACGCCCCCGACACCCAGTCGACGGGGCGGGCGTCGTCGCCCCCGGCGTCGAGCGGCCGGTAGCGCCGGCTGAACGGGTTGTCCGGCCAGAACAGCGCCAGCAGGGCGTGGCCGGCGGCGTCGGTCATGGAGGGGAACCGGCGCACCGAGGGGTAGACGGCCCCCGAGGCGTCCAGGATGCGCGGCCCGACGATCGCCCAGGACGGATGGTCGTCCAGCGCGCCGAGCATCCCCTCGACCGCACCCGGATGGAGGCGCAGGTCGGGGTTGCACACGAGCACGAGGTCGGAGGCCCCGCTCAACGCCAGGCCCCGGTTGGCGCCCGCCCCGTAGCCGACGTTGCGGCCGGTCACCACGAGCGGGGCGTCCAGGCCGTCGAGGGCGCGGCGGGCGGGCGCGGGGTCGCCGTTCTCCACCACCACCACCTGGCGGACCCCCTCGTCGCGAAGCGACCGCACGCACTCCCCCAGCACCGGGCCGGCGTCGTAGTCGACGACGACGGCGGCGACCCGCTCAGGCACCGGCGATCCCGAGGTGCCGCCGGAACCACCCGAGCGTCCGGTCCAACCCCTCGCGCAGCGGCACCGTCGGGGCCCAGCCCAGCACCTCGCCCGCCAGCGTGACGTCCGGGCAGCGGCGCCTCGGGTCCTGGGCGGGTAGGGGCCCGTGCTCGATCGGCGAGGCCGAGCCGGTCAGCTCGAGCACGGTGCGGGCCAGCTCGCCCACCGTGCGCTCGTCGGGGTTGCCGAGGTTGAGCGGTCCGGTCACCTCCCGGGCCTCGGCCAGCGCCACCAGTCCGGTGACCAGGTCGCTCACGAAGCAGAGGCTCCGCGTCTGGCTGCCGTCGCCGTACACGGTGAGCGGCCGGCCGGTGAGGGCCTGCACGCAGAAGTTCGACACCACCCGGCCGTCGCCGGGCGCCAGCCGCGGCCCGTAGGTGTTGAAGATGCGGACGATGCCGACGTCCACACCGCACGCCCGGTGGGCCGCCATGGTGCGCGCCTCGGCGAACCGCTTGGCCTCGTCGTACACGCTTCGGGGCCCTACGGGGTCCACGTTGCCGCGGTAGCACTCGGGCTGCGGATGGACGTCGGGGTCGCCGTAGACCTCGCTGGTTGAGGCCAGGACGAAGCGCGCCCCGCAGCGTCCCGCCAGCTCGAGCAGGCGCCGGGTGCCCTCGCTGCCCGCGGCCAGCGTCTCGAGCGGCCTCGCCAGGTAGGCCGGCGGCGACGCCGGGCTGGCCAGGTGGAAGACGACGTCCACCGCGCCGTCGACCGGCACCGACCGGCTGACGTCGCACCGGGCGAGCGAGAACCCGGGCCGCTCGAGCACGGCGGCCAGGTTGTCGGTCGTCCCAGTGGACAGGTCGTCCAGGCACACCACCTCGTCGCCCCGGGAGACCAGGTGCTCGCAGAGGTGCGACCCGAGGAAGCCGGCGCCGCCGGCGACCACCACCCTCACGGGCGCCCGATTCCGTGGTAGGCGAACCCGGCGCGTCGCACCGCCGAGGGATCGAAGAGGTTGCGGGCGTCCACCATGGCGGGGCGCGTCATGAGGCCCCGAGCCTTCTCCAGGTCCAGATGCCGGAAGTCCTCCCACTCGGTCAGGAGGGCCACCACGTCGGCGTCCCGGCAGGCCTCGTAGGCGTTGGCGCACACCGTGATGCCCGAGAGATCGGGCGCCGCCTCCCCCGCCCCCGCGTCCACGGTGGGGTCGAAGGCCCGCACGGCGGCTCCGGCGGCGACGAGCCGACGGGCGATCGCCACCGCCGGGGAGCGTCGCCGGTCGTCGGTGCCCGCCTTGAAGGTCAGGCCCCACACCGCCACCGTGGCGCCGGCCAGCGAACCGCCGGCCGACGTCTCGACCTTCGCCACCACCCGGTCCTGGGCTTCCTCGTTGGTGGCGATGGCAGCGTGCAGGAGGGCGAAGTCGTACCCCGCCGCGTCGGCGATGCGCACCAGTGCGGCGGTGTCCTTGGTCAGGCAGGACCCGCCCCAGCCCGGGCCGGGGCGGACGAAGTCGAACCCGATGCGCCGGTCGTAGCCCATGCCGAGCACGACGTCGCGAACGTCGGCCCCGAGCGACTCGCACAGCCCGGCAAGGGCGTTCACGAAGCTCAGCTTGATGGCCAAGAAGGCGTTGGACGCGTACTTGATGGTCTCGGCGGTCACGGTGTCGGTCACGATCAGCGGGGCGCCCGTTCCGGCGAACAGCTCGCCCACCCGCCGGGCGGCCTGCCGGTCGGCCGAGCCGACCAGGATGCGGTCCGGGTGCAGGCTGTCGCGCACCGCCGTGCCCTCTCGCAGGAACTCGGGATTGGAGACGACGGTGGCGCCGGTCACCCGCTTGACGAGGGTCGCCGTCCCCACGGGCACGGTCGACTTGTTCACCACCACGGCCCCCGGCGCCAGGGCGGGGGCGATCTCCTCGGCTGCCGCCTGGAGCGCCGACAGGTCCGCGGCGCCGTCGCCCGCCTGGGGCGTGTCGACGCAGAGGAAGACGAAGGCGGCCCCGCGCACGGCCTCGCCGGCCGAGCGCACGAACCGCAGCCGGCCGGCGGCCCGCACCTCGGACACGAGCTCCTCCAGACCCGGCTCGAGGATGGGCGACCGCCCTGCTGCCAGCTGGTCCAAGCGCTGCGGGTCCCGCTCGGCGCACACCACCGAGTGGCCGAGGTGGGCCAGCACACAGGCGGTCGGGAGGCCGACGTAGCCGGCGCCGACGACCCCGACGGCGGAGGGCACGGCGTCGCTCACGCCGGCTCGAGCGCGGCCAGCAGGCGGCCCAGGCCGTCCGTCCAGTGCGGGAGGAGCGGCAGCCCGTCGAGACGCAGCGCGGCGTTGTCGAGCACCGAGTTGGCGGGGCGGCGGGCGGGGCGCGGCGGGTCCAGGTCGGCGGTGGCGATGGGCACGACCCGGGCGGGGTCGCGCCCGGCCATCTCCAGCACGGCCTGCACGAAGCCGAACCACGTGGTCGTGCCCTGGTTGGTGACGTGGTAGACGCCGGGCCGCCGGTCCAGGGCCAGGGTGACCACGGCCGCCGCCAGGTCGGCGGTGAACGTCGGGGAGCCGCGCTGGTCGTCGACAAAGCGCAGCTCGCCCTCACCGGCGGCCAGGCGCAGCGCCGTCTTCACCATGTTCGCCCCCCGGGCCCCGCACACCCACGAGGTGCGCACGACGGTGGCCCCCGGCGGGCACTCGCGCTCACCACCCAGCTTGCTCCGGCCGTAGACGGAGACCGGGTTGGGGTCGTCCCACTCCACGTAGGGCCGGAGCGCCGTGCCGTCGAACACGTAGTCCGTCGAGACGTACACCAGGTGGGACCCCGTCCGGGCCACCGCCTCGGCCACGTGGCGCGTCCCGAGGGCGTTCACCCGGAAGGCGCGGTCGGGGTCGACCTCGCAGGCGTCCACCGCGGTCCAGGCCCCGGCGTGGACCACGACGTCGGGCCGCAACCCGCAGACGGCCTCCAGGACGGCGGCGCGGTCCTCGACCGCCAGGTCGGCGTGGCCGACGCCGGCGACCTCCACACCCGGGCCGCCACCCTCGGGGCCGAGCAGGGCGCGGCGGCGGCCGCCCGGCGGCACGGCGCCGGCGAACGCCTCGACGAGGTCGCTGCCCAGCTGCCCTCCGGCCCCGGTCACGAGGACGCGCACGGCGGCCTCTAGCGGGTCCAGGCGGTCTCGACCACCGGGGCACGTCCCCGCAACGGCTCCCACCAGCTCCGGTGCCCGGCGTACCAGGCCACCGTCTCGACCAGCCCGTCGCTGAAGCCGATCGACGGCTGCCAGCCGAGCTCGGTCCGGATCTTGGTGGTGTCGAGGAGGTACCGGCGGTCGTGGCCGGGCCGGTCCTCCACGATCGTCTTGAGCGACGCCGGCTTGCCCAGGGCGGCGAGCACCCGGTCGGCGATCTCCTCGATGCTGGCCTCGACCCCGCTGCCGACGTGGTACGTCTCCCCCACGCGCCCCCGCTCCAGCACCGCCTCGATGGCCCGGCAGTGGTCCAGGACGTGGAGCCACTCCCGGCGGTTCTGGGTCGAGGCGTAGAGCGGGAGCGGCTCTGTGTCGAGGGCCCGGGTGGTGAACAGCGGGATCACCTTCTCGGGGAACTGGTAGGGGCCGTAGTTGTTGGAGCAGTTGGTGATGGTGACCGGGAGGCCGTAGGTCTCGGCGTAGGCCCGCACGGCGTGGTCCGCCCCCGCCTTGGAGGCGTTGTAGGGGGTCCTGGGCCGGTACGGGCTCTCCTCGGTGAAGCACTCGTCGGTGTCCAGGTCCAGGTCCCCGTACACCTCGCAGGTGGAGATGTGGTGGAAGCGGGTGACGCCGTGGCGGCGTGACGCCTCGAGCATGGTCTGGGTGCCCAGCACGTTGGTCCGGAAGAACCGGGCGGGGTCCAGCACGGCAAGGGAGTTGTGCGACTCGGCGGCAAAGTGGACGACGGTGTCGATCGACTCGCGTTCGAGGGTCCGGAGCGCCACGTCGAGGTCGCAGACGTCGCCCTGCACGAAGCCCGCGTCCACGCCGGCGAGGTTCTCGGGGTTCCCGGCATAGGTGAGCACGTCGTAGGCGACCACGTGGTCCGCCGGGTGCGCCGCACGCCAGTAGCGGACGAAGTTCGAGCCGATGAATCCGGCGCCGCCGGTGACGAGTAGGCGCATGGCTGGCGAAGCCTACCCGGTGGTCGCCGGGGGTTACCGGGGGTCGGGTGCGCCGGGGTCGCGGGAGGTGCCGGGGTCGCCGGAGGTGCCGGGGTCGCGGGAGGTGCCGGGGTCGCCGGAGGTGCCGGGGTCGTGGCGGGTGGCGGGTGCGGCGAGCGACCGGAGGTGCACGACGTCGCCGGCGGCGAGAGCCGTCGTGGTCCCGTCGTGCTCGACGAGCAGCCGGCCGCCCTCGTCGATGGCGACGGCAACGCCCGTGCGCTCGGCCGCGCCCCCGCCTGCGCCGATGGTCGCCCGCACGCAGCGCCCCAGGGTGGCACAGCGACGGCGGAGCTCCTCCAGCACCGACCGCCTCCCGGCGACCTCGTCGAGGGACCCGGCCCGGCGGGCGAGCGCCCCCAGGAAGGCCGTCAAGAGGGCCTCCCGGTCCACCTCGCGCCCCGAAGCCCGCCGGAGCGAGGTCGCCCCTTCCGGTCCGTCCCAGTTGACGTTGCAACCGAGACCGACGACCACGGCGACGGACCCCGCCCGCCCGCCCGGTGCGGCGGCGTCGGACTCGGCCAGCACGCCGGCCAGCTTCCGCTCGTCCACCAGCAGGTCGTTGGGCCACTTGACCCTGGGTGCCACGCCCGCCACCTCGGCGCAGGCGTCGGCGGCGGCCAGGGCCACCGCGGCCGTGACCGGATAGAGCTCGTCCAGCGGGGCCAGGGGCCGAAGCAGCACCGAGACGAGCAGGCTCGTGCCCGGGGGGGCCTCCCAGCGCCGACCGAGCCGGCCCCGGCCGGCACGCTGGTGGTCCGCCACCGCCACCGTCCCGGCCCGGGCGCCGGCGCGCGCCTGGGCCAGCAACCAGTCGTTGGTCGACGGGAGTGTGGCGAAGCGCCGCACGTCCCAGCGGAGCTCCGTCATGGCGGTCACCCTAGGCGGCGTGCAAGTGTGGGAACCGTGCTGGACAAGGTGCTCATCGCCAACCGCGGCGAGATCGCCGTGCGGGTCATGCGGACCTGCCGCGAGCTCGGCATCGCCACCGTCGCCGTGTACTCCGACCTGGACCGAGAGGCCATGCACGTGCGCATGGCCGACGAGGCCTACGCCCTCGGGGGGCAGACGGCCGCCGAGAGCTACCTCAACACCGGGGCCATCCTCACCGCGATCGAGCGGAGCGGGGCCGACGCCGTCCACCCCGGGTACGGCTTCTTCTCGGAGAACGCCGACTTCGCCCGGGCCGTCACCGGGCAGGGCGTCACGTTCGTCGGGCCGCCGCCCGAGGCCATGGAGGTCATGGGCGACAAGATCAGCTCGCGGCTGGCCGCCGCCGAGGCCGGGGTGGCGGGCGTGCCGGGGCGCTCCGAGCCCCTCACCGACGCCGCCGAGGTGGTGACCTTCGGCGAGGAGCACGGGTGGCCGGTGGCGATCAAAGCCGCCTTCGGCGGGGGCGGTCGGGGCATGCGCGTGGTGCGGTCCGCGGCCGAGGCCGCCGAGGCCCTGGAGTCGGCACAGCGCGAGGCGCAGGCCTACTTCGGCCGGCCCGAGGTGTACGTCGAGCGCTACCTGTCGTGGCCACGGCACATCGAGATGCAGGTGCTGGCCGATACGCACGGGACCGTGCTGTGGCTGGGCGAGCGCGACTGCTCCGCCCAGCGACGGCACCAGAAGCTGATCGAGGAGTCCCCCGCCCCTGCCTTCCCCGATGACGTCCGTCGGGCGATGGGCGAGGCGGCGGTCAAGGTGTCGGCGGCCTGCGGGTACGTGAACGCGGGCACGGTGGAGTTCCTCTACCAGGACGGCGAGTTCTTCTTCCTCGAGATGAACACCCGGCTGCAGGTGGAGCACCCGGTGACCGAGCTGGTCACCGGCCTCGACCTCGTCGCCTGGCAGCTCCGGGTGGCCGCCGGCGAGCGAATCCCCTTCGGCCAGGACGACATCGAGCGCCGGGGCAACGCCATCGAGGTGCGGATCAACGCCGAGGACCCCGCGGGTGGCCGGTTCACCCCCTCGCCGGGCACCGTCACCGCCTTCGACCCGCCGGCCGGTCCCGGCGTCCGGCTCGACGCGGGCTACGCCGCCGGCGACACCGTCAGCCAGTACTACGACAACCTGGTGGCCAAGCTGGTGGTGTGGGCCGAGGACCGGGACCTGGCCCGCCGCCGAATGCTCCGGGCCTTGGAGGAGACCCGGATCGAAGGCGTGGCCACCACCATCCCGGCCGACGTGGCGATCCTGGAGCATCCCGACTTCGCCGAGGCCCGCCACTCGACCAAATGGGTGGAGGAGACCCTGGACCTGTCGTCGGTCGGCGCCGCCAATCCCCCCGGTGCCGCCGGCGATGCCGGCGACACCGGGGGGGGCGGCGTCGAGGAGCGGGTGCTGCGGGAGGTGACGGCCGAGGTCGACGGCCGGCGGTATGCCCTCAAGCTGTGGGTCCCGGCCGGGACGGCAGGGGACGGAGGCGCCGCCGGAGCGGCCGGGGGTGCCGGGCCCCGCGCCCGCCAGCGCCAGGCCCACCATGCCGGCGCGGCGTCGGGCTCGGGCTCGGTGACCGTGCCCATGCAGGGGACGATCGTGAAGGTGCTGGTGTCGGTGGGCGACACCGTGGAGGCCGGGCAGACCGTCTGCATCCTCGAGGCCATGAAGATGGAGAACGCCATCAACGCCGAGCGCGACGGCACGGTGTCCGAGGTGCGGGTGGCCGCCGGCGACGCGGTGGGCGGCGGCGACGTCGTCGCCGTGATCGAGTAGTGACCGATCCGGCCTCGGTCAAGCAACGGGCCGCCTCGGTCGTGGCCGGACGCATGGACGCGCTCGTCGACCTGAGCCACGACCTGCACGCACATCCGGAGCTGTCGCTCGCCGAGGAGCGGTCGGCCGCCGCGGTGGCGTCGGCGCTGCGAGGCTTCGACGCCGGGTTCGAGATCACCGAGGGTGTCTTCGGCCTGCCCACGGCCTTCGTGGCCCGGGCCGGGACCGGCCCGCTGGTGGTGGCCGTGTGCGCCGAGTACGACGCCCTGCCCGGCGTCGGCCACGCCTGCGGCCACAACGTCATCGCCGCCGCCGCCGTCGGCGCCGGCGCCGCCCTGGCCCGGGTGGCCGACGAGCTCGGGCTCACGGTGCTCGTCCTCGGCACGCCGGGCGAGGAGGGCGCCGGGGGCAAGGTGACCATGCTCGAGCAGGGGGCCTTCGAGGGCGTCCACGCGGCGATGATGGTGCACCCGTGGCCGACGGAGCGGCTGGCGGCCACGTGCCTCGCCGTCTCGCACTTCGACGTGACGTTCCGCGGGAAGGAGGCACATGCCTCGGCGGCCCCGTGGGAGGGGGTGAACGCCCTGGACGCCATGACGGTGTCCGAGGTCGGCATCGGCCTCCTTCGCCAGCATCTGCCCCCCGGTGACCAGGTGCACGGCGTGGTCCTGGAGGGTGGCACGGCCGCGAACGTGGTCCCGTCCCTCGTGCGCGGCCGCTTCATGTGCCGGTCCCTGACCCTGGACGGCCTCGGGCGTCTCGACCCCCGGGTCCGGGACTGCTTCCGGGCGGGCGCCCTCGCCACCGGCACCTCGGTGGGGTTCGACGAGCTGTCGCCGGTGTACTCGCACATGGAGAGCGACCCTCTCCTGCTCGCCGCCTACCGGGCCAACGCCGAGGCCCTCGGCCGGCGGTTCGTCGACGACGACGCGGGCGTGCCGCCGCCCACCCTCTCGACCGACATGGCCAACGTCTCCCTGGCCGTGCCCACCATCCACCCGCTCATCGCGGTCGACGCCCACGGGGCGGTGAACCACCAGCCCGAGTTCGCCGCCGCCTGCGTCACCGCTTCCGCCGACGCGGCCGTCCATGACGGCGCGGTCGCGCTGGCCTGGACGGCCGTCGACGCCGCCACCCAGCCCGGGATCCGCGCCCACCTCGTGGGAGGCTGACGGGCCGTGCCGTCCCCCGCCTATCTCCGCTTTCCGACGCTCCGCGGCGACCGCCTGGTCTTCGTCTCCGACGACGACCTCTGGGTCGGCTCGATCGAGGAGCAGACGGCGTGGCGCCTGGGCGCCGAGCGAGCGACCGTCCGGACCCCGAAGCTCTCACCCGACGGGCAGAGGGTGGCGTGGTCCTCGGATGCCGCCGGCCGACCAGAAGTCTGGGTCGCCGAGCTCGAGGCCGGGGAGCCACGGCGGCTGACGTGGTGGGGCGACGACCGGACCACCGTCCTCGGTTGGCGGGGCGCCGACACGGTGATCGCGGCCAGCGCCACCGGCCAGCCGTTCCCCTGGCACACGTGGGCGTGGGCCCTGCCGCTCGGCGGCGGCACGCCGGAGCGGCTCCCGTACGGCCCGATCTCGGCGATCTCGGTGTCCCCCGGGGGCGGCGTGGTCCTGGGCGCCGACCAGACCCGGCTCGGCGCTTGGAGCTGGAAGCGCTACCGGGGCGGGACGGCCGGCAAGGCGTGGATCGACCCCGGCGGCCACGGGCGCTTCGAGCCCTTTGCGACCGACCTCGGCGGCCAGATCGAGGACCCCCAGTGGTGGGGCGACCGGGTGGTCTTCCTCTCCGACCACGAGGGATGGAGCAACGTCTACTCCCTCACACCCGACGGCCGCGACCTGCGCCGGCACACCGACCACGACCGCGCCTACGCCCGCGACGCCGACGCCGACGGTGACGGCGACCGGCTCGTCTACGGCTGCTTCGGCGACCTCTGGCTGCTCGAGACACTTGCCCCGACCTCGGCGCCCCGGCGGCTCGACATCCGGCTGACGTCCGAGCGCCACGGGCGCACCCCGTACCCTTTGGACGCCGCACGCAGCGTCGGTCGCCTGTCGCCCGACAGGACCGGGCGGGCGAGCGCGCTCGACGTCCGCGGCGCGGCCGTCTGGTGCACCCACCGCGGCGGGCCGGCGCGGGTCCTCTCGCCCGGGGGCGCGGCCCGGGCCCGCTTCACCACGCCGCTCGGTGACGCGGCGGTGGTCTGGGTGACCGATGCGGACGGCGAGGATGCGCTGGAGGTCGCCGCCCACGACGGGAGCGGCCGCCGCCGGCTGGCCGGAGGGACGCTCGGCCACGTGGTCGGACTGGCCGCCTCCCCCGACGGCGCCTGGGTCGCGACCGCCGGCGGCGACGGGGCGGTGCGCATCACGCAAGTGGCAGGGGGCGAGACCCGCGAGCTCGACCGATCGCCTTTCGACATCGCCAGCGGCCTGTGCTTCTCCCCCGACTCGCGATGGCTGGCATGGGCGGCGGCAGGACCGAGGGGCGACGAGGCCGGGCTCTGCCAGATCAAGCTGGCCGACGTGGCCGCCGGCACGGTCCACGAGGCCACGCCGCTGCGCTTCCACGACCGAGAGCCGGCGTTCACGCCCGACGGGCGCTACCTGGCCTTCCTCTCGCGCCGGACCTTCGACCCGGTCTACGACCAGCTCCGATTCGACCTGGCGTTCCCCGCCGCGACGCGGCCGTACCTGCTGCGGCTGGCTGCCGGCACCCCGGGGCCGCTGGCGCCGCAGGCAACAGGGCGCGCCCTGCCATGGGAGGCCGCGGGCGCCGGAGCGCCCGGGACCGGAGCGGTCGGGACCGGGGCGGTCGGGACCGGAGCGCCCGGGACCGGGGCGCCCGGGACCGGGGCGGTCGGGACCGGAGCGGCCGGGGCCGCCGGGGCCGCCGGGGCCCGGCCCGACGGCGACCACGGGGCCGAGACGGTCGTGGAGCTCGAGGGGCTCACCGACCGGCTGGTCGAGCTGCCCGTCGCCGCCGGGAGGCTGGCCGACCTGCGGGCGGTCACCGGCGGGCTGGTCTGGCGTTCGCTGCCCGTCGCCGGGGAGCTGGGTGAGGACCGGGTCGAGCCGTTCGCCGAGGCGGCCAAGGGGCGCCTCCAGCGGCTGGACTTCGCCACCGGCAAGGTCGAGACGCTGGCCGAGGAGGCCGACGGCGTCGAGGCGTCCGGCGACGGCACCACCCTCGTGGTCCAACGGGACACGACGTTCAGGGTGCAGCCGTCCGACGGGCCACCGCCCGGCGGCGCCGACCCTCGCGGGCCGTTCGAGCTCGACCTCGGCCGGGTGCGGGTGACGGTCGACCCGGCGGCGGAGTGGGTCCAGATGTACGAGGAGGCGGCCCGGCTCATGCGCCACCACTTCTGGGTGGAGGACATGGCCGGGGTCGACTGGGGCGAGGTGGTGGCGCACTACCGCCCGCTGGCCGGGCGGGTGGCGACGCGGGACGAGCTGCACGACCTCCTCTGGGAGCTCCAAGGGGAGCTGGGCACCTCGCACGCCTACGTGTGGACGGGGCCGCCCACCCCGCCGCCTCCGCCGCAGCGCATGGGCCATCTGGGCGTCGACCTCCGCCGGGACGCCGACGGCCGCTGGCGCATCGCCGCCATGCCCGTCTCCGAGCCCTCCGTGCCCGGCGCGCGCTCGCCGCTGGAGCCCGTCGGCGCACGCGTCGGCGACGTGGTGGAGTCGATCGACGGCCGGCCCGTCGACCCCGTGACCGGACCCGGGCCGCTGCTCGTCGGCAGCGCCGGCAAGGTGGTCGAGGTCGGCCTTCGAGGCGACGGCGGCGAGCGACGGCGGCTCGCCGTCACCCCGCTCGCCGACGAGCGACCCCTCCGGTACCACGCCTGGGTGGCCGCCACCCGGGCCGAGGTGCGGACGCGCACCGGGGGCCGGGTGGGGTACCTGCACGTCCCCGACATGCAGTCGCCCGGTTGGGGCGAGCTCCACCGGGACCTGCGGATCGAGACGAGCTTCGACGGGCTGCTGTGCGACTTCCGGGGCAACCGGGGCGGGCACACGTCCGAGCTCGTCCTCGAGCGCCTCTCCGGCAAGGTGACGGCCTGGGACAACCCCCGAGGCTTCGAGGCCATGACGTACCCCGTCGACGCGCCCCGCGGCCCGATGGTGGGCCTCTGCGACCAGCACGCCGGCTCCGACGGGGACATCGTCTCGATGGGGTTCCGTCAACGCGACCTCGGGCCGCTCGTCGGCACCCGCACCTGGGGCGGGGTGATCGGCATCGACCTGCGCTACCACCTGGTCGACGGGACGGGGGTGACCCAGCCGCGGTACGCCTTCTGGTTCGAGGGCGGCGCCGGGTGGACGGTGGAGAACCACGGCGTGGACCCCGACGTCGAGGTCTCCATCGCACCGCACGACTGGGCGGCGGGACGGGACCCGCAGCTCGAGACGGCCATCGGCCTCGTGCTCGCCGCCATCGAGGAGCGGGGCGCCGCTCGCCCTCCCCGGCGCGACGACCGCCCCGACCGCTCGCTCCCCGCCCTCCCCCCACGGTCCTGATCCCGCCGCGCCGTCCCGGGCACGCCCGGAGACGGGCGGACGCTCACGCCCCCGGCCGGTGCACCCCCCACTCGTCGCGCAGCGCGTCGGACACCTCGCCGAGCGTGGCCATGCGACGGAGCGCCTCCTTCATGGGCACGAGGATGTTCCGGGTTCCCCGGGCCGCGGCCCGCACGTCGGCCAGGGCGGCGTCCACACCGGCCTGGTCCCGCTCGGCGCGCACCCGGGCCAGGCGCTGGACCTGCTCCCGCTGGAGCGCGGCGTCGATCGGGAACACCTCGACCGGCTCCGCCGTGTCGTCCACGAAGCGGTTCACGCCCACCACGACCTTCTCGCCGTCGTCCACGGCCTTGGCGTAGGCGTAGGCGGCACCCTCGATCTCCTCCTGGAGGTACCCGGCCTCGATGGCCGCCACCGCCCCGCCCATCTCCTCGATGCGGTCGAGGTAGGCGGTCGCCGCCGCCTCCACCTCGTTGGTGAGGCGCTCGACGTAGTAGGACCCGCCCAGCGGGTCGGCCGTGTCGGCCACCCCGGACTCGTACCCGACGATCTGCTGGGTGCGGAGCGCGATCTTGGCGGCCCGGGTGGTCGGGAGCCCGAGAGCCTCGTCGAACCCGTTGGTGTGGAGGCTCTGGGTCCCGCCCATGGCCGCCGCCAGCGCCTGGAGGGTGACCCGCACGATGTTGTTCTCCGGTTGCTGGGCCGTCAGCGTCGAGCCGCCCGTCTGGGTGTGGAACCGCAGCACCTTCGACCGCTCGTTGGCGGCGCCGAACCGCTCGGCCATGATGCGGGCCCACATCCGCCGGGCGGCCCGGAACTTGGCCACCTCCTCGAAGAGGTTGTTGTGGGCGTTGAAGAAGAAGGAAAGGCGGGGGGCGAAGTCGTCCACGTCGAGGCCGGCGGCCAGGGCGGCGTCCACGTAGGCGATGCCGTCGGCCAGCGTGAACGCCACCTCTTGGACGGCCGTCGCCCCCGCCTCCCGGATGTGGTAGCCGGAGATGGAGATGGTGTTCCAGTTCGGCAGGTGGTCGCGGCAGTAGGCGAAGGTGTCCACGATCAGGCGCATCGAGGGGCGCGGCGGATAGATGTAGGTGCCCCGCGCCACGTACTCCTTCAAGATGTCGTTCTGCACGGTGCCGCCCAGCCGGTCGCCCGCCACGCCCTGCTCCTCCGCCACCAGCTGGTACAGCAGGAGCAGGACCGCGGCCGTGGCGTTGATGGTCATCGAGGTCGTGACGGAGTCGAGCGGCAGCCCCGCCAGCAGGAGCCGCATGTCGGCCAGCGAGTCGATGGCCACGCCCACCTTGCCAACTTCGCCCTCGGCGCGGGGATGGTCCGAGTCGTACCCCATCTGGGTCGGCAGGTCGAAGGCGCACGAGAGGCCCGTCTGGCCGTGCTCGAGGAGGAACTTGAACCGCTCGTTGGTGGCCTCGGCGGTCCCGAACCCGGCGTACTGGCGCATGGTCCACAGCCGGCGCCGGTACATCTCGGGATGCACCCCTCGCGTGTAGGGGAAGGCGCCCGGCACGCCCAGCTGGACCGCCGGGTCCCATCCGGCGAGGTCCCCGGCGGTGTACACCGGCTGCACCTCGATGCCCGAGTCCGTTCGGCGACCTGACGAGGGCTCCATGGCCCACCAGGCTACGGGAGGCGCCCCCCGACCACCACCGGGCGGGGGCAACGAGCCCTGCGCCAATTTCCGTCCCGGGCGCCGCTACCGTTCCCGGCGTGGGGATCACCCGGAGGGTGCTGAGCGTCGCCGCGGCGGCGGCGCTGGGGACGGCGATGGCCGTGGCCGCGGTGGCAGCGGCGCCGACGGCGGGCGCCCTGCGCTCCGGGGTGAAGGTGGTCGCCCCCGCCTATTACGTCGCCGTGGGGGCGTCGGAGGCCGTCGGCTACCAGCCCGTCCCCGGTCAGCGGCACGGCGCGCCGAGCGGGCGCGGCTACGCCGAGGACCTCGCTCGCACCGAGGCCCGCCGCTGGCCCGGCCTGGCGCTGATCGAGCTCGGGTGCCCGGGCATCAACTCGGTGGCCGCGCTCACGGGCGAGAGCCCGGGGCTGCCCGGCGTCACCAGCGCCGGCGGCCCGGCGCGCTGCCACTACCCGCAGGGCTCCGAGGTGGCGACAGCGGTGGAGCTCATCCGCCAGCGGCACGGCCGCACCGTGCTCGTCACCGTGGACCTCGGCTTCAACGACGTCTGGCCGTGCCTTCGGCACGACTCGGTGGACCAGGCGTGCGTGAGCACCGGGCTCCAGCAGATCGGCACCAGCCTGCCGGTGATCCTTCGCCGGCTCCGCGCCGCCGGCGGTCCGCACATGCTCATCGTCGGCCTCGAGCACAGCGACCCGTACCTGGCGGAGACGCTGCGCGGCCACTCCTCCTTCGCCCTGGCCAGCGAGACCGTGATCGACCAGATGAACAGCGAGCTGGCCGCCATCTACACGGGGGCCGGCGCGCTCGTGGCCGACGTGCCGGCAACCTATGCCACAGACGACAAGACCCCGGTACAGCTACCGGGCTACGGCACCGTTGCCGCCGGCGTGGGGCGCGTCTGTGCCCTCACGTGGATGTGCACCAGCGAGCACAACCTCCACCCCAACGACGCCGGCTACCGGGCGATCGCCGATGCCGTGGCCGCCGCCATCGCCACCGCGCCGGTGCTCGGCTCCTGAGCGACGGGCGGGAAGGCCGGGTAGGCCGACCGCTGCGCCTTGCGGTCGGGCCCGGTGAGCACGGTGCGCAGGGGGGTGCGCCACAGGAGCGCCACGAGGATCCCGGCGCCGGCGAGCGTGCCGGCAAAGAGCACGACGCTGGCCGCCCCCCAGGAAGAGGGCCCGGTGAGGCCGGCGCTCTGGAGCCCCGAGAAGATGAGCTGCAGCACCAGCACGTGGGACAGGTAGTACCCACCGGACGCGTCCGACCCCCAGGTGACCGCTCGGTCCAGGCGGGTCGCCGGTCGCGCCGCCGCACGCCTGGCCCAGCGGACCCCCAGCGCCCAGAGCCCGTAGCAGGCGGCCAGGAACCACAGGGCGGCGACCGGCTGGAAGAGGTCGGAGGCGTGCCCGGGGGTGTTGCCCTGCACCAGGCCGAAGGCGTAGTAACCCTCGAGGACGGCGAACATCCCGGCAAAGCCCCACAGGACCCGGCCGTTGCGGCGGTCGAGCACCCGGTGCACCTGGCCGAGATGATCGGCCGCCAGCGCCCCGGCAACGATGTAGAGCTGGTAGCCGACCACCAGCCGGGGTGTGATCAATGTGAGGTCCAGGGCCCGCACCGCGTGCCAGGCGCCGTAGGAGAACCGGAAGTAGTGGGACAGCGTCATCATGGCCAGCTGCAGGGCGAGGCTCACCCCGAACAGCAGGGCGTGATGGCCGCGGGTGCGCCGCACCAGCCAGACGATCGCCGGCAGGAGGAAGTACACCTGGAACAGCACGACCAGGAAGTACAGCTGGTAGTAGCCGTTGGAGATGTCGTGCCAGAGGGTCGACCCCGGTGTGGCGGCGCCCCTGGCTGTGGTGGCCATCGTGTAGAGGAAGTAGATGAAGGTCCAGGTCAGGTAGGGGACGGCGAGGGTGCCGATCCGGCGGACCCACAGGCGTCCCACCGACAGGGGGCGCTGCAGCTGGCTGTAGACCGCCACCAGCGCAGCCGAGAAGAAGAAGACGTTGCGGGTGGCGTGGAGGAACATGACGAAGGCCCATCCGACCTGGCTGCCGCCGGGGACGGGCCACAGCACGGCGTGCTGGGCCACGACCCCCACGAACGCCAGGACCCGGAAGAGGTCGAGCGCCCGCAGGTAGTGCCGCGGCTCGCCGGGGGCCGGAGGGTCCGGCAGCTCGCCGTCCGGCGCCCCCGTCGCCGCCGCCCCGGCCACGGCGCCGCCGTCGGTGCTCACCCCTTGCCCGTCCCCGCCGCCCCGCTCGTCCACGAGGCCGGGGGGCCGGCCACGTCGTCGCGGTCGATCGGCGAGAGGACGTGCTCGACCTGCTGGCGGTTCGTCCGGCGCCACTCCTCGGGGAGCCACGTGGACCACCGCTCCCGGACACGGCCGGTGAGGGCGACCGACAGCGGCGTGCGGGCGAGCACGCTGGAGAGGAGCACGCACGAGAGGAACACGATGCCCACGCCGATCGCCGTCACGAGCGGCCAGGGGAGGACGCGGTCCAGCGCCCGGTAGCCCAGGCCCTCCAGGGCGAGCACGAACACCATCTGCGCAAGGTAGACGCTGTAGGCGTTGTCCGAGCCCGAGCGGGCCAGCACCCGGATCCGGCGGGTCCGCTCGGGCGCCACCAGCCACACCCCGAACAGGTACAGGCAGGCGATGGCCCCGATGTTGAACGGGATGACGATGGGCTGCAGCGGGTCGGAGGAGGATCCCAACCAGTTGGCAACCTGGTCGTGGGCAGCCACGAACCAGGCCTCGGCCACCACCGCGGCCGCAACCGTGGCCCAAAAGACCTTCCAGCCGTTCCGGCACAGCCACCGGTGGAGGGCGTCGAGGTGCAGGGCGGCGATGGTGCCCGCCACCAGGTAGAACTGGTACGAGGTGATCTCCCGGGTGGCCCAGAACCCCCGCATCTGCGGCGGCAGCACGTTCCAGTGCATGAGGCTGGTCATGAGCACCTGCAGCAGCAGGCTCGCCACCAGCAGCGCCACGTGGTGGCCGCGGGTCTTGCGGACCAGCCAGAAGAGGGCGGGGAACAGCAGGTAGAACTGCATGATCACCACCAGGTAGTACAGCTGGTAGTAGCCGCTCCCGAGGAGGAAGGCGAAGTGCAGGGCCCCGCCCCACGGCGAAAGGTGCTGGCCGGGGAGCGTCACCCAGAAGTAGATGAAGGTCCAGCACACGTAGGGCAACGCCACCGACACGGCCCGGCGGCGGTAGAAGTACCCGTAGCCGATGCGGCTCAGATCCTGGTACCCGTAGGTGAGCATGCAGGCGGAGATGAAGAGGAACGCCTCCCGGGTCACGTGCAGCAGCATCAGCGATCCGCCCACTGCGATGGCCGCCCCGGGCGCGAACCACAGCAGGGAGTGGGTGGAGACGACGCCGGCCTGCTTCACCGGCCGCATGGCGTCCACGTGGTCGAGGCGCGGCTTCTTCTTCCGGGCGACGGGCGCCGGGGCGCCGACGGTGCCCGTGCCGGCGGTGCCCGTGCCGCCGGTGCCCGTGCCGGCGGTGCCCGTGCCGCGAGACGGGGCGGCGGGGTCGGCCGGACCTGCGGTGGCGGCGGGACCCCCGCCCTCACCCGCTCCGCCGGCAGGGGGAGGCGTGGGGGCGTGGTGGAGCACGTCGGGCGCCGACGAGCCGACGCTCACCGCACCAGGAGCGAGTAGATGGTGGCGTCGCCCGAGACGGCTCGACGCCGGACCTTTCCCGTGGCGCCCTGGGGGAGCGCCTCCACGACGTAGAAGGCTGCGGGCCGCTTGGGCCGGGACAGGACCGCGGTGCACCGGTCCTGCACCCTCGCCACGACCGCCTCCGCCGCCGCCCGGTCGCCGGGACCGCTGACGCCGTCGACCACCAGGTACGCCACCGGCACCCGCCCCAGCACATCGTGGTCGGAGCCCACGACGGCCACCGCCACCACGGCCGCGTCGGCCAGGACCACGTCCTCGACCTCGCGCGGATAGATCTTCTCGCCGCCTCGGTTGATCACGTCGTCGGCCCGGCCCACGAGGAACAGGTACCCGTCCTCGTCCAGGTAGCCGAGGTCCCCCGTGTCCAGCCACCCGTCGGCGTCGAACCGGTCCTCGTAGCCGGTCGAGGCGTACGACCCGATGACGCTGGGCCCGCGGATCCCCACCGGCCCCACCATGACCGGTGCCGTGCCGCCCGTCCCGACCCGGACCTCCACGCCGACGGGCCGCCCGACCGAGCCGGCCTTGCGGGGGCCGCCGACCGGGTTGGCGGTGATCTGGCTGGCGGCCTCGGTCATGCCGTAGGTCTCCACCACGGGGATGCCGGTGGCCTGCTCGAACCGCTCGAGCACGGGGAGGGGCAACGGCGCCGAGGCCGAGCGGGCGAACCGGATGCCGTCGGGGACGGTCTCCCCCTCCTGCAGCTCCCCCAGGCGGGCGAGGATGGCCGGGACGGCGTTGATCCAGGTCACTCCGTGCCGGGTCAGCTGGTCCCAGAAGCCGTGCCGGTGGAAGCGGTCGTCGAGGATCAGCGTGGCCCCGCCGACGAGGGTCGCCAGCAGGCCGACGACCTCGGCGTTGATGTGGAACAGCGGCAGCGGGTTGAACCCGCGGTCACCAGGGGCCAGGCCGTGGTGCTCGGCCACGGCGCGGGCGGCGTGGAGCAGGGCCGGCTGCTCGAGATGGATGACCTTCGGGGCGCCGGTCGTGCCCGAGGTGGACAGCACCACCCCGCCCGTCGGCTGGGCCGGGTCGCGGCCGGCCAGCGACGGGGCAACCCGCTCACCGGGCCAGTCGGCGGTCGCCTCACTGAGGGTGAACGAGCCGGCGGGCATCGTCACCCACTCGGGGCCGTCACCGGGACCCGGCCGGTCCGACACCACCAGCCGCGGCCGGGTGCGGGTGCACACCGCCACCGTCTCCGCCTCGGTGGCCGCCGGGTCGATCGGCGCCGCCGTTCGGCCGGCGGCGATCACGCCCAGGAACACCAGGGAGAAGTCGACCGGGTCCGACACGGCGATGCCGACGGTCTCGCCGACCTCGACGCCGAGGTCCTCCAGGAGGTCGGCCCAGCGCCGGGTCACGGAGCGAAGCTCGCCGAAGGTGACGCGGCGCGACCCGCTCGCCGCCTCCAGGTAGCCGAGATGGGGCCCAGCCGCCGCCTGCACCTGGATCAGCTCCGCCAGGCCGGGTGCCGCCCAGCTGAGGGCGCGCGCCGCCCCGGGCTCGTGCACGGTCATCTCAGTACATCATCCTCGGGTCGCGGTAGTGCTTGAACTCGAGGAGATTGTCGAACGGGTCCTGCAGGACGAAGGTGTGGTGCTCCTCCGCCGTCCCCTCGAAGCGGACGGCCACGTCCCGGAAGAAGGGGATCTTGCGCAGCTCCGCCAGGTCGTGCAGCAGGAGGAAGTCCCGCTGACGGCGGAACGTGACGCCGAAGTGGCGCGGGTAGAGCGACAGCGGCTCCGCACGGGGCTCGATCCTGGTCAGATGGCACACGACCTGGTCCCCGAAGAAGTCGAGCGTGATGCGGTCGTCGTAGGAGCGGGCGAGCTTGCACCCGAGCTGTGTGACATAGAAGTGCCGGGCCGCCGCCAGGTCTCCGACCGGGATGGCGAGGTGGAAGACGTTGCCCGGGTCTCTCATGCCCGTACTCCCGCCATGGCCACCGGCTGCTCGTCCGGCAGCCCTTCGAACTCCGTCAACGTGTCGGCCCGCAGCCCCAGACGGAGCGTCTCGAGCGACAGCACGCCCCCCATGGGGACGTTGCCCAGGTTCACGTTGGGGCCGACCCGGCGCACCATGTGCGCCTGCAAGGCGGTCGTCGGAGCCTCGAAGAGCAGACGCTCCCGCGGCAGCTCGGCCACCACCTCCTCCACCAGCCCCACCCGCAGCTGGCCGTCGGCGCGGCAGATGCCGGACCGGCCGCTCTCGCGGGCCTCGAGGGTGACCAGTTGGGCGCCGGCCTCCAGGTCTTCCTCCACGAACTCGATCCACCGCCTGGGGCTCATGAGGTCGGAGCGGTCGGCGTCCTTGAACCCCACCTCGGAGATCACCTGGAACTCCGAGGTCAGCTCGCGGACGAAGCCGGCCTTCTCCGTGTTCGGCAGCTCGATCGTGCCGTTCGAGACCTCCACGTACTCGCACGACCAGGAGCGGCACATGGCTCGGAACTGCTCGAACCTCCCCTGGAGAACGTGCTTCTCGAACAGGGTGCCGCCGAAGTAGTAGGCCACGTCGTTGGCCCGGAGCAGGTCGATCTTCTGGCCCAGCTCGCCGGAGACGATGGCCGTCCCCCACCCGAACTTCACGAAGTCCAGGTACTCGCCCGCGCTGGCGACGACGTCACGCAGCGCGCCGAAGGGCACGCCACCGTCCACCACCATCGTGATCCCGCTCGCGCGCGGCTTGGCGGTGCGAGCCGGCAGCGAGAGTGCGGTGTGGTTCATGGGTGCTCCTTTGGGTTTCCGAGTCGTCCTGTGCGTCGCGTGTCGTGTGCTTGTCGTCTTCGGCGGTCGTCGTGGGGGCGTCGCCTGCTCGGCGTCGCGTCCGGCTCGGCCGGACCGGCGGCGGTCACGGGAGGACGGCCGGTGGGGGGACCGTCGCCATCACGCGGGTGGGGAGCCCGTTGTGCACCTCCGGCCAGGCCATGGACTCTGGGCCGGCGCCCGCCTGCCAGGCGAGGAGGACCCGCACCACGCCGCCGTGGCACACGAGCGCCACGTCGCCCTGGCCGTGGCGCAGGTGCTCGCAGACGCTGCCGACCACCCGCTCGTAGAGCTGGCGCACCGACTCGCCCCCGGCGGGTGCGGCATCGGGGTCCACCACCCACCCCCCGTCGATGCCGGAGCGGTCCGGTCCCAGCGCCACGCTCGGGAGGCCCTCGGCATCGCCCAACGACCGCTCCCGCAAGCGGGGGTCGGTCACGACGTCGATCCCCAGGGCCTGGCCGATCGGCACGGCCGTCTGCGCCGCTCGAGTGAGGTCGCTGGTCACCACCAGGCCGATGGGCTCGTCCGCCAGTGCCCGGGCACAGCGGCGCGCCTGGCGGCGCCCTCGGGTAGTCAGCCTGGGGCCGGCCATCTGACCCTGGCAGAGGCCCAGGGCGTTCCAGTCGCTCTCGCCGTGCCGCACGAGCCACAGCGCCCTGGTCGCCCGCGCCGGCGCGGTCACGTGGCCGGCTGTCATGCGTTCAAGCGTGCCAGCCGAACCTTGGATTCCTGTTGGAAAAGATTGAGAATCCGCTGAATTCGCCGGAATAGTTCCGTAAAAGGGTCCGGCCCGGGGCGCAGCCTGACCTGCAGATTCGCTCCTGGGCCCCCGCTCGCGGCCATGCGTCCGCCTTGCGTCGGATCCCCGACGATAGACGAGCCGGTGAGCAGCGGTCGGTGGTGGACCGCCTCGAGCGACCAGGCCCTGCGGGCTATGGCTCGGGCTCCAGCTACGGCAGGCCCAGGCTCGTGCCGCCCGTGGCGGCGGGCCGACCTCAGCGAGGGTGGGGCATGCAGAGATCGTCGTACTCGGCGATGACGATCTCCCCGGCGTCGTCCCCGCAGGCGGGGCAGGTGGGGTCCCTGCGCACGTTGAACGTGCGGAACTGCTCCTCCAACGAGTCGTAGGCGAGCAGCCGGCCCACCAGCGGATCACCCAAGCCGAGGAGCATCTTGATGGCTTCGACGGCCTGGATGGACCCGACGATCCCGGGCAGCACGCCGAGGACGCCCGCTTCGGCGCACGACGGGGCCAACTCGGCCGGTGGGGGCTCGGGGATCAGGCACCGGTAGCAGGGCCCGTTGTACGGGTCGAAGACCGTGACCTGCCCCTCGAACCGGAAGATGGAGCCGTGGACCACGGGGATCCGCTCGAGCAGCGACGCGTCGTTGACGAGGTACCGGGTCGGGAAGTTGTCGGTGCCGTCGACGATCAGGTCGTAGCCGTGGATGATCTCCAGGATGTTGTCGGCCCCGAGGCGGACGTCGTAGGTGGCGACGGTCACGTCGGGGTTGAGGGCGGTGAGGGTCTTCTTGGCCGAGTCGACCTTGCGCTCCCCCACCCGGTCCATGTTGTGGAGCACCTGGCGCTGGAGGTTGGACTCGTCGACCACGTCCATGTCGATGATGCCGATGGTCCCGACGCCCGCCGCCGCCAGGTACAGCGCTGCCGGCGAGCCGAGACCTCCGGCCCCCAGGAGCAGGACCTTGGAATCGAGCAGCTTGACCTGCCCCTTCTCGCTCACCTCGGGCAGGAGCAGGTGGCGCTGGTAACGGTTGCGCTGATCGGCCGTGAGGGTGCGGGGAGCCTCCCAGCGGCGCCCTTCGTCCTTCCAGCGGTTGAACCCGCCCGTCATGGAGACGACGTCCCGGTAACCCAGGTCCGCCAACGTCTTGGCGGCAAAGGCCGACCGGCTCCCACCGGCGCAGTAGACGACCACCGGGCGCGCCTTGTCGGGCAGCCGGCCTTCCACGCCGAACTCGAGGTTGCCCCGCGGCAGGTGCACCGCGTCGGGGATGGTGCCCTGCTGGTACTCGTCGGGCTCGCGCACGTCGAGGAACGTCGCCGTCCCCAGCTTGGCCTCGGCCTCTTCGGGGGAGACCTCGACGATGGCGGACTTGACCTGTGCCAGCAGCTCCCTGGGCGTGGTCATCGCAGGCGGCACCTCCTCTAGCCATGCGTCGTCGGTCGACGAGCTTCCGGTGGCCAATACCCTACCAGGGAGGTCAACATTTCGGACTGGCTCGGACGCCCACGGCTCCGTCTCCACCGGGCGGATGGGCGCCCGGCAGACTGAGCGCCATGGAGCTCGACGCCGCCATCCGACAGCGCCGCATGGTGCGCAGCTTCGCCGACCAGCCGCTGCCGGAGGGTCTGGTGGAGCGGATGGTCGACACGGCCCTCCGGGCCCCGACGGCCGGCAACACCAGGGGGACGGCCTGGATCGTGCTCGAGGGGCCCGACCAGACGGCCCGCTACTGGATGGCCGCAACCGACCCCGGCTGGCGAGCCCGGTCGCGCCGCTGGGCCGGGCTGTCCCGGGCCCCGGCCGTCGCGGTCTCGGTGTGCTCACCCGCCGCCTACGCCAGCCGCTACGCCGCGGCCGACAAGCGTGGCGACGGGGATCCCGGCACCGCCGGCTGGCCGGTCCCCTACTGGGTGGCCGACGCCGCCTTCGGGGTGATGGCCCTGTTGCTCGAGGTGACGGCCGAAGGGCTGGGCGCCTGCTTCCTCGGGAACTTCCGCCACGAGCACGCGGTGCTCGCCGCGCTGGGGGTCCCCGGGGAGTGGCGCCTCTTCGGGGCCGTAGTCATCGGCCACCCCGATGGCACGGACCACCGCTCGGGGTCGCTCGACCGGCCGGGCCCCGCTCGGGCCGCCCGTCTCCACCGCGGGGGCTGGAGCGCCACGTAGGACGCCGCCTCGGGGTCGGTGCGTGGCGGGCGAGCTCAGCGCTTCCCGCACACCGCGTACGGCTGGAGCACCATTTGCTGGCCGGCGCCGAGCGTCCCCGAGACGACGGCGACGCTCTTCCATCCGTTCGGGACGGGGTAGCTGGACCGCAGGCTGACCGGGTTCGCTGACGTGGTCGCGCTCGGATGCGAGGGTGTCGCCGGGCTCCCCGTGGCGGACGTGCCTGTGGCCCTCGAACCTGTCGCGGTCCCTGTGGACTTCGTCGTCGTGGCGCCCTTGGCCGCTGTGGCGCCCTTGGCCGCTGTGGCCTTCTTCTGGGCCTTGCTCGCTGTGGCCTTGGCCGCCGCGCCCTTGGCCGTCGCGACGCTCAGGCGGCCGCCGCCGCTCAGGAGCACGTCCCCGGACGGGCACGCCGCCACGGCGGTGAGGGTGGTGCCCGCTGGCGCTCCGGCTGCAGTCTTCTGCGCGGTCTCCGCCACGATGGTGCTGGCGGCGATGGTGCCCGCCGGGCCCTGCTTCCCGGTCGCCCCTCGGGGGCCGGCCGGACCGGCGGGACCGGTGGCGCCGCGCGGCCCTGCAGGGCCCTGTGCGCCCGTCGGGCCCTGGACACCCTGCGGGCCCTGGGCCCCTTGGGCACCACGGGCCCCTCGTGCCCCTGCCGCCCCGCGGGCGCCCGCCGCCGGCGTCCGGTGGACGACCAGCGCCGTCGTCCCGACCGCCAGCCCCGCCACCCCGAACAGGATGGCGGCGACAACCAGCGCCACGAAGGGCCCGCGGCGGCCCGCGGCGGCGGCGCTGCCCCCGCTGCCGGGCGGGGACCCGCCCGTGGCGGTGGCGGGCGCAGCGGCGGTCGGGTGCTCCGCACGCGTCGGCGCCTCGGCCGACGGGGCTCGCTGTTCCTGCGTCATGGTCGCCATTGCTCCTCCTTCCCGGGCGTGCGCACCCCAAGGCGCGGACCCCGGTGCCGGGCAGATCGTCTTTGCCCAGCGTGACGGTCATCCAATTGATTCCCACCGGAGCATCGTTACACTCGCGTGACGAAATGACCGCTCGACCACGGACCGGATCGTGAGCTCCACCGAGCAGACTGGGCGTCGCGTCCTCTTCATCGAGGACGACGACCACATGCGCAGCGTCCTGGCGGTGTCGCTCCGCCAGGAGGGGTTCCACGTCATCGAGGCCGGCAGCGGGGAGGAGGGTCTCCGGAAGCTGGCCGAGCACGGGGCCGACATGGTGCTCGTGGACCTCCGCCTGCCAGGCATGGACGGCTTTGCCGTGACCCGCGCCATCCGCCGGGACACCGACGTGCCGATCGCCATGGTGACGGCCAGCAGCGACACCTACGACGTCGTGGCGGGGCTCGAGGCCGGGGCCGACGACTACGTCGTGAAGCCCGTGGTGGCGAAGGAGCTCTGCGCCCGCATCCGCGCCATGCTCCGCCGCGTCTCGGGCCCCTCCGCCAACGCGGCCGTCCAGCGCTTCGGGACGGTTGAGATCCACCGCGAGGCCGGGGTGGTCCGTCGCGACGGCGAGGAGGTGCCCCTCACCGTGACCCAGTTCCGGGTCCTGTGCGAGCTGGCCGCCACGCCGGGATGGGTGATCAGCCGGGCCCAGCTGCTCGAGCGGGTCTGGGGCTACGACTTCTTCGGCGACGACCGGCTGGTCGACTTCCACATCAGCGGCCTGCGCGCCAAGATCGAGCGCGACGCGTCGAATCCGGAGCTGATCGTGACCGTGCGCGGCCTGGGGTACAAGCTGGTCCCGCCGACGTGAGCACCGCCCGGCGGCCACGCCGGTTCGGACTGCACGCACGCGTGATCGTTGCCTTCGCCGTGGGCGCCGCGCTGGTGTCCGCGGTCCTGGCGGTGAGCACCTTCTACTTCGTCCGGCGAGCGCTGGTCGACCAGCAGGTGCAGAGCGTCCTGCGCCAGACGTACTCCGACGCCCGGCTGGTCAAGCTCGAGCTCGGAGCGCCGACGGCGCACATCGGGGACGCGGTGGCGAGCGTCGCCCCGGCGAACGACGCCCTGGCCTTCATCCACTCCGGCGGCACGTGGTACTCGAGCTCGGCCTCCGTCAGCGGGACGACGATCCCCGCCACCTTCGCCAAGGCGGTGCGCGGCGGCAGCGCGGCCGAGCAGCGGGTCACACTCGACGGCACGCCGACCCTCGTGGTCGGCGTGCCGATCCCCTCCCTCGGGATCCAGTACTTCGAGGAGCATCCGCTGGGAGAGCTGGCGTCGACGCTCCAGGTGCTGGCGACGGTGCTCACGACGGTGGCCATCGCCACCACGCTGGGCGGGGTGCTCGTCGGGTGGGCGGTGAGCCGGAGGCTCGTGCGGCCGCTGAACGAGGTGGTCGTGGCGGCCACCGACATCGCCGGCGGCACCCTGGACCGCCGCCTGCCGGCGGACCCCGACCTCCAGCCACTGGTGGAGTCGTTCAACCACATGGTGGGCGCCCTGCAGGAGCGGATCGAGCGCGACGCGCGGTTCGCCGCCGACGTGACCCACGAGCTTCGTTCGCCCATCACCACCATCGGCGCCTCGATCGAGCTGCTGGACTCACAGGCGGGCTCGCTCCCGCCCGAGGCCTCCCTCGCCGTGCGCACGCTCCGCTTCGAGGTCGACCGCTTCTCCCGCATGGTCCAGGGCCTTCTCGAGATCGCCGGCATGGATGCCGGCGCCGCGGCCGAGCACTTCACCGAGCTCCCCCTGGTGGCGCTGGTGCAGGCCACCGCCGCCGGCCGGAAGCACCCGGTGCCGGTGGGAGTGGAGCCGGGCACCGAGGAGGCCGTCATCCGGGGCGACAAGCTCCGGCTGCACCAGGTGCTCGTCAACCTCTTGGACAACGCCGACACGTACGGAGGCGGCGTCGTGGGGATCGAGGTGGAGCGCGAGGGCCCGAACGCGGCCGTCTCCGTCGACGACGCCGGGCCGGGCGTGCCGCCCGAAGAGCGTGACCGGATCTTCGAGCGCTTCTACCGCGGCGCCGCCTCGGGACGGCGGGGCGGCACGACCGGCACCGGGCTCGGGCTGGCACTGGTGGCCGAGCACGTCCGCCTCCACGGCGGGACCGTGCGCGTGGGCGACCGCCCGGGCGGCGGCGCCCGGATCACGGTCGTGCTCCCGGTGGTGTCGCAGTTGCCGGCGGTCCGGCAGTGAGCGGCGCCCGCCGGCGCCGTTGGACCGCCGTCGCGGTGGCTTGCGGCGCCGGGCTGCTGCTGACGGCCTGCGGCGTCGGCTTGGACGCCGCCCCCAACAAGCTGAGCCACGTCCCGTACGGGCTCACCCGCCCGGCCCCCCCGACGACCACAGCGGCCGCGCCGAGCGCGTACGTCACCATCTATCTGGCGGGGACCCAGCGGCTGGTGGCGGTCGCCCGCTCGGTCGACGCGCCGGTGACCGTGGGCGCCGTCCTCCGGGCCGTCGCCGCCGGGCCCACGGCGGTGCAGGCGGCAAAGGGCTTCACCAGCCCCATCTCCTCTGCCGCCCCGCTCAGCTTCGACCACCTCGTCAACAGCACCGCCACGATCGACGTCTCCTCCAGCTTCACCACGTTGGCCCAGAAGCAGCAGGAACTGGCCGTGGCCCAGCTCGTGTTCACGGCGACCGCCTTCCCGGGGATCCATTCGGTCGAGATCCGGATCCACGGGCGCCGGGTGGAGGTCCCGACCGCCAAGGGCACACTGAGCCGGGGCCCGCTGGACCGCACAGACTACGCCTCGCTGTCCCCCTTCTGACCTGGCACTCCGGCCTGCCGGAGCGCCCTGACCGTCCGCGGACCTTGTCACGCCGGTAGGGGCGCCGGTAGACTGAATGTTCAGTCAGGGCGGAAGCGCCCTGAGAACGGAGCACAGAACCGTGGTCCTCGACCGCACGACCTCGCCCGGCGGCGCGACCAGCCCGGGCATCGACGACTCCGCCCTCGACCATCTGATCGGGGAGCAGGAGCAGATCTTCCTCGACCGCCAGCCCCGCTCGCGCCAGCTCCACGCCCGTGCCGCCAAGGTGCTGGCGGGCGGGGTCACCAGCAGCTGGCAGATCACCCGGCCGCAGCCGGTGTTCATCGAGCGGGGCGCCGGCTCGAAGATCTACGACGTGGACGGCAACGAGTACGTGGACCTCCACGGCGGCTACGGCGCCGGCCTGGCCGGGCACGCCCATCCGGCGATCGTCGAGGCCGTCGCCCGGCAGGTCCGGCGGGGCACGCACTTCGCCCAGCCGTCGGAGGACGCCGTGGTCGTGGCCGAGCTCCTGGCCGAGCGCTTCGGCATGCCGAAGTGGCGGCTCACCAACTCGGGCACGGAAGCGACGATGGATGCCGTCCACCTGATGCGGGCCGTGACCGGCCGCGACCTCATCATCAAGGTGGAGGGGTGCTACCACGGCCATCACGACGCGGTCCAGGTCTCGGTGATGCCCGACGAGGACGACGGGATCGGCCCGGCCTCGAGGCCGGCGTCGGTGCCGGCGTCGAGCGGCATCCCGCGGGCGATGACCGACCTCACCCTGGTCGCCACGTTCAACGACCTCGGCTCCGTGTCCCGGATCCTCGAGGAGCACCCCGACGGCGTGGCGGGGATGATCCTCGAGCCCATCATGATGAACGCCGGCATCATCCATCCCGTCGACGGCTACCTCGCGGAGCTCGTGTCCCTCCTCCACCGTCATGGCGCGCTCGTGTGCTTCGACGAGGTGAAGACGGGGCTCGCCGCCGGCTACGGCGGCGCCACCGCCGCCACCGGTGTCCGGCCCGACATCGTCTGTCTGGCAAAGGCGATCGGGGGCGGCCTCATCGCCGGCGCCGTGGGTGCCACCGAAGAGCTGATGGCCCACGTGGCCGACGGCGACTACGAGATGGTCGGCACCTTCAACGGGAACGCCCTGAGCATGGCCGCTGCCCGGGCGATGCTGGAGGAGGTGGCGACCCCCGCCGCCTACGAGCGCCTGGACCGCCAGCGTGAGGTGATCGGCGAGCGCCTGGGCTCCTCGATCTCCCGCCACGGCCTGCCGGCCCACGTGGTGTCGGCGGGCGCCAAGGGGTGCGTGACCTTCTCCACCTCCCCGGTCCGCAACTACCGGGACTTCCTCGCCGTCGACGACCGGTTCAACCACCTCCACTGGCTGGTCCAGCACAACGGGGGTGTCTTTCTCCCGCCATGGGGTAAGACGGAACAGTGGCTCGTCTCGGTGCAGCACGACGACGCCGATATCGATCGCTTCACCGACAACTTCGAACGCTTTGCGGCGACCGTAAGCAGCCTGTTGCCTGGCGGTAACAAACTTGATTAGCTGTTGACCAACGATTCAGCCGGGTCCGGCCGACCAGCTTCCTCGAAGGTGCTCGACGGGACCGGCCGGACCACATGGCCCTCGTGGCCAAGCGAAGGGGGGGACGTGACCAGGGCTCGATCCCAATTCGACGGCGTGCTTGCGCTCGCCGCATCACTGGCGCTGGTCGCCACCGGAGTGGTCGCCACCGGAGTGGCCGCCACGGCGACGCCTGCGGGCGCCTCGGCGGCCGGGCGCTCCACCGCCACGGTGGCGCGCAGTCGACACGCCGCCGAGGCGGCCCGCACCTCGTCGGCGGGCAACGTCGCCAGCTACGCCCTCACCACAGGCGACCAGTTCAACTGGATCCTCCCGCTGGAGAACCAGAACGCCTACGAGCCGTGGGAGTGGGCGGTCGAGGACGGGAGCTGGGTCCCGCTGTACGTCGCCGGCAAGGGCTCGCAGGCGGTCATCAACTACACAGTCTCGATCGGCAAGAAGCCCGTGTACTCGAACGGGAACACGACGGTGACGGTCACACTGAACACCGACTTCACCTGGTCCAACGGCACGCCGGTGACGTCCACAGACGTGAAGTTCTTCTTCCAGCTCGACCAGGCGGGCAAGCACACACTGGGCGACTACGTTCCCGGCGAGCTCCCCGACGACATCGCGAGCATCACATATCCGAGCGCCCACCAGTTCGTCCTGCACCTCACCAAGGCGTACAACCCCACATGGTTCACCGCCAACCAGCTGACGTGGATCTACCCCCTCCCCGTGCAGTCCTGGGACCGCACCTGCGCGACATGCCCGGCCGGATCGGCGGCCAACACACCGAGCGGCGCAGCCAAGGTGTTCCACTTCCTCTTCAAGCAGTCGAAGGACCTGCACACCTATGCGACAAACCCGCTGTGGCAGACAGTGGACGGGCCGTGGGTGATCAAGACCTACGACCCCGCCACCCATGACACGACCTTCGACGCCAACCCGCACTACACCGGGCCCACAAAGCCCAAGCTTGCGGCGTACAAGATCTACACCTTCACAACAATCACCCCGGAGGTGAACGCGCTGCGGTCCGGGACGGTCACATTCGGCCTGCTGCCCCTGAGCGACATCTCCGAAGCGGGCTACTTCAAGCACCACGGGTACGTGGTCAAGCCGTGGAAGCTCTTCTACAACGAGGACATCGAGTTCGGGTACACCTCCAAGACATGGGGGCCGCTGGTCAAGCAGCTCTACATCCGCCAGGCCCTCCAGCATCTGGTCACACAGAAGCTGTACATCCAAAAGACGCTCCACGGCTACGGGATCCCCGACTACGGCGCCATCTCCGACTACCCGGGGTCGTCCCTCGTCAGCCCGACACTGCGAAAGGACCCGTACCCCTACAGCATCTCAGCGGCCAAGAGGCTCCTCTCCAAGCACGGCTGGAAGTTGGGCTCCAACGGGATCTACGCCTGCGAGCGCCCCGGCACCGGCGCCGGCCACTGCGGCGCGGGGATCAAGAAGGGCCGGGCGCTGAGCCTCCCGTTCATGTACTCCACCGGCACAACAGCCTTCACCGCCCAGGTCTCGGCCTTCGCCACGGCGGCGAAGAAGGCAGGCGTCGGCATCACCCTCAACGGGCAGAACGAGGACACGATGTTCTCCATCGCCGGCGTGTGCCCCAAGACACCACCGTGCAAGTACGGCCTGGCCGGCTACTCGGTGTACATGTGGGACTACGGCCAGTACCAGGGCATCCCCTCGGGCGGCAACCAGTTCGGCAAGGGCAACTTCTGGGCCGGCGGCTTCGACACAGTCAAGGCCCAGCAGCTGATCGGCGCCGTCCACACCAGCGGGTCGAACCTCATCTCGAGCCTCCACGCCGACGAGAACTACATCTCGAAGCAGGTGGCCTCGCTGTGGTGGCCCCTCGAGGACAACATCGTCGTGGTGAAGAAGCAGCTGAAGGGCTGGGCGCTCGACCCCTACGGGACAATCAGCCCCCAGACCTGGTACCTCTCGAAGTAGGAACGTGCCGGCCCGGCGCCGTGGCGACGCCGGGCCGGCCGGGCCTGCGTTCGCCTGCGGTCGCTCGACCCGCCTCGTCAAAAGGGGGCTAGCGGTTGGTCCGGCGCCCCGCTCGGCGACCGCGGGCGGGGCGCCACTCGAAGCCCAGCTCCGCCGCCGCCACCCGCATGGCGAGGTCGAACGCCCGCTCGGGGCTCACCACGGGATCCGACAGCGCGATCTGGATGGCCAGGCCGTCCAGCAGGGCCGAGTAGCCGACGGCAAAGTCGTCGGCGTCGACGTCGCGGAACTCGCCCTGCGCGATCCCGAGGCGCACGATCTGGCGGATCGTCTCGCGGAAGTGCTCGTCGAACTCCTCGCGGACCACGCGCACGTCCGGGTCGCGCAGCGCCTGCGCCCACAGGTCGAGCCAGACCGCCCACGACTCCTCGAACGGCGCCTCCTCGTTGGGCAGGCAGGTCAGGGCGACCACCTCGTGCAGCCGGCCGGTGGCGTCCGGGATGGCCTCGGTGCGCCGGAGCATCTCGGCGTACCACGCGTCCTCGGAGTGGCGCATGGCCTCGGCCAGGAGCCGGTCCTTGGTCTTGAAGTAGTAGATGACCAGGGCCGGGCTCACGCCGGCGCGCTCGGCCACGTCGGCGATGCGGGTGTCGGGGAAGCCGCGCTCGACGATGACCTCGAGTGCCGCTGCCAGCATCTGGAGCCGCCGGGACTCTTCCTCGACCGTGGCCACCCTCATCGTCTCCTCGTGTGGTCGCTGGATCGGGCCCGTGCGTCCGCGTGGCTTGTGCCACCCTAGCAGCGCGCTTAGACTGAACGGTCAGTCAAACTCCGGGGGGCGAAGCCGGGTCGCATCAGGAGCGGCCGCCGGTCCCCGGCGCAGCTGGGATCGGAGGACCATGCGACAGAGCTACGACGCAGTGGTGGTCGGGGGCGGCCACAACGGGCTGGTGGCGGCCGCCTACCTGGCCCGGGCGGGGATGCGGACGGTCGTCTGCGAGTCCCGCCACAAGACCGGCGGCGCCGCCACCACCGAGTCCCCGTGGCCCGAGGCGCCCGAGTTCAAGGTGACCCGGCTCTCCTACGTGATGAGCCTCATGCCCCCCACCATCATCAAGGACCTCTCGCTCGATCGCCACGGCTACAAGGTCTTCCCCATGGGGCCCTACTACCAGGCGTTCCCCGACGGCCGGTCGATCTCCATCTGGTCGGACGACGCCAAGAAGAACTACGAGGAGATCGCCAAGTTCTCGAAGAGGGACGCCGAGGCCATGCCCAAGTGGGACGCCTGGCTCGGGGGCCTGGCGGACGTGCTGGGGCCGATGCTGCTCATGGTGCCGCCCAAGGTCGGCTCCAAGCGTCCCGGGGACCTCGCCGACCTCCTGCGCATGGCCTGGCGCCAGCGGGGGATCGACGTGCGGACGGTGGGCGACGTCACCCGCCTCATGACCATGTCCATCGCCGACCTCCTGGACGACTGGTTCGAGTCCTGGCAGGTGAAGGCCCCCATCGCCGTGAACGGGGTCATCGGCACCTGGGCCGGGCCCTACGAGCCGGGCACCGCCTACGTCATGGCCCACCACTCGATCGGCGACGTGGGGGACGGCCACCTCGGGAGCTGGGGCTACCCCGAGGGGGGCATGGGGGCGGTGGCGGACGCCATCCGCCGGGCGGCCGAGAGCTTTGGCGTCGAGATCCGCACCAACGCCCGGGTGGCCCGCACCATCGTGCGCAGCGAGCGGGCGGAAGGGGTGGTGCTCGAGACAGGAGCCGAGCTCCGGGCACCGGTCGTGGTGACGAGCCTCCATCCCCGCACCGCCTTCTTGGACCATGTGGGATCGGCCAACCTGCCGGACGACTTCGTACGCGACATCGAGCACTGGAAGACCCGGAGCGGCGTGGTCAAGATCAACCTGGCCCTCTCCGAGCTCCCTGACTTCACCGCCAACCCCGGCTCCCAGCTCCAGCCGCACCACACCGGCTCGGTGGAGATGGCACCGTCGATGGAGTACATCGAGCGGGCGTTCCTGGACGCCCGGGAGGGGCGCGCCGCCGAGCGGCCGTTCTCGGACTCGGTCATCCCCACCACCTTCGACCGGACGCTGTCGCCCGAGGGGACCCACATCATGTCGCTCTTCTCCCAGTGGGTGCCGGCGGAGTGGGCGGACGAGCCGCACACCGAGGAGCTCGAGGCCTACGCCGACCGCCTGATCGACGAGTACGACGCCCTGGCCCCCAACTTCAAGCGCTCGATCCTCCACCGCGACATCGTGGGGCCGTACGAGATGGAGCACGAGTACGGGCTCGTCGGCGGCAACATCTTCCACGGGGAGCTCTCGGTGGAGCAGCTCTTCCACATGCGGCCCGCGCCCGGCTACTGCGACTACCGGACCCCGGTCCGCGGCCTCTACTTCGCCAGCTCGGCCACCCACGCCGGCGGCGGGGTGTGCGGGATCCCCGGATGGCAGGCGGCCAAGGCGGCGCTGGCCGACCAGCGCCAGGGGCGGCTGGCCGGCGTCCGCAAGCTGCTCACCTCGGCGTGAGCGCCGGCACCGCCGTCCTCTCGGACTTCTCGCCGGACGCGCCGCCGCCCGGGGTCTCGGCCAGCCTGGCCCGGATGCTCGAGGCCCGGTCCGTGGCGCTCGTCGGCGCCAGCCGGACCGCCGGCAGCTTCGGCGACCGGGCCCTCACGGAGCTCGAGCGCAGCCCGGGGCTCCGGTCCATCCACCTCGTGAACCCCCGCTACGCCGGGGAGGAGGTCCGCGGTCGCTCCGTGGTCGCCTCGCTCGAGGACGTTCCCGAGCCCGTGGACCTCGTGCTCCTGGCCGTGGGGGACGAGCGGCTGGAGGGCGAGCTCGGCCGGGCCGCCCGGTGCGGCGCCGCCGGCGCCGTGGTGTACGGCAGCGCGGTGGGCGACGGGCTCCGGGACCGGCTGGCCGCCATCGCCACCGGTGCCGGGATGGCCCTCTGCGGCGGGGGCTGCATGGGCTTCGTGTCTCCCGGCGTCCGGGCCATCGGGTACCTCGAACGTGCACCCCTGCCCGGCGGCCCGATCGCCCTCGTCACGCATTCGGGCTCCGCCTTCTCGGCCCTGCTGCGCACGGACCGCATGCTCGGATGGTCGCTGGCCGTCTCGTCCGGCCAGGAGCTGGTCACGACGGCGGCCGAGTACCTCGAGTACGCGCTGGCCCTTCCCGAGACGCGGATCGTGGCGATGGTCCTCGAGACCCTCCGGGACCCGGGCCGGTTCCGGCGGGCCCTCGACCGGGCCGCGCGCGCCGACATCCCCGTCGTGGCCCTGACCGTGGGCACCTCGGCGCCCGGCCGGGCGATGGTGGCCGCCCACTCGGGGGCGTTGGCCGGGAGCGACGGCGCCTGGGAGGCCCTCTTCGACGCCTACGGGGTGCTCCGGGTGGACGACCTGCACGAGATGTGCGACACCTTGGAGCTGCTGGCGGCCGGGCGGCGGGCACCGGCCCGCCGGGCACACGGGGCGGCGGTGGGCATCGCCGCCGTGCTCGACTCGGGTGCCGAGCGCGCGCTCATGGTGGACGTGGCGGCGGCATGCGGCGTGGGCTTCGCCGACCTCTCCCCCGCCACCGAGGCCCGGCTGGTCCGCCTCCTCGACCCCGGGCTGGAGGTGGCCAACCCGCTCGACGTCTGGGGGCGCGGCCGCTCGACGGAGGACCTGTTCACCGAGACCACCCTCGCCCTGGCCGAGGACCCGTCCGTGGACGCGGTGGCGCTCGCCCTCGACCTCGTGCCCGAGCTCGACCACGACGAGTCCTACCGCACCGCCGCCGTGGCCGCCTGGGAGCGGTCCCGCGTCCCCATGTGCGTGCTGAGCCACGTGCCGAGCGCGCTCGATCGCGACGCCGCGGCCAGGCTCCGGGCCCGGGGCATCCCCGTCCTGGAGGGGACCCGCTCGGGGCTCCTCGCCCTCCGGCACCTTCTCGAGCTGCGCGACAGCGCCGGCCACCCGCCGGTGGCCGCCCCCGCCGCCGACCCCGCCCGTGCCGCCCGCTGGGCGCTCCGCCTCGGGCAAGGAGCGCTCGAGCCCGCCGAGGCGTTCGAGCTCCTCGCCGACTACGGCATCGCCTCGCCCGCCGCCCGGCCGGTGGGGACCCGGGACGAGGCGGTGGCCGCGGCGGACGAGCTCGGCTACCCCGCCGTCCTCAAGACGGCGGAGCCGGGTCACCTCCACAAGTCGGACGTCGGCGGGGTCGCCCTCGGGCTCGCCGGCCCCGACGAAGTGGCCGGCGCCTACGACACCATGACGGCACGGCTCGGGCCCCGGGCGCTCGTGGCCGCCATGGCCCCGTCCGGCGTCGAGCTGGCGCTGGGCATCGTGGCCGACCCGCTGCTCGGACCCCTCGTGGTGGTGGGCGCCGGCGGGACGCTGGTGGAGCTCCTGGCCGACCGGGCCGTGGCCCTCCCGCCGCTCGACCGCACGGCGGCCCTCCGGCTGGTCGACCGCCTGGCCGTGCGCCGCCTCCTCGACGGCTACCGGGGGGCGCCGGCGTGCGACCTCGACGCGGTGGCGGCGGCCATCGTCGGGATCGCGTCGATGGCGGCGGAGCTGGGTGACACCGTCGCCGGACTGGACGTCAACCCGCTCACCTGCGGGCCGCACGGTGCGCTCGCCCTCGACGTGCTGGTGGAGGCGGCCGCCGACCCGGCCTGAGCGGAGGCGGCCGCCGACCCGGCCTGAGCGGAGGCGGCCGCCCGCCGCCCCGGGCGGGCCCAGCCGGTCGGCACGACCTGGGTGGCCAGCGACGCCCCCAGGGCCAAGGGGAAGGCGGCGAGCGGGCCGAGGGCGGTGAGGGTCGCGGCCAGCGTGGCCAGGGCGGCGACCACCGAGAGGGTGCCGGCGACCACGCCGTCGAGGAAGTCGGTGGCGGCGCCGGCGCCGTCACGGCGGTGCGTGGCCACCGCCATCACCACCGTGAGCACCGGGAACGAGCCCAGGAAGCCGGCCGCCTGGGGGCCGACCGAGCCCGACGCACCCGTCACGCCCACCGTGAAGGCCGACCCGGCCACCATGCGCCCTCCGACCTCCCGCCGCGTGGCGGGGTGCGGCGGGCGGGCCGCGCCCCCCGCCGGCCAGACAGCCAGCGACCCGACCACCGAGGCGGCGGCCAGCATCGTCGCCGGCGCGAGCCCGAGGTGGACGCCCATCAGGACGGCGCAGGCCGCGCCGAAAGCCCCGGTGGCGACCGTCGCCGCCCACGCCGGGCCGTGCCGGCGGGCGGCCAGGGCGTAGGCGAGCGCCCACACGCACTGAGCCGCGACACCCGCCAGCGCGGCCGTGGCGGCCGACGCGGCAAAGCCGAGCCCGTCGGCTGCGGCCAGCAGGGCGAGCAGCGGCAGGCTGGTGAGGGGAAGGCCGACGAACCGCCCGCTGACCGACTGGCCGAACCGGCGCTGGGCACCCGACGCGGCGAGGACGAGGACGGGCGCGGCAGCCACGCGGAAGACCAGGAGGACCATTCCTCCAGTATCGAGGAGATCCTGCCTCAGTACTCGCGGATTGTGGGCGGTCTACACCATCTTTGCCACGTTTTACATGGCATACTCGTAGTTGTGCCGCACTATCCGAGGAATCGATCGTTGGACGAGGTCGACCGCCAGCTCGTCACCGCCCTGGTGGCCGAGGGCAGGATGACGTTCCAGGAGCTGGGCCGCCTGGTGCACCTCAGCGCCAACAGCGTGGCCGACCGCGTCCGGCGGCTCCGCCAGAGCGGGCTGCTCGCCGGCTTCCATGCCGAGCTCGACCTGGAGCGCCTGGGCCGCACCCTCGTCGCCCTGTCCGACACCAAGCTGCACGCCGAGGTGGACCGACTGGCGTTCGAGCGGGAGCTGGCCTCCATTCCCCAGGTCCTCGCCGCCACCCACACGACCGGCGAGTACGACTACCAGATCCGGGTGGCCTGCACCGGCACCCAGGACCTGGAGCGGGTCGTCGACCGGCTCCGGGCCGCCGGCGTGCGCGAGATCCACAGCCGCATCGTCCTCGGCGAGGTGCACTTCGACCCGACGCGGCTCCTCGGCGCCTGAGCGCCCGGCACCGGCGGCCGCCCCGCTCCCCGCGGTGGCGGAGGAGGCTCCCCCTGGCGCCGGACCGGGTGTTGGTAGCCTCCTCGACGAGCCACCATGCGCACAAGGGGACAGAAGATGGACAAGACGCTCGGCAACGAAGACCTCGAACTGCTCCGCAAGGAGTTCTCGTCGAACCCCGCCTACCGGCTGACGCAGAACGCCGTCACCAAGGTCGGGCTCGACGACGTCGCCGTCAACCGCGAGGTGGTCAACGCCACCAGCCACGCGCTCTCGATCGCGCTCGACGACTGGAAGGTGACCAACCAGGAGCGCAGCGGCAGGTGCTGGCTCTTCGCCGGGTTGAACCTGCTCCGGGTGGGCGCGATGAGGAAGATGGGTCTGAAAGAGTTCGAGTTCTCCCAGAACTTCGTGATGTTCTGGGACAAGCTGGAGCGGGCGAACTACTTCCTCGAGGCGATCATCGAGACCGCCGACCGCGACGTCGACGACCGCACGGTGGCGTTCCTCCTCGACTCGGCGGCGAACGACGGCGGCCAGTGGAACATGTTCGTGGCGCTCGTCGACAAGCACGGCCTCGTGCCGAAGTCGTTCATGCCCGAGACCCACAGCTCCTCCAACACCGGGCGGATGAACTCGGTGCTGCGCAACCTCCTGCGCCAAGGGGCGAAGACGCTGCGCCACGCATCGGCGCGCTCGGCGGAGGAGGCTCGGGCCGAGAAGGCCGAGATCCTCGCCGTGGTCCACCGGGTGCTGTGCATCCACCTGGGCACCCCGCCCTCCCAGTTCGACTGGCAGTGGATCGACTCGGACCGCACCTTCCACCGGGACGGGACGCTCACGCCGCGCGAGTTCGCCCGCCGCTACGTCGAGCTCCCGCTCGACGAGTACGTCTGCCTCGTCCACGACCCGCGGCCGCAGAGCCCGATGGAGCGCACCTTCACCGTGGAGTACCTCGGCAACGTGGTCGGGGCGCCGCCGGTCACGTACCTGAACGTCGGGGTCCCCGTCATGAAGGACCTCGCAGTCCGGGCCCTCGAGTCGGGCGAGCCCGTCTGGTTCGGCTGCGACGTCGGCAAGATGATGAGCAACGACTTCGGCATCTGGGACACGGCGCTCTTCGAGTACCCGGCGGTGTACGACACGACGTTCCACCTGGACAAGGCGGACCGGCTCCTCTACCACGACACCGAGATGACGCACGCCATGCTCTTCACCGGCGTGGACCTCGCCGACGGGCGGCCGCGGCGGTGGCGGGTCGAGAACAGCTGGGGAAGCGACAAGGGCAAGGACGGCTTCTTCACCATGAACGACTCGTGGTTCGACGAGTACGTCTTCGAGATCGCCGCCAGGAGAAGCCAGCTGCCCGACGAGCTCCGCCGCGTCCTGGACCAGGAGCCGATCGTGCTCCCGGCCTGGGACCCCATGGGGGCGCTCGCCCGGTAGCACCGGTCGCCCTCGGGCGTCCCTCAGCCCGTTCGGCGCTCTGCCGGCGCGGGGGCCGCGTCGGCGGCTGACGCAGGCGCAGTCGCGGCGGGTGGCGGCGGCGCCGGGTGGATGCGGCCGGCCTCGAGCACCACGACCCGGTCGGCCGCCGTGGCGACGGCCGCGTCGTGGGTCACCATGACGATCGTCGTCCCCTCCGAGCGGTGCAGCCGGGTGAAGACGTCGACGACGTTCGCCGCGCTGGCCGGGTCCAGGCTTCCCGTCGGCTCGTCGGCCAGGAGCACCGCCGGCCGGTTGGCCAGGGCGCGGGCGATCGCCACCCGCTGACGCTCGCCGCCGGACATCTCCGCCGGACGGCGCCCGGCGAGCGACGCCAGGTCCACCGCATCGAGCAGCTCGCCGGCGCGCCGGTGGCGAGCCGTGCGCGACAGGTGCGTCCCGAGCATGGCGATCTCCACGTTGGCCCGGGCGTCGAGGTGCGGGATCAGGTTGTGGAGCTGGAACACGAGCCCCACGTCCAATCGCCGGTACCGGTCGAGGCGGCGCTTGCGAGCGAGGTCCGCACCCCGGAACCGGACCTCGCCCCGGTCGGGGTGCTCGAGTGCCGCCAGCAGGCCCAGCAGGGTGGACTTCCCCGAACCCGACGGCCCCGACACGCCGACCCACTCCCCCTCCCGAACCGAGAGTGTGGTGCCGTCGAGCGCCGCGACCGTGCCGTAGGACAGGTGCACGTCCACCACCTCGAGGATCGGGGGCGCCGGGACGCGCCCGTCCGCGGCGCCCGACGACGCCAGGGCGGCCGGCACCGAGGTCCGGGGCGTGGATGGCACCGTCACTCCCTCCGGAGGGCGGCGCCAGGGCGCAGCGACGCGGCCCGGATGCACGGGTACAGGGCGGCGAGCAGGGCGATGCCGACGGCGGTGTAGAGGCCGAGTCCCACCGTGCCGACGTCGTACTGGGCCGACAGGATGCCGCGCAGCGTCGTGAGGTGCTCGAGCGCGCCGGTGAGGGCGTAGGAGAAGGCGACCCCCACGGCCGCGCCGGCGACGCTGAGGCAGAGCGTCTCCCCCATGACGAGCGAGACGAGGCGCCGGCGCGACCAGCCGATGGCGCGAAGGACGCCGAACTCACGGATGCGCTCCACAAAGGACAGGAGCATGGTGTTCATGACGATGATCACGCCGATCACCAGGGCGATGATCTGCGCGCCGGTCTCGGCGGCGGAGAGGAAGGCCAGGTTGCGGTCGACCCGGCCGAACTGGCTCGCCAGCCGCACCGCGGCCAGGCTCGCGTTGTCGTGCTCGATCCGGGCCATCACCCGGTCGACGTTCGCCCTGGGATCGACCCTGACCGCCGTCAACGTGACGGTCCCGGGCTTGCGTGTGCGGGCCTGCAGCGTGGTGAGGGGGAGCATGGCCGCCGCGTTCCCGAAGACCTGGTTGAGGGAGTAGATCCCGACCACCTTGAACCCCTCGAGTGTGTGCTCGTGCATCGTGTCGCCGACGCGCAGGTGCAGCGACTGCGCCGCCTGCCAGCCGAGCATGATCTCGTGGGCGGCGTGCGCCCCGTAGGCATGGCCGGCGACGATGGTCACCCCGAAGGTGCGAAGGTCTGTCGGGGCGACGCCGATCTCCAAGAAGAAGGGGTTTGTGGCGTTCAGGTTGATGGCCCCCACCAGGACGCCGACGGCGCTGCGGACCCCCGGCGTCCGCTCGACCCGAGCCACCTGGTCCTCGGTGACCACGCTTGTGAGCACGTCGGCCACCGACTTCTGGGCCACGATGAAGTCGGCCTTGCCCATCAGGAGGACGTTCGCCGCCGACGCCTGCAGGCTGTGGGTCACCACGTCCAGGGTGACGACCGCCATCACGCTGATGGCGACGGCAACCGCCGTCAGGGCCGTGCGCAGGCGTCGGGTGCCGAGGTTCCGCAGGATCAGCCCGGCAAAGGTCACGCGCTCATCTGACCTGGCCAGCGGGCCGGGGCCAAGGGCCAAAGGTCCACTGTGCGCGCTGCCCCACCCGCTGGCGAGGCCCCCCGAGGGGGACGCCTAGAAGATCACGTAGAGCTTTCGCAGCGTCTCGTGGATCTGCCAGGTGCCGGCCCAGCCCTTGGGGAAGAGCACGGTGTCGCCGGCCTGCACCTCCATGGGCTCGGCGCCGTCGGCCGTGACGGTCATCGAGCCGGACAGGACGTGGACGAACTCGTTGGTCTCGAGCTCCCAGCGCGACGGCCCGGGGGTGCACTCCCAGATCCCCGACTCCGCCCCGTCGCCCTCCTCCCACAGGTACAGGCCGGAGGTGTGCATCTCGGCGCCGGTCGCCTCCTCCAGTGGCCCCCAGTCCTCGAGGTCGGTTCGGATCGCGGCATCCCGGAGCACGGGCGTGGCAATCGAGGTCGTGTCGTCGGTCATGGTGCGTCGGTCCTTTCTGGGTACGGCAACGAGACAGGGTCGGCGGCGAGGGTGCTGCGGCCGTGGGCGTCGAAGCGGGCGAGGCCGAGCGCGTCGGCGTCGAGCACCTCGGTCGTGCGCTCGAGGGCGAGGTCGGCGGCCACCCGGGCCAGCGCCGGGCCCCACATCATCCCGTGGCCACCGGCACAGGCGACGGTGACGCCGGGCATCGGGCTCTTGTCGGAGCGGAGCGCCGGGCCGACGATCGGCAGGTGGTCGGGCGTGTACTCGATGGTCGCCGCCCATACTCGGCGCAACCCGAGCCCGCGGGTCGAAGGAAGCAGGTCGCCCAGGCGGGACCGCACCGCCTCCAGGTAGGGCCAGTCGACGGTGCGGGCCGGTCCCGGCGGCTCGGCCGGGTTGCTCATGCCGAAGAGCACCCCGCCCTCCTCGGGACGCCAGTACATGCCCTCGGTCAGGTCGAACACCATCCGCACCCGTTCGGGCGCCAGGTCGGGCGAGGGCTCGGTCACCGCCACCTGGTGGCGGGCACCACCGGCGGTGACCCGCGTCCCGGCTCGCTCCCCCACCGAGGCCATGTCGGGGCCGCCGGTCAGCACCACCCGCTCCGTGGCGATCGGGCCCGAAGACGTCTCGACCGCCGCCACCGCGCCGTCTTCCCCCCACCGCAGCCCGAGGAACTCGGTCCGCTCACGCACCTCCACGCCGTCGCGCGCACAGGCGGTGGCATAGGCCACCACGTTGCGGGGCGGGTCGACGTACCCGTCCCCCGGAGCGTAGGAGCCGCCGACGTGCGCGCCCCGCGCCATGGCCGGGAACAGCTCGGCGGCTTCGTCGGGCGAGATCCACGAGACGTCCAGCCCCAGCGCCGCCTGCATGGCCACACGGGCCCGGCCCGCCTCCGCCTGGCCGTCGGTGAAGGCCGGCATGAGGTACCCGGTGGCCACGAACCCCGAGTCCACGCCGATCTCCTGGCGCTGGGACCGGTAGAAGGCCTGGCTCCACATGCCGAGCCGGACGGCCCACGGCGTCCCGCCCTGGGCTCGGACCATGCCGGCGGCGCGGCTCGAGGCGCCCTTGCCCATGACGTCGCGCTCGACGAGCACGACCCGCCCCAGTCCCGCCTGCCGCAGGAACCACGCGCACCACCCGCCGACCGTGCCGCCGCCGACGACCACCGCGTCGGCGGTCCCGCCGCTCGCCCCCGTGCGCACGGGTGCACCCTGGCATAAACTGAACCGTCAGTCAAACCCGTCGAAGGACCGGCGCCCGACCGGTCCGCGGGTGGCGGAAGGGAGCCCACCGTGTACCAGCTGACGGCCGAGGACCGCGAGCTGCAGGACCGGGCCCGGCGCTTCGTCGACGACCTGTTCCCCTACGAGGAGGAGGCGGAGGCGAACGGGGGGCACCTGCCGGCGGACGTGGCGGCCGCCATGCGCACCAGGGCCAAGGAGGAAGGCCTCCTCGCCACCAACATCTCCCGGGACCTCGGAGGCGGCGGATGCAGCATGCTCCAGCAGGTGCTGGTGCAAGAGCAGGTGGGCCGGGCCACCAACGCACTGGCCTGGATGCTGTCGACCCCGCCCCAGTGGTGGGTCCCGGTGGCCACGGAGCACCAGAGGGAGCGCTGGCTCCGCCCGACCGTGGCCGGCGAGGCCGGCGAGTGCTACGCCATCACCGAAGAGCATGCGGGCTCCGACGTCTCGGCCATCGAGGCCACGGCCCGGCGCGAGGGCGACGAGTACGTCCTCGACGGCGTGAAGTGGCACGTCACCTCCTACAACGAGGCGACGTACGCCTTCTTCCAGGGCCGCTTGACCGACGGGCCCCACGCCGGCGACCACGCCATGTTCGTGGTCGACCTCCCCTCCCCCGGCGTGCGCGTCGTGCGCACCCCCGCGTACTCGCACACCATCGCCCACCACCACCCGATCGTCGCCTTCGAGCAGGTCCGCGTGCCGGCGACCCACCTGGTGGGCGAGGAGGGCGGCGGCATGACCTATGCCTACGAGTGGTTCCGCTTCGAGCGGTTCATGGTGGCGGCGCGCTGCCTGGGCGCGACCGAGCGCCTGATCGACGAAGCCACCCGCTTCGCCCGGGAGCGCATCGTGTCGGGCAGCCCGATCATCGAGTTCCAGCTCGTCCAGGCCATGCTCGCCGACAGCGCCACCGAGCTCTTCGCCGGGCGGTCGATGCTCTACGAGGCGGCCCGCGGCGTGGACGAGGGGCGGGACCGCAAGGTGCAGCACGGCCAGGCCTCGATGGCGAAGCTCTTCGCGTCCGAGACCGCCAACCGGGTGGCCGACCGCGCCGTGCAGATCTTCGGCGGTCGCGGCTACATGCGCGAGAACGTGGCCGAGCGCTTCTTCCGCGAGCTGCGGGTGGAGCGCATCTGGGAGGGGACGAGCGAGATCCAGCGGGTGATCGTCGCCGCCCAGCTGGCCAAGCGCGGCATCGGGGCGATCGCCTGAGCGGCGTTGTCGCCGGTCGGGCCGGGTTGCTCAGGCCGTCGGCACGGCCGCGGGTTGGGGGCGCACGGGGCGCCCCACGTAGCCGGCCGCCACCATGGTCACGAACTGGTGGACGCCGTCCTCCTCGGGCGACATGGGGCCGGTGATGGCCCGGGGGCTCGACAGTCCCCGCTGGACCGACTCGCAGGCCAGCCAGTCCTGCCGGTTCGTCACGTCCCAGAAGTCCACCGCGAACGAGGGGTCGAAGTCCGGTCGGTCGGCGTCCTCGGGGGCGAAGTGCCACTCGCACACCACCCGGGTCCGGTCCGCCGCCAGGGGCGTGAGCACGTGGGTCATGACGTAGTCCGGGTGCAAGCTCACCAGGACGTTGGGGAAGATGCCGACGTAGTCGACGATCCGCTGGCGGCGCTCGTCGAGGCCGCGCAGGGGCTGGGCGCCGGTGTGGCCGTCGAGCGACATCGTCTCGTACCCCTCACGGATGTCCATCCAGCCCCCCACCCACGCGCCGGCGGCGTTGTGGTAGTTCTCCCCGCTCCGAGGCGGTGACGCCGCGCACAGCTCCGGGTGGATGACCGGGCAGTGGTAGCACTCCTGGTAGTTCTCGATGAGGACCTTCCAGTTGGCGGTGACGACATAGTCGTGACGGCCCTTGGTCACGAGCCGCTCGAGCTCGTAGGGCCCCACGATCGGCTCCAGCCCGGCCACGTGGTCGGCGAACGGGCCGGCGCCGCCCGAGGCGTCCACGAACACGAGGCCGTGCCACTCGGTGCAGGGGAGCTCGACCAGGCCGAACTCCTCGACGTCGAACCCGGCGACGTGGTCGAAGCCTGGCGCCTTCCGCAGCGTCCCGTCGAGCCGGTAGGACCAGGCGTGATAGGGGCACAGCACGATCGGCCGGTTGACGGCGTCCGCCCCGCAGGGCAGGAGCTCGTGGCCGCGGTGCCGGCAGGCGTTGGCGAAGGCCCGAACCGTCCCGTCCTGGGCTCGGACGAGGAAGACACCGCCGCGGCCGACCGCCTCGGCACGCTGGTCGCCCGGCTCCCCGACGATACTGCTGCGCCCGAGGCACGTCCAGCCGCCCTCGAAGAAGTTCCGCTGCTCCCAGGACAGGACGTCGGCGCTGGTGTACGCCTCCCGCGGCAGCAGCCGGCCCTGGCCGAACGGGCGCAACGATCGCTCGACCGCCTCGACGTCGAGCGGGACCCGGTCCAGGCTCCGTGCCGCGCTCGGCTCCCCCACCGCCGGTGTTTGACTGATCATACAGTCAATCCTAGGCGATCCTCCCGCCCCAGGTAAAGCGGCGGTGCCAGGTCGGTCAGCCGAACCGGACGACGCGGACCTGGCCGCCCACCCGCTCGGTCACCTGCTCGAAGGTCTCCCCGCCGTCGCCGGAGCGGAAGACCCGCCCGTCCCGGGCGCCGAGCGCGGCCTGCCCGTGGCGGGCGTCGACACAGCCGGTGTCCAGGTTGAAGGGGAACGACGCCGGGACCCCGTGGACGCAGGGCTCGAGGCGTCCCCCGACCGGGCCGCGGTACAGGCGGCCGTCGCTGGTGGAGGGACCGGTCGAGGCGGTCACGAACACGGTGCTGCCGTCCACCGCCACGGCGCGGCAGTAGGCGGCGTGCAACCCGTCGTCGGTCCACTCCCAGGTGACGCCGTCGTCGGTGCTCCAACCCAGGCCCCCGGCGGCGGCGGCGACCACCGTGCCGCCGTTGCCGGCACTCACCTCGTGCACGTCCGCTTCCGGCGCCACGACGTTCGTCCAGGTCGAGCCCCGGTCGGTCGAGCGCCAGACCCCGCCCACGTGCACGTTCACGAGCCAGGCACCCGACTCCGTGACCGCCAGCGAGCGGAGGTCGGGCGTCGGAGCGGCCGGGTTCCCCCACTCGTCCCGCCCCTCGAGGGACGAGAAGGCCGTGACCGGCTCCGCGGTCCCCGCCTCGGGGTCGACGGTCACGAGACCGGCGCCGGCGACGCCGACGACCAGGACCCGAGGGTCGGCGGCCAGGCTCTGCCCGGTGGCCTCGTCGAGCCTCACCACCGGCTCCACGCCGTCGCCTTCGACCCGCACGATCCGCCGTCCGTCCACCAACGCGTAGACGGGCGGGCGCACCCCGCCCGGTGGCGGCGCCTGCCGGGCGACGGCGACCACGCGCACGTCCTCGGCCAGGGACAGCTGGCGGTCCAGGTCCTCGAGGTGGTCGGTGGTGCCGACGAGGAGCACGACCCAGTCCTACACCCGGAGGGTGCAGCCTGCGGTGGCGCCCGCACCGGTTGCGCCCCCGGGGCCCCGGGCCCCGGGGCCCCCTGCGGTGCCACTACTTGAACAGCGAGCGTCGGACGGCCCGCCCCAGCCGGGTGGTGGCCGTGCCGACCGGATGGCGCGCGTACTGGATCTTGCGGATCGGCTTCGGCGTCGCCCGGCGCTTCAGCGACCCCGCCGTGCTCCGCACCGGGTGGATCGCCCGCCGCACCGGCCTCGGCAGGAACCCTCGCATGAAGCTCACCTGGTCCTCCTCGCTCGCGGGACGGATCATGTCGGTACGCGGCAGTGTAGGCACCAGCGCTCCAGCCTGGCCGGCTCGAGCCGGGCGGCTGCCGAGTGGCCGAGCGCCGAACGAGGCTGCATCATCGGCACATGGCATTCGACTTCGATCTCGTCGTCCTCGGTGCCGGACCGGGTGGGTACACCGCCGCGGTCCGGGCCTCGCAGCTCGGGCTCACCACCGCCGTCGTCGAGGAGCGGTACTGGGGCGGCATCTGCCTCAACGTGGGGTGCATCCCGTCCAAGGCCCTTCTCCGAAACGCAGAGCTGGCGCAGATCGTGCAGGACGAGGCGGAGCAGTTCGGCATCCGCTCCGAGTCACCGATCACGATGGACTACGGAGTCGCCTTCGACCGGAGCCGAACCGTGGCCGACGGTCGCGTGAAGGGCGTGCACTACCTGATGCGCAAGAACGGCATCACCGAGATCAACGGTGCCGGACGCTTCACCGGCGCACACGAGCTCATCGTCACCGGGCCCGAGGGCCAGCGCACCGTCACCTTCGCCAATTGCATCGTGGCAACGGGCACCACGACGCGGCTGCTGCCCGGGACGAGGCTCTCCGAACGGGTCGTCACCTTCGAAGAGCAGATCCTCGCCCGCGAGCTGCCGGACAGCATCGTCATCGCCGGTGCCGGCGCGATCGGCGTGGAGTTCGCCTACGTGCTGCGCAACTTCGGGGTGGACGTCACCGTCGTGGAGTTCATGGACCGCATGGTGCCCCTCGAGGACGCCGAGGTGTCCGCCGAGCTGGCCCGCCGCTTCCGCCGCTACGGCATCAGGGTCCATACCTCCACCCGGGTCGACCTCGTTGACGACTCCGGCGACACGGTGGCCGTCACCGTCACCGACAAGGACGGCAACCAGCAGGTCCTCCGGGCAGCCACGGTGCTCCAGGCCATCGGCTTCCAACCCCGGGTCGAGGGCTACGGACTGGAGACGACGGGGGTCGCGCTCACCGAGCGGGGCGCCATCGACGTCGACCCGTACTGCCGGACCAACGTCCCGGGCATCTACGCCATCGGTGACGTGACCGCCAAGCTGATGCTGGCGCATGCCGCCGAGGCCATGGGGATCGTCGCGGCGGAGACCATCGCCGGGCACGTGACGCAGGTGATCGACTACACGATGGTGCCTCGAGCCACCTTCTGCCAGCCGCAGATCGCCAGCTTCGGGTTCACCGAGGCCCAGGCCAAGGAGGAGTTCGACGACGTCACGGTCGTCAAGTTCCCCTTCACCGCCAACGGCAAGGCCCAGGGAGCGGGCGACCCGGGGGGCTTCGTGAAGCTGATCGCGGGCGGCGAGCAGCGCGAGCTCCTCGGTGCCCACCTCATCGGCCACGACGTCTCCGAGCTGCTGCCCGAGCTGACGCTGGCCCAGCAGTACGACCTCACCGCGGCCGACGCCGCCCGCAACGTCCACGTGCACCCCACCATGGGCGAGGCGGTGAAGGAGGCCCTGCACGGGCTCGTCGGCGAGATGATCAACCTGTGACCGTGACCTCGCCGGGCTCGCCGTGAAAGAGCGAGGTTAGTTAGGGTCTCGCCGGTGGCGGCGCTCCGTACCCTCTGCGTGTTCTGCGGATCGTCCCTCCCACCCGACGGGCGCTTCGCCGAGACCGCCCGCTCGCTCGGCGAGGCCGTGGCCCGCCGCGGCATCGAGCTGGTGTACGGCGGCGGCCGCGTCGGCTTGATGGGCGTCGTGGCCGACGCCTGCTTGGCGCGCGGCGGCAAGGTGACCGGCGTCATCCCCGTCGGCCTCTTCCGCCGCGAGATCGGCCACACGGGCCTCACGACCCTGCTCGAGGTCGGCTCGATGCACGAGCGGAAGCAGCGGATGTACGACCTCGCCGACGCCTTCGTCGCTCTCCCGGGAGGGCTGGGCACCCTCGAGGAGCTGGCGGAGATCTCGACGTGGTCCCAGCTCGGGCTCCACCAGAAGCCGATCGTGCTCCTCGACGTCGACGGCTTCTGGGGGCCCCTCGCGTCCCAGCTCGATCGGATGGTGACCGCCGGCCTGCTCGAGCCCGAGAACCGCCAGCTGCTCCCGCGTGCCGCCGATTGCGACGCCGTCTTCGAGCTGATCGAGACGTACCAGCCGGCGTCGGTCGAGAAGTGGATCACCGCCGCCGAACGGTGAGCGGGCACGCCATTGCCTCTGCCGATTGGGCTGCCCGGGCCGGCCATTAAGAGGCTCAGCGGATAGGAACCGAGGTCGGTGACCAGCGGTTTCGCCAGTCGATGAGCTTGGCGGTGAGGAGGAAGACGATCGCCAGGGCCAGCTGCGCGAGTCGATGACTCGTCTTTCGGTCCG
>JAJYVT010000152.1 GCA_021791845.1 Actinomycetes bacterium | reverse complement strand
CCCTGACGACACGCGCCCCGGCGCTCGTCGCTCCTCGCCAGAGAGGCCGCCGGCCACCCGTAGGGGATCCTCCGAGCCTCGGGGGCGGGTCGCGGTGGGGCTAACTCGCGGATCTCGGTCTGATGGGCTGGCCACCGGGGCGGGACATGGCCAGCGGCCGGGGTGGATGCGCGACGGATGCGGTCGGTGCTCATGCTCTGCGCATGGGCGCTTCGGTGTCGATGGCCGCGCATGTGGTCGAGTCGGATCTCGACCAGAGCCGCCTCGCCGACGGGGTCGAGGTCGTCGAGACCGGCGCTCACTCAATAGTCCATGACGCAGACGAGCCGGTCGTCTTCATCCAGGCGCAGTCCAGGCGCAGCGCTGGAGAACCAAGCCGGGCGAGGCGAGTCATGGACCGGGACGAACATCACCGAGTACAGAACACAGCAAAGGAGCTGACTGATGGAGAAGGGGCTCAACAGCAGAAGAAGACACAAGGCGCGCGCGCTCTTCCCTTCGCGGTTGGCGCTGCGCGGCATCGGTGCGGTCGCGCTGGCCTGCCTTGCCGGGGGGACCCTTACGAGCGCGGCAACTGGGTCGTTGGTGCGCGCGGCAGTCGTGCCCCTGGCCGGACGAGCTCCCCACACAACGAGCACCGGCGCGTCGCAGGGTTCCTGCGTGCAGGCCGGCGCGTCGAAGCTGACGGCGCGTCTCGTGGCACATGCCCACGAGACGATCACGGCGATCGTCCGAGCAGGTGGCTGTGACATCGGCATCTACGTGCCGCCCGGCGCCTCCGGTGTCGTCATCCGCGGCGCCACGGTGACCGGGGCACTCGATCAGGGCATTCTCGTCCAGGACAGCAATGCTGTCACGATCGAAGACAGCACCGTCGTGGGGAACCTCGTCCGGCCCGACGTGTGCCCGCTCCCGCCGGCCAAGCCCAAGGGTCCCTGCATCGTGGACGCGAAGGCGGTTGAGCTCGTGGGCAGCTCCCACTCCGTCATCGAGGGGAACACGATCGCCGACAACACCGGGGAAGGCGGTATCGGCGTGTTCGACGACGGGGCACAGAGCCCCGGAACACTCGGGCGCGGGATTCCGCTCCCCGCCATGGACAACCTCGTCGCGCACAACGTCGTCGTTGACAACCCCCGCGGCTGCGGCATCGTCGTCTCCACCCACGTGGTGGGCGAGGCCGTCGTAGGCAACAGAGTCATCGACAACGTGAGCGTGGGCAACGCCGAAGGTGTTGTCGTCGCCGACAACATGCCGCACACGAAGCTGGTGGGCACCGTGGTCAGCGGCAACGTGGCGACTGACAGTGTGGCACCGGGCATCGTATTGAACTCGCTCGCGCCCTTCGATGTCGTCTCCGGCACACTGGTCGAGGACAACGTCATCAGCGGCAACGGCGGCTTGCCCCCCTTCGAGCACCTCCCCGGCTATGTCCCGAGGCCTACCGGCGTGATCGTGGTCACGGCGGGCCTGCCCCCGAGCACGCCGAAGGGAACGGCGCCTCCGGTACAGCTGGGCGTTCGGCTCGTCGGCAACATCATCAGCGGCGAAGGCTGGGGGATCTGGAGCACGCCACAGAACCACCTGGCGATAACGGGCACAGTCGATCGAGGGGTGGCAGCGAACCGCACGTAGGACTGCGCCGACCCAGCCTTCAATTCAACCGGCGTGCGCGTCCCCGTGCACTCCGCCTAGCGCAGGCCGACCAGGCCTCGCCCGCGCCGGCGACCCAGGACCCGGGGGACCCCCGGTCGGGGTCGCCGGCCGGCGGGCGCGCGGCCGGGCCGGAGAGACGTCGGACGGCCGCGCAATGGCCGACTTGAGCCTGGGTCCACCGTCTGACCTCCGCCGCAGGGCCCTGTCCGGGGATCAGCCATGATTTGTGCGAGCTCCCGTTCTTCCTGGTCGGGGCTCCTTTTCCGCAGATGGTCGGCGACTCAGGGCCCGATCGGGGCGGTGGTTCCAGGCTGAGCCGTGACGGCTCGGCATCTCCGCCCGTTCGCGCGTGCGGGGTCGGCGCCTCCGATCTCTCCGCCGCTACGCCGCCACGACTGCCAGTCCGTCCCGCCGCGCCCAGGTCGCGACGAGCGTCGCCAGGTACTCCCGCCGCGCCAGCCCGACCGTCGCGTTCCGCTCCGCCGCTGCGACGTCCCGCGTCGCCGCCCCGAGCGCGGCGACGGCCCGTTCGTACGCCGCCCACGCCGCGTCCACCTCGGCCGCGTACGCCTGTCGTGCCGCGATCACCGCGGCGTCGTGCTCGCCCATCGCCGGCCCCCTCTCCACCGCCGCGTCACCTCGCCCGCACCCACACGACACCTGCGCTACACGCCGGCGAGCCGCGGATCCGGCGGGACCGGCTCCTTCGCGCATACCCCCGCCGCCGCGCGGTTCCAGGCGCGCTGGTAGAGATGGCCGTTCGGCGTCCGCTGCGGGCACTCCTCGTAGAGCCGGTCGAGCGCGGAGCAGGCGTCGACGCTGCAACGTCCCCGGCTCGAGAGCGTCGCGTCGCGCACGATCGCCGCTTCCGTCTCCTCGATCAGCTCCTGGTCAGAAAGCGTCGTCAGCTCCACAGCCGTGCCGCTCGCCACGATCCCCGCCCTCCTTGTCCACCCGGCTCCTCCTACCCCGAGTCCCCCCGGCGAGGCCGCCAGTCTCGACGCTGCGCCATGACCGGTCCGCGCGCCGGCTGCCAGACCGTGGCGGCGTGGCGACGACCCGACGCGCAGCGCACGCGTCGCCGCGCTCGCCACATCGGCGACGAAAGCCCGCCGCCGAGCACCTCGTGCCGGCGGATCACCGCCAAAGCCGGCCGCGCGAACCTCGCCCCGTCTCCCACGGAGCGCACGAGCCTACGTTCCGCAGGTCGAGCCAGGCCTTCAGGTCGATTTGCCGGGCCGTGACGCGACCGGGTCATAGGCGCTGAGGCCAACGCCGAGCAGGGTGAGGATCTGCTCCTGGAGGGAACTGAGGGTTGGAGCGACCACCGTCAACACCTGGCCACGGTGACTGACGACGCTGCGGGCGAGCGGGTCGAGCAGCTCGAGTACCCGAGCGGCAGTCCGCGCCTTGCAGGGCCGGTCCTCGTGGCAGAGGGGGAGCGCAGCGATCCCGGCATCGGCCATCGCCCGTCGCAGCTCGCGCTCGATCAGCGCGTGGACGAGCAGCGCGACGTAGCGCCAGAAACCGAAGGCATCGATGCGGCAATCGCTCTTCAGCTCGAGGGGACAGGCCGCGATCACGCCCTTGAACGTGGCGTGGCGACGCTCGAGGCGAGGCTGTCGCTTGTAGGCGGCGAGCAGCTCGGTCTCGGTCATCTCCGTATCGGCAGGCCACCATCGGGAAACAGCCATCCGAGGCGGCGTCGTAGGCCACCGCGTCGGCGTCGGTGGACCAGGTGAGCGAGAGCCGGTGCCGCTCGATGCGCAGGTAGCGGGGGTTCGGGCCCGGCCGGCCCCTTCGCTCCTGGCGGTGGCCGTAGGACAGCTCGTCCTTGACCTCGAAGCGCACCCAGTGAGTGGCGTCCGCCCC
>JAJYVT010000060.1 GCA_021791845.1 Actinomycetes bacterium | reverse complement strand
GCAACCGGGCCTTCATCGTGCCGTCCGGCGCCAGCCACTTCATGTGGAAGGAGCTGTGCTTCGCCGTCGGTCCCGGCGTGATCCTGGTGCTGTGCGGGGCGCTGTTCATGGGATGGGCCGTGCGCCGACAACTGGCCGTGGTCGCCGAGCGCGGCCCGGGGGCGGTCGCGTCACGGGTCGCGCCGACGGCCCCTCCCGTCGGCGCCACCGCCGCGCCGACGGGAACGATGGCGCCGCCGCCGCCGCCGGCCACGGCCGCGCAGCCCGTCGTCGAGCGGCCCGTCGTCGAGCGGCCCGTCGCCGCGCAGCCCGTCGTCGAGCGGCGGTCGACAGTGACCGGGCCGCCCGTGGCGGGCGAGCCCGGGGCGGCAGCGGCCCCCGCTCCCGGAGAGCGCGTGGTGGAGCGACAGGTGCCGGCGACAGGCCAGCCGCGAGCCTGACACGACACGCGGGAGCGCCGGCGCCCCTCCACGAAGGTGGTGCCGGCGCTCCCGTCGCGTCAGGGCCCCGCACCGGCCGGCCCGGACGGCCGGACGGCCGGCTCCCTCAGCGGACGGGTCCGGCCGCAGCGGGCGGGGTGATGGGGGAGCGGTCCCCGACCGACCAGTTGTGCCCGAAGGGATCCCGGAACCCGCCTTGGCGGTGCAGCCCCCACGGAGCGTCACGGTCGTGGACGGGCGAGCCCAGCGTGGCGCCAGCCGTCAGTGCCCGCTCCAGCACGGCGTCGGGGTCGTCCACGAACAGCTCGATCCTCGTGCTCGTGGCGCCGGCTTCGGCCGGGCTGCCCTCTGCCGGGTTGTCCGGGTTCGTCTCGTGCAGGAAGAACGGCGCGCCGGCGATCTGGAGCCCGACGACGCTGCCGAGGTTCCAGAGCTCCTCGGCGCCGAGTGCGCCCTCGTACCAGCGGGCCGCACGGCGGGCATCGGGGACGATCAGCATGACCGACACCGAGACGCGCCCGTCGCCGCCGGGGCCGGATCCTGGAGGCACGGCACAAGTGTCGCCGCCCGGGAGCCGGCGTGCAACGGGGAGGTTCAGCCCGCCACGACGCGGTGTGCCGGCGGGAACCCGAACGACGGCGGGCTCAGGCGGCGGTGTCGAGGGCCACCTTCACCCACCCGTCGTCCCGGTGGTCGAAGGCTTCGTAGGCGTCGACCACCTGGTCGAACGGGAGATGGTGGCTCAGGTTGGGCGCCAGGGTCATCCGGCCAGACGCAACGATGTCGATCAGCTCGGGCAGATAGCGCCGGTGGTTGCAGTTCCCCGTGTTGACGGTGAGGTTCTTCATCATCGCCTCGCCGATCGGGAAGCTGTGGACGGACGGTGGGTACACGCCGATGACGGCGATCGTGCCCGCCTTGGCCGCCGCTTGCACCGCCCAGTCGAGGGCCTGCGAGGGCGCCGTGCCGGCCACCCAGTGGTCCCCGTCGGTGCGCACGTCGGGCCCGAGCGCGGCGCGCTCGGAGTGCCGGCGCTCGGCCTCGTCGACCTCCGGGGCGGCGGGGCCGCGCCCGGGGTGCTCGGCGTCCACGCCCACGGCGTCGATCACCCGGTCCACGCCCACGCCGCCGGTCATGTGCTTGATGGCCTCGACCGGGTCCTCCTCGTCGAAGTTGACGGGCTCCGCCCCCTGCATCACCGCCCGGTCCAGCCGGCCCGGCTTGTTGTCGACGGCGAACAGGCGCCCGCACCCTTGCAGGCGGGCCGATGCCATGGCCAGCTGGCCCACGATCCCGCAGCCGAGCACGGCCACCGTGTTGCCCCGGCGGACCTCGGCCAGCTTCGCCCCGAACCAGGAGGTCGGGAAGATGTCCGAGAGCAGGATGGCGTCGGCGTCGGACATGTCGTCGGGCAGGCGCACCAGGCCGGCGGCGGCAAAGGGGACGCGGGCGTACTCGGCTTGGAGCCCGTCGAACGGCCCGGTCGACTCGGGGCCGCCGAAGAACGCCGTCCCGGCCGCGGGTCCGTGGGGATTGGCGTGGTCGCACTGGGCGTAGTAGCCGGCACGGCAGTACGAGCAGTAGCCGCACCCGATGGTCGAGGGCACCACCACCCGGTCGCCGGGACGCAGGTTTGCGCGCCTCCCGGCCGACCTCCTCCACCACCCCGACGGCTTCGTGGCCGAGGACCGTGCCGGGCTTCATGCCCGGCATGGTGCCGCGGACCATGTGGAGGTCGGTGCCGCAGATGGCGGTGGTGGTGATCCGGACGACGGCGTCGGTGGGCTGCTCGACGCGGGGCTCGGGGACGTCCTCCACGCCGATGTCACCGACGCTGCGGAACACGACTGCTCGCATGGCTCCTCCTCGAATCAGGATGCGTGGCGCAAGGTGCGACCGATGACGCGGTACCCGCGCTGCGAGCGGTTTAGGCGGAGGAAGGCCGCGCGTCCCCTGGGCGCCGCACCACCGTGGTGCCCGGTGCCGCCGCCTCGTGGTACTCGGCCTCGAGGTTGACGGCCCACACGTCGTGCCCGGCGCCGCGCACGACGTTGTCCACAGCGCGCAGGGCGGTGACCATCGAGTGGTCCTGGTTGTTGTAGCGGTGCAACCCGTTCCGGCCGACCGGGTGGACGTTGACGGCGTGCTCCCGGAGCCACGCTGCGATGCGCCCGACGTGCTCGCGGTAGCCGGCGTCGTAGAAGGGGTAGGCCTTCTCGACCCGCACCACGTACCCCGCTTCCACCAGGTGGGGCCGGACCAGCCCGAGGCGCGCCACCTCGTCGGTCGCCAGCCGCACCAGTGCGTCGTCGTCACGGCGCCACAGGTCGTCGTCCTGCTGCACGAAGTACTCCACCCCGAGGACGGTCCGGCCGTCGCGCACGAGGTGCGGGGACCACGAGCCGTAGTTCTGGACCCGTCCGGCCCGGACCTCGGGGGCGTGCACGTAGATCCAGTTGTCGGGGAAGCCGGCGGCTGCCGGGACCACCAGGGCGACGGTGAGGAAGTCCCGGTGGCGAAGCGCCGCCGCCGATGCCAGGACGCCGTCCGGGGCTTTGGGCGTGAAGCCGGCCACCAGGGACGGCAGCGGCATGGACGTGATCACGTGGTCGCAGGGGTGCTCGACCATCGTGCCGTCGGGAAGCGCCCGCCCGACAGCCACGACGCGGTCGCGCACCCGTCGCAGCGAACGCACGGGTGCGTCCGTGACCACCCGGCACCCGGCCGACTCCGCCAACCGCCGGCACCGCTCCCAGAGCATCCCGGGTCCGTACGCCGGGTAGAAGAACCGGTCCACCAGGGAGGTGACCTGGCTGCCGGACCGCCCGGGGCGCAGCGCATCGGCCAGGGCCCGGCCGAGCGAGAGCTCCCGGATCCGCTGGGCGGCGAAGTCCGCCGGCAGCTCGGCAGCCGGGACTCCCCACAGCTTCTCGTTGTACGCCTTGAAGAAGTGGCGGTAGAGGCGGCGGCCGAAGCGGGCCTCGATCCAGCCCTCGAGCGTCGACTGGTCGGCCGGGGGCGAGAGCCGGGCGCGCAGGTAGGAGGCGATGCAGCGTGCCCCCTCCGCCGGTCCCAGGTTGGCGAGGGCGTTCGGGAGCCGGAGCGGGTAGTCGAAGAACCGCTCCCGGTAGTAGATGCGGCTCATGCGGGGGCGGAGCATGAAGTCCTCGCCGGGCAGGATCTCCTCCCACAGCGCCTGGACCTCGGGCACCTTGGTGAAGAAGCGGTGGCCGCCGACGTCGAAGCGCCATCCGTCGCGCTCGACCGTCCGGCTCAACCCTCCCACCTCGTGGGTCGCCTCGAGCACGGTGGCGGCGATCCCGTGGCGGGTGCCCAGCGCGTAGGCGGCCGTCAGCCCGGCCGGCCCGGCGCCCACCACCACCACGCGGGGTTGGGGAGCGCGCGACGCCCGTGACCCGTTGCTGGCGCTCAAGCCGCTCCGCCCATGGCGGCCCGACGATACCGGGCCGGGCGCGGCCGGCGCGGTGGCACCGACCGACTCGCACCGCTAGACCGTCGCCATGGATCTGCGTGTGATCGGCCGCTCGGGCCTCAAGGTGTCGGTGCTCGGCCTCGGCTGCAACAACTTCGGGTCGCGGATCGACGAGGCGGCCGCGGCTGCCGTCGTCGACGCCTCCCTCGCTGCCGGGATCACCTTCTTCGACACGTCCAACAGCTACGGCGAAGGGGAGTCGGAGAAGTTCCTCGGCCGGGCGCTGCAGGGCCACCGGGACGAGGTGGTCGTCGCCACCAAGTTCTCGTCCCGGGTGGGTGAGAGCCCCTACGAGGTGGGGGCGTCGCGCAAGCACCTGGTCGCCGCCTGCGAGCGCAGCCTGCGCAGCCTGGGCACCGACTACATCGACCTCTACTACCAGCACTTCCCCGACCCCGAGACGCCGGTGGAGGAGACCCTCGCCGCCCTCGACGACCTGGTGCGGGCGGGCAAGGTTCGCTATGCCGCCAGCTCCAACTTCGCCGGATGGCAGATCGTGGAGGCCGAGCTGCTGGCGGCGGCCCGGCACGGCACCCGGTTCATCGCCAGCCAGTCCGAGTGGAGCCTGCTCGAGCGGGGGATCGAGGCCGAGGTGGTCCCGGCCTGCGCCGCCTACCACGTGGGCGTGATCCCGTACTTCCCGCTCGCTTCGGGGCTCCTCACCGGCAAGTACGAGCGTGGCCGCCCGGCCCCCGAGGGGACCCGGCTGGCCGGCGGCCGCTACCGCGATTGGCTGACCGACGCCAAGTTCGACGTGATCGCCCGGTTGGTGGACCTGGGGGCCGAGCACGGCCGGTCGCTCCTGGAGCTGGCCATCGGGTGGCTCCTGGCGCAGCCGGTGGTGCCGAGCGTGCTCGTGGGCGCCACCCGACCCGAGCAGGTGACGGCCAACGCCCGGGCTGCGGAGGTGCGGTTGTCGGCCGAGGAGGTGGCGGCGGTCTCGGCCGCCACCGCTCAGGAGTCGTAGCCCAGCCCCAGCCGGTCGAGCAGTCGCAGCCAGGCGTTGCGCCGTCCGCCGTTGGCGTCCGCCTGGGCGATGGACCACCTGGTTGCCTGGACGACCACCCATGCCAGCGGCTCGGGCGGGAAGGGGACCGGCTTCGTCCGCACCATGTCGAGCTCGGTCCGTTCGGTGCGGGCGCCGTCGAGGAGGTCGAGCATCACCTGGGCGCCGAACCGGCTGGCCCCCACCCCGAGGCCCGTGTAGCCGGCGGCGTAGGCGACCCGGCCCCGGTGGGCGGTGCCGAAGAAGGCGCAGAACCTCCCGCAGGTGTCGATGGCGCCGCCCCACCGGTGGGTGAAGCCGACGTCCTCCAGCTGGGGGAACGTCTCGTAGAAGTGCCGGGCGAGGAGGCGGAAGGTGGCCGGCCGCTGGTCGTAGGACGGCTTCACCTTGCGGCCGAAGTGGTAGACGGCGTCGTAGCCGCCCCACAGGATCCGGTTGTCCTGGGTGAGGCGGTAGTAGTGGAACTGGTTGCCGGCGTCCGAGACGCCCTGCCGGTGCGACCAGCCCACCGAGGCCAGCTGCTCGGACGACAGGGGCTCGGTCACGAGCACGTGGTCGTAGACGGGCACGATGCGGGACCGGACCTGCGGCAGGAACGGGGCGAAGGCGTTGGTGGCCAGGGCGACCCGTTCGGCCAGCACCCGGCCGGACGGCGTGCGCAGCTCGACCCCGCCCCGCCCGGCCTCGAGGCCGAGGACCGGGGTCCGCTCGGCCACCTGGACGCCCGCCTCGAGGCATGCCGCCCGGATGCCCCACGCCAGCCGGGCCGGGTTGACCATGGCGCAGCTGTCGCGGTCCCAGATCCCGCCGAGGTAGGTGGGCGAGGCCACCTCGGCCTGTACCGCGGCGCGGTCGAGGAACCCCGGAGGCGTCGGCCCCTCGCCCCGCAGCTCCTCGAGCTGCCAGGGCTGGGTGGCGACCCCGAGGGTCCCGGTGCGCTCCCAGCCGCAGTCGACGGCCCGGTCGGCGACGAACCGCTCGATGGCGTCCAGGTTCTCCATCCCCAGCTCACGCAGGCGCGGGTAGCTGTCGGGGAACCGCGCCACGCCGTTGGCCTCGCCGTGGGTGAGGCTCGCCTCGCAGAACCCGCCGTTGCGCCCGGTGGCCGCCCACGCCGCCGTCTCCGCCTCCACGAGGAGCACCCGCCGCCCCGGGTCGGCCTGCTTCGCCAGGAGGGCGGTCCACAGGCCCGAGAAGCCGCCGCCCACCACGGCCAGGTCGGCGCGGGCGGTGCCCGAGAGGGCGGGCTCGGGGGTCGGCGCGAACGGGTCGTCGAGCCAGAAGCTCAAGGGGCGGGCACCGGCGAAGCGGCGTTCGAGGTCGGGGTCGGAGCCGAGGCGTGCGGAGCCGAGGCGTGCGGAGCCGAGGGGAGGCATGCCGGCCACGCTAGGACGGCCGCCGTCGGACTGCATCTCCGGCTGCCCATCCCCTACGCTCGCCGGCACCATGACCACGGCACCCGCCGCCCTCACCAACACCCATCCGGCCCTGCGGCGCTGCTGGCACCCCGTGGCGCGCTCGGCCGAGGTGGCCGACCGGCCCGTGCGGACCATGCTCCTGGGCGAGCCGTGGGTGCTCGCCCGCCTGGGGCCCGGCGGGGCGGTCCAGGCCTTCCCCGACCGCTGCCCCCACCGCCTGGCGCCGCTCTCCATCGGGTCGGTGGGCTCGGCGCCTGACGGCACGACGGTGCTGCGCTGCGCGTACCACGGCTGGTGCTTCGACGCCGCCGGTCGCTGCGTGGAGCTGCCGGCCCTCGGTCCCGGCGCCACCATCCCGCCCAAGGCGCGCCTGGCGCCGGCGCACGCCGTGGTCGAGCGGCACGGCATGGTCTTCCTGGCGCCGACGGCGCCCCTGGCCCAGTGCGCGACCTTGCCCGCCATCCCCGAGGCCGACGACCCGTCCTTCACGGCCGGGGACCTGCCGCCGATGCGGGCCCGGGCCGGCGCCGGGTTCCTGGCGGACAACTTCTTGGACATGGGCCACTTCCCCTTCGTGCACGCCGCCACGTTCGGGGCCGAGGACCCCGTCGTCCCCCCGCTCAGCGTGTCCCGCGACGGGCTCTCCTTCACGGCCCAGAGCGAGCACGACTTCTGCAACCGGGAGGACCCCGCGGTGGCGGCGGGGACCCGCCCGCTGGTCCAGCGCCGCCGGGTCACCTACCGCGTCCACGCGCCGTTCCACCTCGTGCTGCGGCTCGACTTCCTCGACGCCGGCGGCACCAACGTCATCGGCTTCTTCCTCCAGCCCGAGACCGACGACTCCTGTCGCGTCTACTCGACCATCTGGCGCGACGACCTCGGCCACGACCCGACGCGCATGGAGGGCGCGGTGGCCTTCGAGGTGCGCGTGGTGCAGGAGGACCTGGACCTCCAGGACCACTTCGACGTCCACGCCCTCCCGCTCGACCCGACGGCCGAGGTGCACACCCGCGCCGACCGGTCGACGTTGGAGCTGCGGCGGATGCTGGCGGACCTCGTGGCCGCAGCCGCGCATGGCTAGGGACGTCGTCGTGGTCGACCATCCGGTGGTCCGGCACCGCGTGGGCCTGCTCCGGGACGCCGCCACCGCCAATGCCGGCGTGGCCCGGCTGGTCCACGAGATCACGACGTTCGTCGCCTACGAGGCCCTGCGGGACCTGGCGACCCAGCCGGCCCGGGTGGCGACGCCGGTGACACCCGAGGCGGCGGTGGAGCGGGTGGCCGAGACGGTGCTCGTCGTGCCGGTGCTGCGGGCCGGGCTCGGGATGGTGCCTGCCGTCCAGGCGCTCCTGCCGGCGAGCGAGGTGGCGTGCGTCGGGCTCCGCCGCGACGAGTCGACGCTCGAGGCGCAGGTCTACCTGGACCAGCTTCCCCTCCGGCTCGCCGATCGCCGGGTCGTGGTGTGCGACCCGATGCTGGCGACGGGCGGCTCGCTGGCCACCGTCTGCGCCCTGGCCCGTCGGCGCGGGGCACGCCGCGTCCAGGCGCTGTGCGTCATCGCGTCCGTCCCGGGGCTCGAGCGGTTCCACCGGGAGCAGCCCGAGGTGCCCGTCGCCTGCGCCGCCGTGGACGAGTCGCTGGACGAGCGGGGCTACATCGTGCCCGGGCTCGGCGACGCCGGGGACCGCCTCTTCGGGCCGCTGGACTGACCCGGGGCCGGGCGGAGCCGGACCGAGGTGCCGGGCGCAGCCTGGGCGCACGCCGCGGCGTCGCCCGGGTCGACCACGCCGACCACCGGATAGCCGCCCGTCGTCGGATGGTCGGCGAGCAAGACGACGAGCTGCCCGTCGGGCAGCAGCTGGACGCTGCCCCAGACGATGCCCTCGCTCGGCAGCTCGCCCTCGTGGCGCCGGGCGAGCGGGCGACCGGAGAGGCGCAGGCCCACCCGGTTGCTGTCCTGGGCGACGGTGTAGGCCTGGGCGAAGAGCGACCGGGCGGCGTCGTCGGTGAGCCAGTCCCGGCGAGGGCCGGGATGGACGGTGAGCTCGGCGTGCGCCGCCGGCCTGCGGTACGGCGCCATGTCCACCGCGGCCGGCGCCCGGAGCGGCTCGCCGATGGGCAGGCGCATGCCGGGGGTGAGGGGCGGGGGCCCCAAGCCCGAGAGAGCGTCGGTGGAGCGGCTCCCGAGGACGGGGGGCACGTCGAAGCCGCCGGCCACCGCCACGTAGGAGCGGACGCCGGCCTCGGCCCGGCCCACCTCGAGCACCCCTCCCGCGCCCACCCGCACCGGCAGCCCCCAGGGCACCGGCCGGCGGTCCACCGTCACGGGCGCCGGGGCACCGGTCACCGCCAGGACCGCTGCGGCGCCGAGGCGGAGCACCACGCCGTCGACCGTGGTCTCCAACGTGGCCGCGGCGGGGCCGTTGCCGACCAGCCGGTTGGCCAGCGCGTGCGCCGCCGGGTCGAGCGCGCCCGACCGGGGGACCCCGAGGTGGGCCAAGCCGGGACGTCCGGCGTCCTGGAGGCTGGTCCGGGCGCCGGGGCGGACGACCGTCGCCCACCTCGGGTCCGCAGCGTCCGTGGCCACCGGCCCTCAGACGGCCAGGAACCGCACGGCGACGCCGGGGGCCAGCAACGCCGGGACGGCCCGCGCCGGGTCCCACAGGACGGCGTCGGTGTGCCCGATGATCCGCCACCCGCCGGGCGAGGAGCGGGGATAGACGCCGGTGAAGTCCCCGGCCAGGGCCACGCTTCCGGCCGGCACCGAGGGGCGCGGCGTGGCCAGGCGGGGCACCCCGCCGAGCTGCCCGAGGCCGGCGATGTAGGCGAACCCCGGTGCGAAGCCGCAGAAGGCGACGCGGTGGTCGAGGCCGGCGTGGACCGCCGGCACGTCCTCCTCGGCCACCCCCCAGTGGGCGGCCACCTCGGCCAGGTCGGGACCGCCGTACCGGCAGGGGACCTCCACCGTCCGGGCGTGGCCGGCGCCCGGCCCCGCGCCGGTGGGCGCACCCGTCGCGGTCCAGCGGGCGAGCTCCTCGGCCGTGCCCCGAGGGTCCTCGAGCCCGTCCAGGAGCACGGTGGTCGCGCCGGGCACGACCTCGAGCACGCGCCGGTCCCAGCCCGCCGACCGCCGCCGCTCGACCTCGGCGGCGAAGGCGAGCACCGCCTCGGTGGAGCCGAGCTCGACGAGGAGGGCGCCCGGCCCGGCAGGGAGGAGCCGCATCGCCGGCCGGTCAGCCCGCCGCGTCGGCGCCGACCGTCGGCCCGACGGGACGGGTCCCGCCGCGCCGTCCGAACGCGGTCAGGACGGCCCGCTCCGCTTCGTCCAGGTACGCCACCAGCTCGCGCTCGGCCCGGGCGCCGGCGCCGGCCAGCACGAGGTCGGCCACCACCCGGTTGCGGTCCACGAAGGGGGGAAGCACCCGGTCGGGATCGGCGAGGGCATGGAAGGCCAGGCGGAGCTCGGCCAGGATCTGGCGCATCGACTCGTCCAGCCGCCGGCTCCCGGCCAATCCGGCGACAGCCTGGTGGAACCGCATGATGGCGGTCTGCACCCCTTCCCAGTCGTCGCGGGCCGCCTCGTCGTCACCCAGCCGGGCGGCGTCCACGACGGCGAGCCGGGCCGCCGGCGGCGCCTCGGCGCACTGGCGGGCGGCAGCCCCCTCGAGCAGCCGGCGGGAGCGGTAGAGGTCGACAACGTCGTCGACGGTGAGCTCGCGCACCGAGAAGCCGCGGTGCAGCTCGTGCACCACCAACCCCTCGTGGCACAGGAGGCGGAGGGCCTCGCGCAGGGTGTTGCGCGAGACGCCCAGCGCCTGGCCGAGCGCCCCCTCGGAGAGGTGCCCTCCGGGGGGGAAGCGGCCTTCGGTGATCCGGGCGCGCAGGTGGCGCGCCACCCGGTCGGGCGCGCTGGCCTCCACGGCTCCGGTCGCCTCCCCGTCCATCCCCGTCTCCTCCCCGCCGGCGGCACCGGCACCCCTCTGACACCAGCGTCGCCGCCGCTGCCCGGATTGTTGAACAATCCGGGGCAAGTGTAGGCTGCGGCATGACCGCGGCGGTCGACCTCAACAGCGACCTGGGGGAGGGTGACCCGGGGGAGGGGCCCGCCGCCTCCATGCTCGGCCCCGACGCCGACCTGCTGGACGTGGTGACGAGCGCCAACGTCGCCTGCGGCTTCCATGCCGGCGGCCCGCGGGTGATGGACGCCACGGTGGCCGGTGCCGCCCGCCGGCGCGTGGTGGTGGGCGCGCACGTCTCCTACCCCGACCTGGCGGGGTTCGGCCGACGGCACATGGACGTCACGCCCGAGCAGCTGACGGCGGACGTGCTGGTCCAGGTGGGCGCGCTCGACGCGCTGTGCCGCCGCCACGGCACGGCGGTGCGCTACGTGAAGGCGCACGGCGCCCTCTACGGCGACCTCGGCACCGACGAGGCCCTGGCTGCCACCTTCGTCGCCGCGGTCCGAAGCTTTGACGCCTCCCTGGCCGTGCTGGCTCTCCCGGCGTCGGCGGTGGCCGCCGCCGCGGCCGCCGCGGGCACCCGGGTGGTCACCGAGGGCTTCCCTGACCGGGGCTACGACGCCGGCGGCCTCCTCCTGGCGCGCAGCCGGCCGGATGCGGTGCTCACGACACCCGAGGCGGTGGCCGCCCGCGGCGTGCGGATGGCCCGGGGCGAGCCCATCGAGGCGGCCACAGGGTCGCCGGTCGTGGTGCGGGCGGAGACGCTCTGCGTCCACAGTGACACGCCGGGGGCTCTCCGCCTGGCGACGGCGTTGCGGGACGCGCTCGACGGGGCGGGTGTCGAGGTGCGCTCGTTCCTCTGAGCGGTGCGCCCGTCGTCAGGTGCTCCGGGCGGCCGTGGATCAGGTGACCGGCCCGCTGCCGGCGCGGCCGTCGCGGAGGGAGTCGGCGAGGCGGCGGGCCAGGGAGAGGGGGGTCTGTGCCGCCCGGCCCAACCGCCAGGTGGTCGAGGCGCGCATGGCGCGCAACTGCGCCTCGGCGTCCTCCAGCGCGTGGCGCAGGGCCACGACGCCCTCGTCCACCGCCTCCAGCCGGCGGCCCGCTTCGTCCAGCTGCCCGGAGAGCAGGTCGACGACCTGCCGGAGGTGACGTGCCTCGGCCCGCAGCCGGGCGTGCTCGCGGACGGCCACGTCGTCCCGCGCGGCACGCGCCCGCAACGCGGCCGCCGCGCCGCGGGCGAACAGGACGGGCGCGGCTGTCTGGCGCTCCTCCACGAGGCGGTGGGCCTCCTTCCACACCTCCTCGGAGTGCACGGTCTTGGAGCTCGAGCCCTCGCTCCAGGCGCGCAGGAGGGCGCTGACCGTCGCCGCGCTCTCGACACCGAGGAGCGAGGCCGCCCGGAGGAGGTGGTCCCAGTCCTCCAGCACCGGCAGCGACTCGTCCCAGGTGAGCCCGAGGTCCCACACCGCCGCCCGGGGAACGGCGTAGCCGTTGTTGGGCGTGCGGTTGTCGACCAGGTGGTCGAGGTGGTCGAAGGTCAGCGGGTAGTCCACGTGCGGGCGCCCTGCCACCTCGTAGCCGTCGGTCCCGCCCCAGGCGCCGGGCAGCGCCCGGACGAGCTGGGTCGCCACGCAGCAGCGCACCACCGCGCCCCGGGCGCGCTCGGCCGCGGCCTTGAACGACGCCACCCAGTGGGCGAAGGCGAGGTCGTCGTCGTCGAGCATGGCGACGTAGCGGCCGCGCGCCAGGCGGGCGCCCACGTTGAGCGGCCGGGAGCGTCCGCCGCCCTCCACCGCCACGACGCGCACGCGCCCGGCGAACCGGGGGTGGAAGGTCCCCACCGTCTCCTCCACTGCGGCCAGGGTCCCGTCGACCGGGTCGTGGACGAGGACGAGCACCTCGAAGTCGTCGCAGGTCTGGGCGGCCAGGGTGAGGAGGGTGTCCTCCAAGGTCGCCGGCCGCGTGCCCTGGGTGCGCACGAGCACGGTCAGGAACGGCCCCTCGGCGTCGCCCGGTTGGCCGCCGGCAGGTGCGTCGTCCGGTCCGCCGGCAGCGTCGCCCGGGCCGCCGGCAGCGTCGGCCGCACCGGCCGCACCGGCCGCTGGGCGCGCCGCGGCGGCGACCTCTCGCAGCCATTCCAGGGTGTCGGCGGCCGGCGTGCCGGGCAGGAAGGCGCTCACGGGTCGGCGTAGGAGAAGCGGTGCTCGGCGTAGTCGGCCCGCACGAACTGGGCCACCACGTGGTCGTGGTCGATCGCCTCGGGCATGTCGCCCGCGTCGATGCGGGCACGCAGCTCGGCGGCCACCCGGCGCGACAGCTCGTCGGGCGCGGCCTCCAGCGCGGCGAGGGCGGCGAGGGCGAGGTCCCGGCGGTCGTAGCGCCACGGCAGGAGCACCCGCACCCGGGCCGAGTGCTCGAGCTCGCCCTCGCCGGCCAGGATGACGCCGTCGTCGGACAGCCGCTTGTCGTGGAAGATGCGGGCGGTGGGCCGGTGCACCACCCGCCACCCGGCCAGGCGGGCCCGCCAGGAGAAGTCCACGTCGTCGCCGTGGAGGAAGAACAGGCGGGCGTCGAACCCGCCGATGGCCCGCACGACCTGGGCCCGGGCGAGGAAGCACGAACCGGACGCCCAGCTCGTGTCCCCGGTCTCGGGGTCGTGGGCCTTCGGATGCTCGAGGGGCAGCTGGCGGGCCTCCACCACCCCGACGGTCGGGTCGGCGAGGCCGGCCACCAGCTCGGCGACCAGCCGCGGCGCGGCGTAGGTGTCGGGGTTCACCACGAGCACCAGGTCCTCCGTCATGTCGCGGAAGAGCCGGTTGTGCCCCCCGGCGGAGCCCAGGTTGGCACCGAAATGGAGGTAGTGCACCTGGTCGAGGCCGTCCGCGACCTCCTCGGGGGCGCCGGCGCCGGTCGGGACGGGCACCGGGCTCTCTCCGCCGGCGCCGACGAGCGGGGCCGGGGACGAGTCGCCGATCCACAACGTGGCCGAGCCGATGGCGCCGCTCCGCCGGGCCAGGGCGCAGGCGGCCGATACCGCCTGGCGGAACCGATCGACGGCCTCGGGCGGCGTGCGGTAGAGCACGGTCTGGACCCGCAGGGACGGGGGCGGAGTGCCGGCCGGCCGCGTCATTCGGGCTCGCCGATGTCCTCGTGCCAGAGCGCCGGGTTGGCGGCGACGAAGTCGCCCAGGAGCGCCACGCACTCGGGGTCGTCGAGCACGACGACCTCCACGCCGAGGTCGGCCAGCCATTCGTGGCCGCCGGTGAACGTGCGCTCCTCGCCCACCACGAGCCCGCCGATCTCGAACTGCCGGACCAGCCCGCTGCAGTACCAGCAGGGGGAGAGCGTCGTGACCATCACGGTGTCGCGGTAGTCCCGCCGCCGGCCGGCGTCGCGGAAGGCCGCCGTCTCGGCGTGCAGGGACGGATCGTCGTCCTGGACCCGGCGGTTGTGCCCGCGCCCGAGCAGGGTGCCGTCGCGGTGGAACAGGGCGGCGCCGATGGGGATGCCCCCTTCCGCCAGGCCGGCACGGGCCTCGTCCAACGCCACCTGGAGGTAGCGGCGGGCCTCGTCGTCGGTGATCCCCCTCGCCGCGCCCACCGGTTCAGCCTCCGAGCGCTTCGCCGGGGAACGGGTTGGCCGGCAGGCCCGCCCCGCTCAGCCGCTCGATGAGCAGCCGGCCGTCCAGGGCCTCGAGCGAGCCGAAGTGGTGCAGGGTCTCGGGGCGCCAGAGGAAGTCCGAGGCGTGGGTGAAGGCGTCGTAGTGCACGTGCCATCCCTTCTCGCGCTCGGCCGGGCTCCACCGTCCCTGGCGCTCGCGCAGCACCTTGCGCCGGCCGTGGGCCGACGACCGGATGGGATAGTGACGGTTCAAGAATTTGTAGGGGAAGATGCGCCGGCCGGGGAACGAGGCGTCGTGGCCGCCGGTGGCGGCAAAGCGCACCGGCTCGGCCTGGGGCTTCCACGCCTTGCGCTGGACGAAGTCGGCGTGGACGCCGGCCCCGAACTCGAACCATGTGAAGCTGTCGGCCAGCGGGCGCGTGCCGTCCCACGTGTCGGCGACCGGGCGGAAGTTCATGACCGTGAAGTCTGCGCAGTTGAAGCCGAAGCGGTCCAGCGCGAACAGGGCCCGGCGCAGCGGGACGCCGTGCCACGGCGACTGGCGGACCTCGTCGGCGTCCTGGTTGACCACCCAGTCCGCACCGGAGGCGTGTGCCACTTCTTCCACCCGGGTGAGGATGCGCTCGAGCTCGAAGGCGCCCGAGGGCCCGCCGGCCGGGAACCGCTCCACCGTGATCCCCGGGTCCGCCGCGGCGCGTTGGCAGAGCTTCTCGTAGGTTCCGTCGGTCGACCAGTTGTCGAGGACGTGGGCACGCACCCCCTGGCGCCGCAGGCCGTCGAGCACCCCTGTGACGACGTCGGACTCGTTGAAGGTGGCCATCACGGCCAACACGTCGTACGCGGCCGGCGTCGGGCCGAGCGCGGCGGGGTCCCAGCGGTCGAGCACGGTCACCGCCACGCTGCCCGCCCGCTGACGCCCGGGGCCCTCCCGCCCGGCCCGCCCCCGGAACGACGGCCGCAACCCCGTCCGCCGGGCGACCCGGGCGAACCATGCCGGCGGGCGCTCCCCCACGCACACGGCCACCGCGGCCTCGGCCGAGGGCAGCTGGGACCGGCGGGTCAGCACCTCGGCCGTGCCGGCGGTCGCGGCCGACAGCGTCCGGTCGAGGAAGGCGGCGAAGGCGTGGACCAGGCCAGTCGGCTCCGCTGCTCCGATCGGGATGCCGTCCCGGCCGGGCGTCACCGCATCGGCGGCCACGCCGTCCCGGGCCGCCGTCCCGGTCGTCACGGCGCGACCCCGGCGGGCTGCCGTCTTGTCGAATGCCTGACCAGCGTCGAAACCATCACCCTAATCGTAGGGCTGCCGACGCATCAGGTTCCCATTCATCGCTCTGCGCGGGTGCCAAACAATCGTCTTCGCTGTCCAAGGCACATGATCAGTGGGTGTGGGACGGCCGGCCCAATCTCCATATGACGTGGGTTACCTGCCCGTGTGAGCGGATCGAGCCACCTCACGGAAGGAGCCGGTTGCTCCCGACCCCGGGCTTCTCTGGTGCCTTCTGGGGCCTCGTCCGATGGAGGGCCGCGCCCTTGGTTCCGCACGCTCCGAAGACCTTCGCCGCGGCCACCTCACTTCACAGGCCGTTCTATATGAGACGACGGGTCGATGGAAATGCGACCGGTCGGCCCGTCGAGGGAACCCAGCGGCTGACCACCGGCGAGCCACTTTCCACAAGGGCATCCCTTCTCGAGAGTGAACCGGTAGATTCGCACCCCGTGAACGCCGCTCCCCGTGCCCGGGTACTCGCGGAAGTGGTGGCCCTCGCCTGGATCGTGGTGGTGGCGGCCGTCTTCCTCCTTCCGGCGCTCATTGGCGGCATGGCGATCGGCCCGTACGATCTGCTTCGGTCGATCGGTATCACCGCCACTGCGCACCCTGTCGTGCACAACGCCGTCGGCTCAGACGAGATCCAGGAGTTCATCCCTTGGCAGGTCTTGTCGTGGCTTGACGTGCACTCGGGTCACCTTCCGCTGTGGGATCCCTCGAACCTGCTCGGCATGCCGCTCGCCTTCAACTTCGAGTCGGCACCCTTTAGCCTCACGATTGCGATCGGCTACCTGTTCCCACTTCATCTCGCGCACACCGTGACGATCGCTGTACGGCTGTTGCTTGCCGGCGGTGGCGTCTACGTCCTGTGCCGCATGCTCCGCCTCGGGATCCTCCCCGCTGCCATTGCGGCAACCGCCTTCGAGCTGTCTGGAGGGTTCACGATCTGGATCGGCACCTACAAGTCTGGTGGATTCTGCTTTGTCGGATGGGTGTTGGCAGCATCGGTTGCATTGCTCCGGGGCGAACGGCGCGCCGTGCCGATCACGCTCCTCGCGCTGGCGATCGCGCTCGCATTTGCGGAAGCGGAACCACAGGTCGACTCGCTTGTGATCCTTCCGATGGTCGTTCTTGCAGGCGTCGTGTCGTCGCACCGTTGGCGGCTGGGAGATCGACGCCTGGCAGCGCGAATGCTGCTGGACCATGGGCTCGCCGTCCTCGCGGCGATGGCGCTAGTCGCCCCGATCTATCTGCCGTCGTTGCAGCTCCTCACGGCGTCAGCACGGACGAGTGGGCCGTACGCGGTGGGGCTGCCTCCTTCACAGTTGACGCATCTCATTTTCTCAGGGTATGACGGTGTCCCGACGGCGCTGGGCTCGATCGTTGGGGCAATGAATCCCTACATCTCGATCGTCTATGTGGGCGTCGTTGTCGTTGTGCTCGCTTGCGCCGGCCTCGCTTGGATTCGTACGCGCCCGGAAGCATTCGCGTTCGCCCTGCTCGCGATGTTCCTTGTCCTTGCACTCTTTGCACCGCCGGCAGCCGCGCTACTCCGGCACGTGCCGGGCCTGCGAGTGTTCGGGCTTGTACTTGTGTCCCCGATCCTCGATCTTTCAATCGCGGTCCTCGCTGCGTATGGGGCTCAGGCACTGAAGGGACGGCTCACGCCGCAGACGGTGCGTGAGAGTCGGATTGACGATGGTCGTCCAGCCGATGCTGTGGCGGCGTCGCGACCCGATAAAAGGGCGACCACTGATTGGTCTGTGGTGGCAGGAGAGGCGCCGGGCCGCGTCGTCCGCTCGGCCCGTCGACTCTTCCTCTTTGGCGTTGGATGTCTCGCACTCGTGCTGGTGGCGCTCGAAATACGTCTCCGTGTGGGAGTCGACCACTTGACCGCGCTTCAGGCAAGCGTGCGGGCCGGCAGTTTCATCTGGCCTGCACTCTCTATCGCCGCCTGTGCCCTCCTCGTCGCGTCTTGGGGTCCTCTGCGCCGATTCGTCGAGCGAGGAAGTCGTCGCATGGGTACCTCTCTCCTACTCGGAGTGCTTCTGGGAACCGAAACCGCGTTCCTGTTGACGGCAGGCGCTACGTACCTCTCGTCGACGCAGCGCCCCTTTCCGCAGAGCCCAGCGATCGTGTCCCTGCAGCGGGCGGTCGGCAGTGGGTTGATCGGCTTCGGCGCGTGTGCGGAGAATGCCTTTCCAGACCTCGGCATCATGCCTCAGGTCAACGCCGTTTACGGCGTGTCGGAGTTGGTCGTCTACGACCCAATCCTGCCCACGACCTACTACGCCTCCTACGGGGCGCTCACCGGAGGGCCCGGCAAGCCCTTGATTCCCCACGTCTTCTGCCCAGAGATCACCTCGCTACGTCTCGCCCGCTTCTATGGCGTCACCGACATCCTCGAACCTCCCGGAGTTGCCGGACCGCCAGGAACGACCCGTGTCGCCGTGATCCACGGCGAAGGCGTCTATCACGTACCTGCTTCCGGCCGAGCGACGCTTACGCCCCTCCACCGCAGTACGAGAGCGAACTCGTCGATTCCCACGATCGTGTCGGCCATTGAACCGGCCCCTGGCAGTTGGCGCGTCCGCTTTGACGCGCCAACTGCCTCGCGCCTCGTCCTACGCGTGACCGATGTTCCCGGCTGGCACGCCAGCGTCAACGGTAAACCGCTTGCCCTCCATCCGTTCCACGGGGTCATGCTGGCCGCCGACGTGCCGGCGGGGCACGATGTCGTGACGTTGCGCTACTGGCCGGGCACCATCACCGTAGGCCTTGGCGTTGCAGCTGCAGCCGCAGCCGGTCTTGGGCTTGCGCTCGCTTGGGCGGCGCGGAATCGTCGTCGGCGTCCCAACCGGCCGCGGTGCGGAAAACGGGCGTCCTTCGTGCCCACGCCGCAAGCCGACATGGCGCGAAGTGGCTTACCAGCTTCGGCGACGGCCAGCAGACCGCTGCGCGGGTCGGAGGGCACAGCTCGATAGGTGGGCGAGCCTCGGCGGGCGTCAGTCCGGCGCTGTGTCCTTCACCACGCGGCGCCCGACGTGCTCGCTGATGTGGTCGAGCTCCTTGTCCCAGCTCCAGTCCCCGGCCGCCGGCTCGAGCGGCGCGTCGGGCCCGAGCAGCCGGCGCACGGCCGCCTCCAGCGCCTGGGGGGTGGAGGCCCCGACGCAGGTCACCGTGCCGTCCTCGTCGACCAGGATGTTGGTCGGCACGCCACGGATGCCCAGCTGCTCGGTGAAGGTGCCGTGGACGTCCACCAGGACGGGGCCGTCGACGCCCCAGAGCTCACAGAACTGCCGCGCCTCGGTGAAGGGGTCGACCCCTTCCCACACGTTGAGGAGGATCACTTCCAGGCCCGACCGGCCTGCACGGCGACGCAGATCCTCGATGATCGGCGCCTCCGCGTTGCACGGGCCTCACCAGCTGGCGAAGACGTTCACCACGTACTTGCGCCCGGCCCACTCGCCCAGGTCGCGCGGCTCCTCCGTCCAGAGGTCGACGAGGGGGATCGCCGGCAGCGGGTGGCCAACCAGCGGGTGGGCCACCTCCTCCAGCACGGTGGAGGGGGGGCCGTCGAGCAGGTCGTCGACCACGGTGATCGACCCCGATCCGGCGTTGGCCACGAGCAGGCGTCCGGGATGGAGCGGGTGCTCCGTCACCCCCCCGGGCGCCGCGCCCACCGGGATGCGCGACCACTCGGCCCCGTCGAGCCCGAGCACGCTGACGCTGCCGTCGCCCCGGTTGGCGACGTAGAGGCGGTCGCCGCGCCGTCCCATCGTGAGCCCCACCGGCGCATTGGGCACCGGCAGCTCGGCGGCCACCGACAGGGCGTCGGTGTCGACGCGGCTCACGGTGCTGGCCAGCGAGTCGGCGATGTAGAGGTCGCCGCTGCCCTCGTGCACGCCGACGGCGCACGGCCCCTGGCGGAGCGGCAGCTGGCCCAGCACCTCGAGGTTGTCGGCGTCCACGGCGGTGACCGACGAGGCCACGAAGTTCACGCAGTAGACCCGGCCCCTCGTCTCGTCGACGGCGATGGCGCCCGCCCCCAGCTCGGCCGGCACGGCGGCGATGCGCTCGAGGCGGTCCAGGTCCACGACGCTCATCGTGCAGCCGACGGCGTCCCCGACGTACAGGCGGCGGCGGTCCTCGTCGATCTCGAGCCCCGCCGGGTACGAGCCCACGGGGACGGTGGCGACCACCTCGTTGCGGCTGGTGTCGATGACCGAGACCTGGTCCGACCGGGCGTCGGCGGTGAGGACCCGCCCCGCGCGGTGGTCCACCACGATGTCGATGGGCTCGACCCCCACCGGGATTGTGGCGACGACCTTGGCGTGCTCGAGGTCCACCACCGCCAC
>JAJYVT010000059.1 GCA_021791845.1 Actinomycetes bacterium | reverse complement strand
TCGTCGTGAAGGAACGGTTCGACGACGACATCTACGTGAACTACTCGAAGAAGGAGATCGTCGGAAAGGTCGACGAGATCCAGCACGACCTGGTGCGAGAGGCCATGGTGATGGCCGGCGTCGAGCGAGCGGTCGAGCTCACGGTCCTGGCGGACATCCCGTCAGCCGGGTCGGGGCTGGGCTCGTCGTCGTCGCTGACCGTCGGCCTGGTGCAGGCCCTGTTCGCCTACCGCGGGCGGAGCCTTCCCGCCTCCGAGCTCGCGGAGCGCGCCTGCGCCATCGAGATCGAGCGGTGCGGCAAGCACATCGGCAAGCAGGACCAGTACGTCGCTGCGTTCGGCGGCGTACGGGACCTCCGCTTCGGCCCCGGCGAGTGCGTGGTTGCCGACGAGGTGGCATTGCCGCTCGACGACTTGCGGGCCCTCCAAGCCCAGCTCCTCCTCTTCTACACCGGGATCACCCGCAGCGCCGATGTGATCCTGAGCGAGCAGCGAGCCAACATCGACGACACGCTGGAGCACCTCACCCTCCTGCGGAGCCTGGCCGGCGAAGCGGTGGACGGGCTGCGCAGCGGGAGCGTGTCGACGCTGGGACCGGCCGTCCGGCGGAGCTGGGAGGTCAAGCGCCAGCTGGCGTCGGGCGTGTCGAACGCGGTGATCGACTCGGCGATCGCCGCCGCGCTCGACGCCGGAGCGGTGGGAGCGAAGGTGACCGGCGCCGGCGGAGGCGGGTTCCTCCTGGTGGTCGCTCCGATGGAGCACCAGGCGACGGTCCGTGAGCACCTCTCGCACATGCGGGAGCTTCCGATCAAGATCGACCGCTTCGGCTCGCGGGTGGTGCTCAACGTCGCCCGTGACATCTGGAGTTGAGCAGCAGTGACGTCCGGAGCTGACCGCGTCGCCAACTGCCAGCAGCCGTCGGAGGCGCCGGGCGACGAGCTCGACGGCCCGTGCCCCGCCGGTCCGTACCGGCGCCGGGGCTGGGCACCGTTGGTCAGGGTTCGTCAAGCCGCGTGGCGCCTCCGCACGCCTCCGCTCTGGGCCTACGGACCCCGGTCGACCCTGGAGGCGCCGGCCACCGGCCCGGCGAGAGCCGCCGTGCCCGCCGTCGACTTCCACACGCACCTCGGGCGTTGGACCAGTGCCTCTGGCCGGTGGCAGGTCCAGGACGTCGGTGAGCTCGTGGCCAGCCTGGATGCAATGAACATCGAACGTCTCGTCAACCTCGACGGGCGCTGGGGCCGGGAGCTCGAGGAGAACCTCGACCGCTACGACCGGGCCCATCCAGGCCGGTTCGCCACGTTCTGCCACCTCGACTGGAGGTTGCTCGAGCTGCGGGACTGCGAGGCGCGCCTCGTGCGTTCGCTCCAGCGGTCGGTCGACGCAGGGGCGCGAGGTCTGAAGGTCTGGAAGGACCTCGGCTTGTGGGTCCGCGCCCAGGGACGGAGGGTCCGGTTGGACGATCCGCGCCTCGGCCCGGTCTGGGCAGCGGCGGGCGACGCCGGCATCCCCGTCCTCGCCCACGTGGCCGACCCGGTCGCCTTCTTCCACCCGGCCGATCGCCACAACGAGCGGCTCGAAGAGATGCTCCGCTATCCTCGCCTCTCCCGCCACTCCGGAGGCATCGACGAGTTCCGGCGGCTGCTCGACATCCTCGAGCGCGTCGTGTCGTCCAATCCCGGCACGTCGTTCGTCGCAGCCCACGCGTGCTACGCCGAGAACCTCGCGTACCTGTCGTCGATGCTCCGGCGGCACCCGAACCTCTCCATCGACATCTCCGCCGCCGCCAACTCGATCGGGCGGCAGCCGAGAGCCGCTCGCGACCTGGCGCTCCGCCATCCCGATCGCGTGCTCTTCGGCACCGACACGTTGGGGTTCAACCCCGACAGCCTGCGGACCTACTTCCGGCTGCTCGAGACGGCCGACGAGGCGTTCCCCTACGCCGACGAGCGCCGCCCGTGGTCGGGTCGGTGGCCGATCTACGGGCTCGACCTGCCCGCACCGGTGCTCCGTCAGGTGTACCGGGACAACGCACGTCGCTTGCTCGGGCTCCGAGCCGCGGCTCATGCGGCGACGCACGCCGGGGGGCCCTCCGACCCCACGGCGTCCGCCGGCTCGGGCGCCGTGGGGTCGAGCGCACGCGATGTATTTGGAGGGACGAGGGCTGCTCCATGAGGGTGAAGCGCGGCGCGTCCTCGGAGGGAGAGCCATGCGAGTGGCGATCTTCGGTCTCGGCTATGTGGGCACGGTGACGGCCGCGGCCCTGGCCGCCAACGGTCACGAGGTCGTGGGCGTCGACGTGGACGCGACAAAGGTGCGGCTGGTCGCCGGGGGGCAGTCCCCGGTCGTCGAGCCGAAGCTCGGGGCGCTCGTCCGAGCCGGCGCGCTGAGCGGGCACCTGTCGGCGACGACCGACCCTGCGACGGCCGTGGCCGGCGCCGACGCCTCCCTTGTGTGCGTGGGGACTCCCTCCTCGCCGACCGGCAGCACGGACGTTCGGGCGGTGGAGCGAGCCGTCGGGGACATCGCAGACGTGCTGGCGTCGGGGACCAGGGTCCCCGCCGGTGGGCATGCCGTGGTGGTGCGGAGCACGGTCCCCCCGGGGACGGTCGACGGCGTGCTGCTCCCCCTGCTCCGGCAGCGCCTCGCCGGGGCAGGGGTGAGGGCCGGAGTGGGGATGTGCCCGGAGTTCCTGCGGGAGGGGTCGGCGATCGCGGACTTCTACGACGCGCCGCTGCACGTGGTCGGAACCGAGAGCGAGCACGTTGCCGAGACGATGCGCGAGCTCTTCGCCTTCCTCCCGGTCCCGCTCCGGGTTGTCGGCACCCGGGAGGCCGAGAGCCTCAAGTACGCCTGCAACGCCTTCCACGCGACGAAGGTGTCCTTCGCCAACGAGCTCGGCCGGCTCTTCCGCCATCTCGGCGTGGACTCCCGTCGGGTGATGCAGCTGTTCTGCGAGGACACCAAGCTCAACGTCTCGGCGAGCTACCTGTCGCCGGGCTTCGCCTTCGGTGGCTCCTGTCTCCCCAAGGACCTCCGCTCGTTGTTGTTCGTGGCCCGCATGAACTGCGTCGATCTGCCGCTGCTGTCCGGGACGCTCGCCACCAACGAGCTGTCGGTCAGCGATGTGGTCAACCGTGTCGTCGCCACCGACGCCCGGTCGGTCGCGCTGCTCGGGCTGAGCTTCAAGGCGGACAGCGACGACCTTCGGGAGAGCCCGTACGTGGACCTGGCAGAGACGCTCATCGGCAAGGGCTACGAGGTCCGGATCTACGACCCGGTGGTCGATCCGACGCGGTTGGTGGGAGCGAACCGGCGCTCTCTGGAGTCCCAGCTCCCGCACGTCCGCCGCGTCCTCCGGCCCAGCGCCGCTCTCGCGCTGGCCGACGTGGACGTGGCGCTCGTCTCCACCGCCCACCCGTCGGTCGTCGACGCCCTGATCTCCCTCGCCCCGCCGAGGATCATCGACCTCCACGGCCGGCTCGGACCCGGTGTCGAGGCCCTGCCGGGCTACGAGGGAGTGGCGTGGTAGACGTCCTCTCCGGGCGGGCTCCGAGCCTCGAGCGAGGGAACCGGCGCCGGCCCGATCCGGCCGTCGCCCCGCCCGACCGGGCCCTCCGACGTCCTCCCGCCGTCCTCATCATCGTCCAGAACCTGCCGGTGCCGTTCGACCGGCGGGTCTGGCTGGAGTGCCAGGCCCTCGTGCGCGCCGGCTACCGGGTGGCGGTGGTGTGCCCCAAGGGCCCGGGGGACCCCGACGAACAGGTGCTGGACGGCGTGACGCTCTACAAGTACGACGCCCCGCCCACCGGCGCCTCCAAGCTGGCGTTCGTCCGGGAGTACGGACGCTCGTTCGCAACAACGGTACGCCTCATCCGCCGCGCCTGGAAGCGAGGGAGGTTCGACGTCCTCCAGGCCTGCAACCCGCCGGACATCTTCTGGCCGATCGCCGTGGTGCTGCGATGCGCCGGTGTCCGGTTCGTCTTCGACCACCACGATCTGTGCCCGGAGCTCTACGAGTCGAAGTTCGGAAGCCGCCGGTCGCCCGTGCACGCTGCGCTCCGGGGGCTCGAGTGGTGCACCTTCCGGGCCGCGCATCACGTGGTGTCCACGAACGACTCGTACCGCTCCGTCGCGATCCGCCGCGGCGCAAAGGACCCGTCGAGCGTGACGGTGGTGCGCACCGGGCCCGATCCCCAGCGGATGCGCCCCGGCCGACCCGACCCGTCCCTCCGTCGCGGGCGGGACCACCTGGTGGTGTACCTCGGCGTCATGGGCCCGCAAGACGGGGTGGACCTGGCCGTGCGTGCCGCCGACCACGTCGTCCACGCGCTCGGGCGGGCCGACGTCAGCTTCACCTTCGTCGGCTCGGGCGAGTCCTACGACGCACTGGTCGCGCTGCGCGACTCGCTGGACCTCCAGGCGTTCGTCGACCTCCCGGGCCGGCTGCCGGACGAAGACGTCGGGGCCCTCCTTTCCAGTGCCGACGTCGGGCTCTGTCCCGACCCGAAGAACGCCCTCAACGACCTGTCGACGATGAACAAGACGATGGAGTACATGGCCTACGGACTGCCGGTCGTGGCCTTCGACCTCAAGGAGACCAGAGTCTCCGCTGCCGACGCCGCCGTGTACGCTCAGCCCAGCGAGGTGGGCGCCTTCGCCGACTGCCTCGTCCAGCTCCTCGACGACGAGCCTCGGCGGCGCCGCATGGGCAGTGCGGGACGCCGGCGGGTCCTCGAGCGGCTCGCATGGCCCCACCAGGCGCGGCGCTACGTCGGCGTGTTCGACTCCCTCGTCGGACCGCGTGCGCCCGTCGCCGGGCGCGCCTCCACCGGTGGCCTCCGCTGAGATGTGCGGGATCGCCGGGTGCTACCAACAGGCCGACGGTGACCGCCTGATCGATCCGATGAGCCGGCGTATGCGCCACCGTGGCCCCGACGACGTCGGGACGTTCCGGTTCGAGCGGGGACCGGTCAGCTGCCAGCTCGTCCACCGGCGTCTCTCGGTCATCGACCTCACCGACGGCGGCCACCAGCCCCTGACCCGCGACGGGCTCACCCTCAGCTACAACGGCGAGCTCTACAACTACCGGGCGCTGCGCCGGGAGCTGGAGGCGCTCGGCGTCCGGTTCCGCTCCGCCTCGGACACCGAGGTCGTCCTGGAGTCCTGGCGGCGGTGGGGGGCAGGGGCGCTGACGAGGTTCCGCGGGATGTTCGCCTTCGCCGTCTTCGACGAGGCGACGGGTCGGCTCGTGCTGGCCCGGGACCCCTTCGGGATCAAGCCGCTCCACTTCGTCCGCCGCGGCACCGGGGTGGTGTTCGCCTCGGAGCTCAAGAGCATCACTGCGGCCCTCGGCAGGACCATGCTGGCCGACCCGGGGGCGCTGGTGGCGGCCCTGCTCTACTACTGGGTCCCGCCCGAGCGGTGCGTGATCAAGGGTGTCTCGAAGCTGCCCCCGGGTTGCTGGGCGGAATTCCTCCCCGACGGGCGCCACTCGGTGCACACGTACTGGTGCGTCCAGGAGATCGCGTCCCGCGCCGCCGACGGCCCGGTCGCCGACCTGCGCTCCACGATCGAGACATCGGTCGCCTCGCACCTCGTGTCCGACGTCCCCGTGTCGAGCTTCCTGAGCGGCGGGCTCGACTCGAGCATCGTGACGGTCCTGGCGAAGCGGGCCAACCCCGACCTGGACGCGTACACCATCACGTTCCGTCCCCAGGACCAGCGGATCGAGGCGATGCCGGACGACGCCCGCTATGCCCGGAGGCTCGCGGCGGCGTTCGGGATCACGTTGCACGAGATCGAGGCGTCGCCGGACGTCGTCACGCTGCTTCCGCGCATCGTCGACGTCCTCGACGAGCCGATCGGGGACCCGGCGGCGATCAACACCCTCCTCATGTGCGAAGCGGCTCGTGACGCCGGTGTGAAGGTCGTGCTCTCGGGAATGGGCGCGGACGAGCTCTTCGGCGGGTACCGAAAGCACCTCGCTTGTGCGCTGGCGGCGCGCTACCGGCGGGTTCCACGGGATGCACGGCGTGCCGTGCGGTCCGTGACCCACGTGCTTCCCGTGGTCGCAGGCGGGCGAGGTCTCCGCCACGTCCGCTGGGCCAAGCGCTTCCTCGAGTTCGCCGAGCTCCCCGAGGCGGAGGCGTTCCGCCGGAGCTACACGCTCTACGACCCGCACGATCTCGTCCGGCTCGTCGACCCGTCGCTGGCGCCGCACGTCCACGACCTGCTCGCCGAGCACGATGCCGTCTACGCCGACACCGCCCTCCACGACCCGGTCAGCCGCATGACCCTGACCGACAGCAGGCTGTTCCTTCCGGGGCTCAATCTCGCCTACACCGACCGCGCCAGCATGGCCGCCTCGGTCGAGGTCCGGGTGCCCTTCGTCGACCCCCTCGTGGCCGCCGCCGCCTTCTCCCTTCCGGCGTCGGCCAAGGTCCGCGGGCTCACGACGAAGGCGGCGCTCAAGGAGGCGGCGGCGGCGTGGCTTCCTCCCGACATCATCCGCCGGCCCAAGGCGTCCTTCGGGGCACCGCTCCGGGCCTGGATCGGGCGCGACCTTCGCGACACCGTGGACGACGAGCTCCTCGGCGGGGAGCTCGTCTCCAGCGGGTTCGTCCGACGCGAGCCGCTCGAGCGCCTGGTGGCGGAGGAGCGGTCGGGACGTGCCGACCGTTCCAAGCAGATCTGGCAGCTCCTCACGACCGAGCTGTGGTGGCGCCAGGCGAGAGCGAACGGCGTCGTGGTGTGAGGGCCAAGGGCGCACGGGGCGAACCGACGAACCCTCGACGTGGAGGTCCGACGTTGTGAAGCAGGTCGCGCAGAACTACAAGACGGGGCAGCTCGAGGTCCTCGAGGTGCCCGCGCCCGCCTGCCGTGCGGGTGGGGTCCTCGTCCGGTCCCTCTACTCGCTGATCTCCACCGGGACCGAGGTCATGAAGGTCACCGAGGCCCAGCTCTCCCTGGTCGGCAAGGCGCGGGCGCGACCGGACCAGGTGCGCAAGGTTGTCGACAGCGTCGTCCAGAACGGAGTGCGGACCGCCTATGCCAAGGCCATGGGCCAGCTCGACTCGTACACCCCGCTCGGTTACTCGGTCTGTGGTGTCGTGCTCGACGTCGGGGAAGGGGTGGAGGAGCTCGCGGTCGGCCAGCTCGTCGCCTGCTCGGGTAACGAGTTCGCGCTGCACGCCGAGGTCAACTGGGTCCCCCGGAACCTCTGTGTCCCCGTCCCGCCGGGAGTCGAGCCACGATCGGCCGCCTTCGCCACCGTCGGTGCGATCGCCATGCAGGGGGTACGGCGGGCCGAGCTGCAACTGGGAGAGACCGCCTGCGTGGTCGGGCTCGGCCTGGTCGGCCAGCTGACCGTGCAGCTGCTCGTCGCCGCAGGCGTCACGGTGGTGGGCCTCGACGTCGTCCCCGAACGCTGCCGGCTGGCGGAGAAGGCCGGTGCCCTGGCGTGCGACACGCCACGCGAGGGCGGGCTCGATCGCATCGAGCGGGTCGTCGGCGACGTGACGGGATCGATCGGCGCCGACGTCGTCCTGCTCACCGCCGGGGGACCGACCAACGGCCCGGTCGAGGTGGCGGCGCGCTTGGCCAGGGACCGGGCACGGGTGGTCGACGTCGGCAAGCTCGAGCTCGACCTGCCCTGGAACGCCTACTACGACAAGGAGCTCGAACTGCGGTTCTCGAGGTCCTACGGGCCGGGCCGCTACGACCCCTCCTACGAGCTCGACGGCGTGGACTATCCCGCCGGGTACGTGCGGTGGACGGAGCGCCGGAACATGCAGTGCTTCCTCGACCTCCTGGCACGCGGGCAGCTCGCCATGGAGCTCTGCACCTCGGAGACCTTCCCGCTGGAGTCGGCGCCCGAGGTCTACGCCCGCCTCCGCTCCGGCGCGCTCGACGGGATCGGCTACCTCTTCGAGTACACCCACCCTGAGCCGCACGAGGACCCGGGGGCAGCGGCAGCGCCAGTGGAGCGGCCGCCGCGGCCGACGTCGGCGGCGGCACGGCCCCCGGGAGCCGGCCGGCTCCGGGTGGGGTTCGTGGGCGCGGGCGCCTACGCCTCCTCCGTGCTGCTCCCGGCCCTCCGGCGCCGGACGGACGTCGAGCTGGTCACCGTCGTCACCACCTCGTCGCTCGGCGCGGCGAACGCCCAACGACGGTTCGGCTTCACGGAGGCGTCGACCGACGTCAGCCGGCTCCTGGCCGACGACCAGCTCGACGCGGTCTTCGTCGTGACGCGCCACCACAGCCACGCCGCGCTCGTGTGCCAGTCCCTCCTGGCCGGCAAGGCCACCTTCGTCGAGAAGCCACTCGCCTTGAACGGGGACGAGCTCGCCCGGATCGCCGGCGTCGTGGAGGAGACCGGCAACGACCGGCTCATGGTCGGGTTCAACCGGCGGTTCGCGCCGCTCCTGCAGCGGCTCCGCACGGCGTTCGGAGCCGCCACCGAGGGTGCCGTCGTCCACTACCTGGTCAATGCCGGGCCGCTGGCAGCCAAGAGCTGGTACCGGAACGCCGCCCTGGAGGGCTCGCGCTTCGTGGGCGAGGGCGGCCACTTCCTCGACACGATCGGCTGGTGGCTCGGCGCCGCTCCGCTCGAGGCCGAGGCCCGCAGTGCACGGACCCGTGACGACCTGCACGTGACGGTGCGTTACGACGACGGCTCGGTGGCGAGCATCGACTACGTGAGCCAGGGCAGTCCGCGCTACCCGAAGGAGACGTTCGAGGTCTCGGCCCACGGGAGGACGGCTCGCTTCGAGAACTTCCGTCGCGCCGCGGTGTGGCAGGGCCGCCGCCACCGCACCCTTCGGGCGTGGGGGAGCCCGGACAAGGGCCAGGCCGGAGCGATCGCCGCCTTCCTCGATGCCGTGCGGACCGGCGGTCCCATGCCGATCACGCTGGCGTCGCTGGCCGCGACGACGAGCGCGACCCTCGCGGTCGAGACGAGCCTCGGCACGGGGAGGGCCGTCACGGTGTGATGGGCCAGACCCGCGCCGGCATGGAGCAGCTGGGCTGGCGCCTGCGACGGCTGCGTCGGATGTCCGGTCTCGAGGTGTGCTGGCGGGTCGAGGACCGCGCTCGTCAGGCGCTGTGGGCGCGCCGGAGGTTCGGGGGCCCGGCGATCGCACCGGGACCGGCGCATCGAACAGCGCGGCGGAGCATCCCCGGCGGCCGACGTGCTCCCGCCCTCCCGGCGACCGCGGTCCTCGAGGCGCTGGACGGTGCGGCGCGGGACGAGCTCCTGGCGGCGGCCGACATGCTCCTGGCCGGAAGGGCAAGGCTGCTCGGCTCCCTTCGCACCGACATGGTCGAGCCTGCGTGGTCGCTCGACCCGACGACCGGACGGTCCTTTGCGGAGGGCAGGTGCGCCTTCCGCGTCGACTACCGGGGGGGATCCGAGCGCCGCAGCGTCAAGCACGTCTGGGAGCTGTCGCGCCATCAGCACCTCACGGTGCTGGCCCTCGCGTGGCAGTGCAGCGGCGACGCGCGCTACCCACGGATGATCGCCGACCACCTGGCATCGTGGTGGTCGAAGAACCCGGTGCTCACGGGCGTCAACTGGGCGAGCGGGATCGAGCTCGGCATCCGGCTCATCTCCTGGGCGTGGGTCCGCCGCCTGCTCACGGGATGGGCGACAGCGCCGTCGCTCTTCGAGGACAACGAGGTGGCACAGCACCAGGTCTACTGGCACCAGCGGTACCTCGATGCCTTCCCGAGCCGAGGATCGTCGGCCAACAACCACGCGATCGCCGAAGCTGCCGGCCAGCTGGTCGCCAGCTGCGCCTTCCCCTGGTTCGCCGAGAGCGAACGCTGGCGAGCGCAGGGGGCCGGCCGCCTCGAGACCCAGCTGGCCCGCAACACCTTCGCCGACGGGGTGAACCGCGAGCAGGCCTTCGAGTACCACGGCCTGGTGGCGGAGCTCGGCCTGGTGGCGGCGGCCGAGGCGGAGGCGGTGGGAGCGCCACTCTCCCAGGCCACCTGGGACCTGCTGTGCGCGATGCTGGACGTGACGGCGGCCGCGTGCGACCGCTCGGGACGGCCGCCGCGCTACGGCGACGCCGACGACGGCCGGGCGCTGGTGCTCACCGCCGACCGCTGGCGGTCGCTCCTGGCGACCGGGGCGGCGGTCTTCGGGCCACAACCCTGGTGGCCGGCGACCGTGCCGGACGCCCAGAGCGCCCTGCTGGCGGCGCTGGTCGGCCGCCGGGTGCCCGTCGGTGGCCGGCCGACCGAGCGGCCGCCGCACTTCCCCGGTGCGGGCCTGACCATCCTGCGGAGCCCCGCGGGAGCCGACCACGAGCTGTGGTGCCGGTGCGACGGCGGACCACACGGGTTCCTCTCCATCGCCGCCCACGCCCATGCCGACGCACTGTCGGTCGAGGTGCGGTACGACGGCACGGAGGTCCTGATCGATCCGGGCACGTACTGCTACCAGGGGAACCCGACCTGGCGGGCGTACTTCCGCTCGACCCTGGCGCACAACACGGTCGAGCTCGACGGTCAGGACCAGTCGCTCGCCGGAGGTCCGTTCATGTGGACCAGGGCCGCCCGGACGACGATCGACGACGTCGTCGTCGGCGGTGGCGGGTCGCAACAGTGGTCGGCGACCCACGACGGGTACCGCCGGCTGGCACCGCCGGCGCTCCACCGCCGGGTCGTCCGGCTCGATCCCTCGGACTCCTCCCTCGAGCTCGTCGACCACCTGGCGAGCGAGGGCGCCCACACCGTCCGTCTGGCGTTCCACCTCGGCCCGGACGTCGAGTGCGACCTGGCCGGCCATCTGGCGACCCTGCGGTGGACCGGCTCCCGAGGCGACCGGGTGACCGCCACCCTCGCCCTGGCGCCGGAGCTCGTGTGGACCCGGCACCGGGGGAGCACGACCCCGCTGCTCGGGTGGTACTCGCCCCGCTTCGGGGAGGCGGTTCCGACCACCACCCTGCTCGGCACGGGACGGATGGCCCACGGACAGCTCCAGTGCCGGTTGAAGGTCGTCACGCCGCCGTCGTAGGCGGCCCGGCGGGCTCGCCCGGCGCGGCGAGCGCCGGAGGGGACGAGGAGAGCGGCGCCATCAGCACCGACGCGGCCACGCCCAGGTAGAGGAGGTACGGGGTCGCCTGCCCGAGGCCCGTCTCGGTCACCGAGGAGAGACAGCAGTAGACGACCAGGAAGAACGCCACCGCCCTGCGAGGTCCCCGCGGGCTCAGGGCGGCGAGCACGAGCAGCGCCAGCAGGGTGCCGGCGTCGAGGATGTCGCCCACCAGCCCCTGGTCCAGGTAGCCCGAGTACCAGCTCGAGTCGATCGGGAGCCCGTCGATCGAGTCGTTGGACATCCCAAAGCCGAACAGGGTCTCGACCTCTGTGCGGGGCTGGGCCATCACCAGGCTCCAGTGGCTGCTGCGACCCGTGAGGGAGGCGAGCTCCTTGGCGCTCTCCCCGCGCACGAACCACGACGAGAGGAAGGGGGCGAAGCTGACGGCGACGATCGCCCCGACCACCGCCGTCACGGCGACCGCCTTCCTGACCCGTCGCCGGCTGAGGAACAGGCTCAGGGCGGCCACCAGGACGCCCGCGCACATCGCGAGCAGTGCGGTCCGGGTGTGCGCGAGGGCGATGAAGACGATGCTCGCCGCCATGGTGACGGCGGCAACGCGTGCCCGCACCAAGTGGGTGAACCACAGCACCGTCGTGACGCCTCCCAGGATGGCGGCGTACTCGGCCACCTGGGTGGCGGGGATCGGCCAGATCACACCGGTCAGCCGATGACCGGTGGCCGCGCCGATCGCTCGCCCCGGGAAGAGCACGATGCCGGCGACCACGGTGGCCAGGATCACGACGAGGGTCCGGCGGAGGAACCGCACGAACAGCAGGTCGTCCCGCCCCCACCAGGGCGTCACCAGCCAGAGGACGGCGACGAACTCGACCAGGCGGAACGCCCGCAGCGGCGTCCCGAGCCCGAAGTAGGCCTGGACGCTGATCATCGTCGTGGTCACGCAGAGCACGGTGAGCAGGAAGAGGAAGAGGTTGGGGCGGATCACCACCTTGCGGTTGACCGAGAGGGCGATGACCAGGGCCACCGTGAGCGATCCCTGCGTGATGACCTTGCCGACCGAGTGGGGCATCGGCACGAGCACCGACTTTGTGTAGTAGGTGAGCACGTTGAGGAAGAGGAACCCCCAGACGAGCCCCAGCCGGCGCCGCACTGCGGCGTCCGATCGTGGCGCCACGCATGCCCGGAACCGGGTCAGGGCGGGCGAGGGTGCTCGTTGCAGGACCTGGGCGCCGAGCGACGTCACGTCGGTCCCTCCGCGAGCACAGGCGGAGCCGTCACCAGTCCCACGCCGGCCGGGCCGTCCGTCCGGCGCTCTCGTCGTGCGGGTCGGCGTCCAACAGCACCACCGAGCCGATGGCCACGTCGGCGGCCCGAAGCAGCTCGCCGATGGCGCTGATGCGCTGCGCCGAGGAGCCGCCGGCGGCGAGTGCCACCACCGCGTGGTCGCTCCATCGCCGGAGGTGCTCCGCTCCGACGGCGGGGTCGATGGTGGCCAGCACGAGGTAGACGGCCCCTTCGGGTACTCTGGAGTCGCCGGTCACGTCCCCGTCCTCCCACGGGCGCGGCGGCACGAGGAGGTGCAGCGGAGGGCCTGTCGCCGGGCTGACGGCCCACGTCCCGACGCCGTCGATCCCGAGTGCCTGCGCGAGCTCCCGAGCGACGGTTGCGTCCACCAGCACCGGCTGCTTGCCCGACAGGGCGAGGTTGTTCGCGGCCAGCAGCATGGCCGCCGCCGTCACCTCGACATCGTCAATTGCCAGGACCAACGCGCACGGGGCGTCCTGGTCCGCGGGAAGGCGGTCACCGAGATAGCGGGCGAGGACCGACAGGCCCTCGGCGGGATCGAGGGACAGGTCCCAGATGGAGGGTCGCTCGAGGAACCGGGCTGGGCCTGCCGCCCGCCTCCGTTCCAGCTTCCCGAGGCTCAGGTCGACCGGGACGCCGAGCAGGCTGGCGACGTCCTCGCGCGACCGAGGGCGGTCGCTGAGCACGGCGATCACGGTCGCGAGCAGGAGCCCGCCTCCGAGCCCCCCCGCCAGTCCGGTCATCCCGTCGAGGCCGAGCACCTTCTTCTTCGAGACCGGCAGGACCGTCCCCGGGGAGATGACCCTGCTTCCCTTGGTCACCGCGACGGTGCCGAGGGCGGCTTGCTGGATCGAGGACTCGAGGCTGGCGATCTGCGTTGTGTCGATCCCGCGCTGGTTGGCGAGCGCGCCGAGCCGCGTGGACGTCGCGGGCCGAATGCGGCTGATCTGCGCCTCGAGCGCCGACACCTGCCGCTCGAGCGCGCGCAGCTGCCGGTGCTCGGCGGCGAGCACGGCCTGGGTCTCGGCCTCGTAGCGCTGCGCCCGGAACGACAGGAACGCCTGGGCGACGGCGTCGACCCGTCGCACGGCCTCCGCCGGCGACGGCCCCGAGATGGTCAGCACGAGCACGTTGTTGCTTGTCGACATCGTGCCCGGCTGCTTCCCGAGGAGGGCGGTCGGGGAGACGCCCTTCTCGCCCAGCAAGGCCAGCGCTCGCTTCGAGACGGCAACGGTGTCGAGCATTGCGATCTCGTTGGCAGGCGCCGCTGTGCCGGTGGCCGGCTGTACCAGGAAGAGCGTGGCCGTGGCTGTGTAGCGAAGCGGAACCACGAGGTGGTAGGTGAGCCCGCCGACGAGCCCGAGCGCGGCCGTCGCCAGCCACAGCCACCGGAGCCGGCGCAGGGCGGACCGAAGGAAGCGGAGGTTCACGAGCCGCCCGGTCGGCGTCCACCCGGCCGAGCCCTCGACGGCCGCTTCGGAGCCTGCCCGTCCGGTCCCCGGCTCGGGCGCGACCCAGGGCTCGTCGCGCACCACCCACGGCTGGCGATCGCCGGAGCGGGCCGGTGCCGGCGGCACCTCGTCGGGAGGCGGGAGCCACTCGGTGTTCATCGCTGCCTCCCCGCGGTGGACGGGATGCCGCCCCGGAGCCCGACCAGCGGCGCGCCGACCCTCCCTCGCCGTGGGCGCCCGACCGTCTGATCGTCCGGCGCGGGATTGGCCAACAAGATGCCGCAGATCGGCCTGCCGGCGTCGGCGGTGGCGATGGCAGTGCGCGCCACCTGGTCGGACGAGGCGAAGCCGGAGGAGACCGCGAGCACCGTGACCCCGCTGTGCTGGTGGCCTTCTCGCCCCGGCCCGTCCTCGTCGAGAACGACTGCGGTCACCGAGAGCCCTCCGTCGCCCCCGTCCTGTGCCGGGTCGCCGTCGACCAGGCGCAGGTTCGGGCGGGGCCACCCGGCGTCGTCGTCGGGTCGGCTGCAGACGGACCGCAGGGCCGTGCCGTCCGTTCCCGTGGCGATGACGGAGAAGGTGGTGGGGAAGCCGGACGTCGCCGTGGCCAGGGCCAACTCGGCGGCGAGCGCCACCGCCGCCCGATCGTCCCCGAAGGACAGCACCTCGAGACTGCCGGCCGCCTCGTCGACGCCCAGCTCCCGCAACGCCTTTCGGACCGCCCATTGACCGGCCACCGAGGGCTGATGCCGTTCGAAGAGCTCGGACCACTCCCCGATCGTCCGCCGGGCCTTGACGTCGAGCGCCAGCACGACCGGGGCACCGAGCGCCTCGGCGAGCGCGTCGCGCGTGCGGAGCCTCGGGTCCCTCCGGTTGCGGGCGACGGCGAGCACCGACCCGACGAGGACCCCGCCGATGCCGCCGAGAACGATCGGCAGCACCAGCGAGAACCCGGAAGGCAGCGCCGCTGTGCTGGCTCGCTGGATCACCTCGGTGCCTTGCGCCGCCGAGACCTGGCCCAGCTGCGCTTCGCTGATCTGGCTCGTGACGCTGCTGAGCTGCAGGCCCAGTGCCGACTCCTCCGCCGCGAGCTGGCTCGCCAGCGAGGCGTCCTCCTTCCCGGCCACCGAGGACCTCCCCTCACCGGTGATGCGCTGCTGGACGGCGGCGAGCTCCCTCCGCACGTCGGCCGCCTGGGTCTCGAGCTGCGACGCCTCGGACTCGAGGCCGGCGATGGCGCTCGAGCTCGCCGACGCCCCCGAGGCCGTCATGAAGCGCACGAAATGGGAGGCGACGGCATTGGCCAGTGCCTCGCTCTGCGAGGGGGTCGACCCCGCCGCGGTGATCCGGAGGATGCTCGGGGCCACTTCGACCGCCGAGACCTGCTGCTCGAGGGCCCGGAGCGACAGGGGGCGGCCTGCCGACCGGGCTGCCGGCATGAGCACGTCCGCGCTGAGCGCGATCTGCGAGGCCGTTGTCGGGCCGTGGGACGCGGCCGTCGATGTGGCGCCCGACGCGCTCGAGCCCGGGACCGCGGGTACGAGCACGAGCGCCGAGGCATGGTACGTGGGGGGCTCGGCGATCTCGTAAGCCCCGACCCCGGCGGCTCCCAGCAGGACCAGGACGCCGACGAGCCGCCACGATCGGCGGACGAGGCGAGCCGAACCACGCACATCGAGCAATTGCTCCGTCACCTGCCCGCTCCCGTCTCCTCCGTCCCTGGTGTGCACTCGGTGCTCCCGGTGGCCGCCACCCGGCCTGGCGGCTGGGGGTGGCGCGATCCCGGCGAGCGACGCAGGGGAGAGATGCGGGGACGCCCGCTGATACATGCTTGCCGGGTGCGAGAAGTCGGCTCCCCAAAGCTCCCTTGACATCCTCGGAGCAACGGGCGTACGTTCGCCGCAGGAACAGGCGCGTAGAACTGCATGCTCGAGCTGGTCGCCGGGGCTGCAGGGAGCGAGGGCGAAACCGACGTTCCAGGCCGGGAGGCGCGGAGACCTCCCCATGGAGCAAGTGTGTGTCGGTATGGGCGCTTCTGTGCAGCGTTGTGGAGAAGACGGGGGCCAAGGGCCGATGACCCGGCCCACCGCCAGAGGCGCCGGCAATTCCGTGGACCGGGAACGTGTGCTCGTGGTCTGCGGGAACCTGATCATCGCCGAGACCGTGACGATCGCCCTCAACCAGCTGACATTCTCCGCCCGGTTCGTGGTCCCGGTCACGGTCGCCCATCTGGAGGACCTCGTGGACTGGCGCCCCGTTGCGGCGTTGGTGGACGTCGAGTCCGTCGACGCCCCCGTCGCTGCGAAGAGCATCGCCGTCCTGTGCGCCGCGGGCGTCGCAGTCGTCGCGCTGAGTGGGCGACGTGACTCCGCCGTCGTTGCGCGGTGCCTCACCGCCGGAGCGACCACGGTCGTGGACAAGGGCGCGCCCCTCAGCCTCCTGACCGAGGTCATGCATCGCGTGACCACCGGGAGCCCGGTGCTGGAACAGGGGGAGCGGGACCGGCTGGTGTTCTCCAGCGCCGGGCGGGCGCGGACCGGGGACTCCCGCCTGGCGGCGTTCGACATCTTGACGACGCGAGAGAGGTTCGTCCTCGCAGAGCTCATGGACGGCCGCGTCGCCGAGGTGATCGCGGCCCAGTCGTGCGTCGCCGTGTCGACGGTGCGCTCGCAGATCAAGTCGATCCTGCAGAAGCTCGGCGTCAACTCTCAGTTGGCTGCCGCAGCCCTCGCCCGGAACGCGGGCTGGACGCTCGAGCGCGCCGTGCGCGATCCGGGCGGATCCGCGAGCCGGCACCACCCGTTCGGGGCGGCGGCCGGCGCACGAGCAACCCGCGAGTTCGGCGCGTCGGCATAGCGCCTGGCGCGCCCGCAGGTGCACCGGGCTGCGCCTCAGGGGTGGCGACCCTCAGCCGTGGCGACCCCGCCTCCGGACGGCAGAACCGGCTTCGCGCCGCTGGAGCTCGCGCTCGGCGAGCTCATGGGGGAGCGGGGCGAGATCGCTGCAGCGGACGAAGCGCGACAGCGACGTCCCGCGGGGGTCGGCATCGAGGTTCGCCGGCCCGTTGCCCGACACGAGGTCTGTCTCGCTGACCGACGTGAAGTGGAGGCTGAAGTTCGTCTTCAGCGCCTCGTTGGGCGAACCCGACCAGAGCTGTGCGGCGGACGAGACGATCACTCCTCCGGCCGGGCAGCAGATCCGGACCTCCGGTGTGAGGTCGATCGGGTCGAGCGCACGGGGCTGGGCGAGCGGGTCGGACGGGATCGGGTCCTCGCCGAAGCGGCTGGCCTCGGACCACTTGTCGTAGTCGAACTCGCTCGAGGTGTTGTTCACCGGCATGCCCCAGTGCAGCGGGTGGAAGGCGAGGGACGCGCTGGCATCGAGGTCGTACAGCGGGATCCACCAGTTGAGCTGGCAGCGTGGGGCGGCGTACCACGTGTCACGGTGCGGGTGCAGCCGGACGCCGAGGCCGTGGGCGATGAACCCCATGCCGGTCGCGGCCACGAGAGCGGGGGTCCCCACGTACGTCGTGTCGGCGTCGCTCCCGAAGTCGGTGACGAGGGCGCTGGCCACCTCGGGCAGGACGTGGCCCAGCTCCGCCGCCGCCGCCATGAACCGCTCCGTGAACTCCTCCTCGCTCATCCGTTGCTGTGCCCAGATCGCGTCGGGCCCGAGCAGCTCCTCGAGCACCTCCTGCGTCGCCCCAGCGATCGCCCGGGTGCTCGGCCGGGGGCTGTAGACGAACAGGTCTCCCGCGAACAACGAGCGCCGGCGCTCGGGCTCCGCGACCTCGTCGTCGATGAGCGAGAAGACGATCATCTTCGGCAGCGTGGAGCCGCGCCCTTCCGTCCTGCATCAGCGGTCATCGGTCCGCTCCACGCCTGAGCACACGCTGTTCGCACCCGCCGTCCGTCTGTCTCGAACGCCCCCATCATCCCCAGCCCCAAGATGTGCTCGACGGGACCTTCCGTAGGTACAACGAGACCTCCCGCGAGCTGGTGATACGGGACACGGCCGCGGTGCGAACGTATCTCCGGGCGGCGTCCGCGCTCGTCTGATCGAAGAGGAGCGCGGTCACGTGCAGCACCCTGTGCAGGCCGGGGCCGGAAAGGCGGTCTCGACATGGCGAGGATCTCGACGAAGGTGGCCCTGCTCGCGGGAGCGGCGCTGATCGCCGGCAGCGCGGCCGCGGCGGCGGTCGTCCCAGGAGCGGGCTCCGCCGGTCGAGACCAGCGGCACCGGGGCGCTTCCGCCGCCGCAGCGGTCCAGGGCGCGAGGGACCAGGCGAGCGTGGCCCGGTCCGGCAGGGCAGCCTCGAGGACGACCGCGGATGCCAGCTCGTCGACGCGACGGAGTGCACCGGCACCTGGGCCGGCACCGGGAGGAAGCGCGTCCCTGGCCGCGAGCGGGCCGTCCTCTGCACCCAGCTCGTCCGGCGCCGCTCCGGTCGCGACGACAGGCGTCACGACGACGCTCTCAGCTCCGGGTGTTCCTCCCGGCGGTCCGCAGCCGTTCACACGCGGCTCGACGGTGGGCGTGGCGGTGTGCGCCGTCAACTACGTCCTCTCCGACGCAGCGGCCACGCCCTCGAGGACGACGATCACCTACCAGGGCACACCCAGCGAGTGCGCGGCGCTGAAGGCCACACTGGCGCAGAGGGTGGGCAGGGCCGATCCCGCCGACCCGGGGTGGACCGTCGTCTCGGTCAGCACGGTCTCCGAGGCGACAGCCCTGGTCACCTCGAACGACGTGGCCCCGGCGCCCGGTACCGGCTCGGGCGGCTGAGGGCGCTCCCGACGGGTTCGGCGGCGCCCGCTGCGGTGCCGCCGTCGGCGTCAACGGACCGCGATCAACGACTTGCTCATCCCGAGCACCCGCTCGTGGACGAGCTCGGCGTCCGGGAAGAGGTCCCGCATCTCGGTGGCACTGACGAGCTCCACCGAGAGGCAGGCGTCGACGAGCCGAGCGTGGGGCCAGTCGGTCATGGGCTCGCTCCCGAAGCGCCACCGCTTCGATATGCGGACTCGGGTCGAGATGGGGAGGAACTGAAAGCCAGGGAACATCCAGTGCGGCTCGATGGGGAACGTGGACGACGGCGTCTGGATCCAGCAGTGCGGGGCCAGCCGGGCGACGGCGCGAGCGAACGCCTGCCGCCGCCACCGCCCTCCGAGGTGCTCGATGAGCGAATTCGAGTACACGAGGTCGAAGCCGTGCCCGAAGAGCTCGGGTGGAAGGTCGCACGCGTCTGCGAACAACGTTCTCGCCCCGTCGGCGCCGCCGGCCGTGCCCGCACGGTCGAGGTTCACCACGGTCAGCTCCCTGGGCCGCACCGGCGCCGCATCCCAGTTCCTGACGTAGCCCCCCAAGTCGATCACCCGCATCCGGGCCAGGTCGGGGAAGCGCTCGGCGCACTCGCTCCACCGCTTGGCGCGGGCCCGTGACGCGAGGGACCCCGGCGTGTCCGGGCTCACGTACCGTTCCCAGATCCTGGCGCCGAGCGCGGAGGGGGCTCGGTGCTCGACCATGGCCAGACGAGCGCCGCCGTCGCCGTCAGATACGCGCCGTCTCCGCCCCGCCCGCCGCTGCGGCGAGCCGGGCCCCCCGGTCGCTTCCGGCGTGCCTCCGGGCCGCCTCCGGCGGCACGGTCGCCGAGGGCCCGGCCGGTACAGTGTGGCCAGTCGTCAACCGGGTGGAGGCACCGTGGCAGAGATCGAGATCGGCATCTTCAAGTCGGGGCGCCGGGCCTACGGGTTCGAC